>NZ_JBBPBZ010000002.1:2450625-2767500 GCF_038070105.1 Methylocystis sp. IM3 | reverse complement strand
CCGTGCACCTTTACTGTAACTTTGCATTGGCATTCGTGTCGGCATGTGTAGGATAGGTGGTAGGCTTTGAAGCATGGGCGCCAGCTCGTGTGGAGCCACCCTTGAAATACCACCCTTATCGTCATGGATGTCTAACCGAGGCCCGTCATCCGGGTCCGGGACAATGCATGGTAGGCAGTTTGACTGGGGCGGTCGCCTCCCAAAGAGTAACGGAGGCGCGCGATGGTGGGCTCAGAGCGGTCGGAAATCGCTCGTCGAGTGCAATGGCATAAGCCTGCCTGACTGCGAGACAGACAAGTCGAGCAGAGACGAAAGTCGGTCATAGTGATCCGGTGGTCCCTCGTGGAAGGGCCATCGCTCAACGGATAAAAGGTACGCCGGGGATAACAGGCTGATAACCCCCAAGAGTCCATATCGACGGGGTTGTTTGGCACCTCGATGTCGGCTCATCACATCCTGGGGCTGGAGAAGGTCCCAAGGGTTCGGCTGTTCGCCGATTAAAGTGGTACGTGAGCTGGGTTCAGAACGTCGTGAGACAGTTCGGTCCCTATCTGCCGTGGGTGTAGGAGAATTGAGAGGATTTGTCCCTAGTACGAGAGGACCGGGATGAACATACCTCTGGTGGACCTGTTGTGGCGCCAGCCGCAGTGCAGGGTAGCTATGTATGGACGGGATAACCGCTGAATGCATCTAAGCGGGAAACCCACCTCAAAACGAGTTCTCCCTCGAGAGCCGTGGAAGACGACCACGTTGATAGGCCGGGTGTGGAAGCGCGGCGACGCGCGTAGCTTACCGGTACTAATAGCTCGATCGGCTTGATCGCTCTCATTTATCAACGCCCATCCTCATAACAGTGAGGACGGCTGGAAAGACCCTTGCTTCAATATGTGTTTCGCCGGCCTGGTGGCCTTCGGCGAAGCGATCAGACCCGATCCCATCCCGAACTCGGCCGTCAAACGCTTCCGCGCCAATGGTACTATGTCTCAAGACCTGGGAGAGTAGGTCGTCGCCAGGCCTGCCAAACACATAAATCAGCCTCTTCCGATCCAAACATAAAAGCGCCGCCCACTTCCGCGGCGCTTTTTAGCGTCAGTCCCTCGGCGCGGGGTGGAGCAGCCCGGTAGCTCGTCAGGCTCATAACCTGAAGGTCGCAGGTTCAAATCCTGCCCCCGCATCCAAGGACTTCAAAAATTAGCAAAAAATCGAAAATAGACGGCTCGACCTGTGAGTGGTTGCGATGCAGCAAAAATCCTCTTGACACTTGTGCATTGCAGCATTACAAAAGAAACACGCAGCGAGATTGATCTCGCTTCGTAGCCCTCCTTGGGCGTTTCCTCCCTTGACTTGGGCCGCTGGACCTCCGGCGGCCCCTTTTTTTGCTCAGGGAGCATCAGCCGATCACATGGAAGAAAGAGCCGGAAACGTGCTCCTGTCGGAGGCCCTCGCGCATTTCGCTGTCGCTATAGGCGTCTCTGGCCATAACGAACGGTTCGCCTGATTGTCTGACGACCGAGGCGTAGTGAAATTCGTGGCCGCGTATGATTTTACCTTTCGGCCCGAGGCAATGGTCGGCAGGGAGGCGCGCAATGCGGTAGCCGAGATGAAGTTTGCGCGTCGCAAAACTGGTTTCGAGATCGAGCAGCCCGGCCATTGGATGCGCGTCGCCGGTCGCGTCGACGAGCGTGCGGCCGAGAACCATGAAACCTCCACATTCACCGTGAACGGGACGCGTTCGAGCGAAATCGCGCAGGCCAGCGAGGAAGGTCGAGGCCTGCGCGAGACGTCCCGCATGCAACTCGGGATAGCCGCCGGGTAGCCAGCACAGCTCACAGTGCTGGGGAGGCGCTTCGTCGGCTAGCGGCGAGAAAGGGAAGAGCTCGGCTCCGGCAGCCCGCCAACCGCGGGCAAGATGAGGATAAAAGAACGAAAATGCTTCATCTCGGGCGATGGCGATTCGTTGGGCGGGCGGCTTTATCGAAAAGTTCGGCGCAGGTAGCGAGGGGGCGACGGCGGCCGCTTGGGCGACTGCATCGAGATCGATGTGAGCTTCGGCGAAATCGGCAAGCGCATTCAGGCGCTCATGGAGCTGTGCGGTCTCTCCGGCCTGCACGAGTCCGAGATGACGCTCCGGCAGGCCGACCGCCTCGTTGCGGGGCAGGGCGCCGAAAAGGGGCAAACCCAAAGCGGCCACCCCGTCCGCGACCAATCGCCGGTGGCGCGCGCTGCCGATGCGATTGGCGATGACGCCCGCGATCGTCAGCCGGGAGTCGTGAGACGCCAGACCGCGAATGACGGCTGCGGCCGTCTGGGCCTGTCCCGAAACATCCTGCACGAGCAGAACCGGCCAACCCAGCATCGCGGCGATGTCCGCGCTCGCGCCCACGCCCGACGCGCCGCCCGGGGCGCCGTCGAAAAGACCCATGGCGCCTTCGGCGACGATGAGGTCTGCGCCCGCGCTCGCCAGCTCAGCGAGCGCGCCGATCGTCGGGGCGCTCATGGCCCAGGAGTCGAGGTTGAGGCTGTCGCGCCCGGTCGCGGCGGCGTGAAAGGCGGGATCGATATAATCGGGGCCGCATTTGACGGCGCTCACGCGCAGGCCGCGCCGCGTCAGCGCCCGCATGAGGCCAAGCGCCAGCGTCGTCTTCCCCGAGCCGGAGCGGGCGGCGGCAATCAGAAGACCAGGCGCCGTCACAATTCCCCTCGCGGCCGGAAGCGACGATCATAGCCCGCGTTATAAAGCGCGCTTTCTCGGAAATCCTCAGCGCCAAGGGCGGGACCGACGAGGATCAGCGCGGTGCGCTCCATGGGCGTCTCGGCGGCGCGGCTCTCGATGTCTGCGAGTGCGCCCCTGACGATCTTCTCATCGGGCCAGGAGGCGCGATAGACGAGCGCAACGGGGCACTCGGGGCCGTAGAAGGGCATGAGCTCCTCGACGACGCGCGGGAGCACATGGATCGAAAGATGAATCGCGAGCGTCGCGCCGGATTGCGCAAAGGTCGCGAGCTTTTCGCGCGCCGGCATGGCCGAGGCGCGGCCCGAGGTGCGCGTCAGGACGACGGACTGCGCGAGTTCCGGCAACGTCAGCTCGCGTTGCAGGGCGGCGGCGGCGGCGGCGAAGGCCGGGACGCCCGGCGTCATCGTATAGGGAATGCCGAGCGCGCGCAGGCGGCGCGTCTGTTCGCCGACGGCGCTCCAGATGGAGAGATCGCCCGAATGCAGCCGCGCCACCTCGAGGCCGGCTTCATGGGCCGCTGTCATTTCCGCGATGATGTCGTCGAGCGACAGGGGCGCCGTATCGACGATGCGCGCGCCCTTCGGGCAATGCGCCAGAACGCCCGCCGGCACGAGAGACCCCGCATAGAGACACACCGGGCAGCGCGCGATGAGATCGCGGCCGCGCAGCGTCAGGAGATCAGCCGCGCCGGGGCCGGCGCCGATGAAATGGACGGTCATTGTTCATCCTCTTCGCCGATGGCCAGCGCGCAGGCGACGGTGGGCGTCGCGACGCGGGGCGCGAGCAACCGGCTGTTGGGTCCGGCCCCGACGAGCGCGGCGGCTTCGGCGACGCTGCCCACGCCGAACATGGCCTGCACCCGCGGGGAGTGGGTGGGCGCCGCGCCCCTTCGCGCCTTGAGCGCCTCCAGCGGCAGGAAAAGGAGGCCGACGCCGAGCGTCTGGGCCGCTTCATGCAGTCCCGCTTCGTCGGCCTTGCTTTCGAGCGTGCAGAGCGTCACGCGCGAGAGCGGCGCCCCGTGCCGCGATGCGACTTCGCGCACGAGATCGACGATCGGTTGGGCGGCGACGCCCCGGCGCGCGCCGAGACCGGCGGCGTATCGCACGCTCATGGCTTCACCACGCGCCATTGCAGCACGCCCATGCCGGGATCGAGCGCGTGAAAGCGGCCGACCGGGCGCGCCCGCGCGATTTGCAGATGGATGAGATCGCCGCCTTTTTGCTCGAAGGCTTGCGCGAGCAGCGTCTGCGTTTCGAGCGTCACGGCGTTGACGACAAGGCGGCCGGACGACGGAAGCGCGCGCCAGGCGGCCTTCAGCGTCTCGGCGTTGGCGCCGCCGCCGATGAAGATGGCGTCGGGCGTTTGCAAAGTCTCCAGCGCCTGTGGCGCGGCGCCGGTGACGATCGCGAGATCGGGGACGCCGAGCGCATGCGCGTTGCGCGCGATGCGCGTCGCGCGGAGGGCGTCGCGTTCGATGGCGATGGCGCGATTGGCGGAATCGCAGAGCATCCATTCGATGCAGACGGAGCCCGAGCCCGCGCCAATGTCCCAGAGCGTCTCTCCCTTGCGCGGCGCGAGCGCGGAAAGCGTGACGGCGCGAATCTCGCGCTTGGTCAGCTGGCCGTCGTTTTCGAACCAGTCGTCGGGCAGGCCCGGCGCGCGCGGGACGATGCGCGCGCTTGCGTCGGCGACGACCTCGATGGCGACCGTGTTGAGCGTCGCAATGTCGTCGAGAGAAAAAGCGTCGGCGCGCGTCTCGCGGATGCGCTCCTGCGGGCCGTCGAGCCGTTCGAGAACGATGAGCCGCGAGGCGCCCATGCCGTTTGCCGCCAGATGCGCGGCGATGCGCGCGGGCGTGGTTTCGTCCCAGGAGAGCGCAATGATGCGCGCGCGCGGCTGCAGATGCGGCGCGATGCGCTCGAAGGCGCGCCCGTGCAGGGAGACGAGCGCGCAATCCTGCTGGCTCCAGCCGAGCCGCGCGGCGGCGAGCGAGAACGCCGAAGGCGCGGGAACGACGAAGATTTCGTCTCCCGGAACATGCCGGCTGATGAGCTCGCCGACGCCATAGAAGAAGGGATCGCCCGAGGCGAGCACGACAGTCGGTCGGCCGCGTTGGGCCATGAGGCGCGGAATGGCCTCCATGAGCGGCGTGGGCCAGGGAAGCTTTTCGGCGCGCACGTCGCCGATGAGCGACAGATGCCGCGCGCCGCCGACGATGAGCGTGGCATTGGCGACGAGCGCGCGCGCGGCGGGCGTCAAAGCCTCGAGGCCGCCTTCGCCGATGCCGATGATGGAGAGCCATTTCTCCACTCTAGAGCGCCTTTCGCGAGCTATAGACCCAGTCGCGCGCGCCCTCCCGCGCGATGCGCTTCGTGCCGCTCGCGCCGATGAGGACGAGCGTCGACATGTCGACTTGCGTCGGGTCGACCTCGTCGAGCCGGGTGAAGAGGATGTCTTCCTTCTCACGTCCAACGGATTTCGCGAGGGCGACGAAGGTCTCGCCGGGAAGGAAGCGCCGCAGCAGGGCGAAGGCGTCCGCGATGCGCGTCGGGCGGGCGCGCGAGGCCGGATTGTAAAGTGCGATGACGAAGTCGCCGCGCGCGGCGTGCTCCAGTCGCTTCTCGATGATGTCCCAGGGCTTGAGATTATCGGAAAGCGAGATGGCGCAGAAATCATGGCCGAGGGGCGCGCCGAGCCGCGCGGCGGCGGCCTGCATGGCCGAAACGCCGGGCAACACGCGAATGTCGAGATCGCGCCATTCGAGCGGCCCATGATCCACCGCCTCGAACACGGCCGCCGCCATGGCGAAGACGCCGGGATCGCCGCCTGAAACCACCGCGACGATGCGGCCCGCCTGCGTGCGGATCAGCGCCTCGCGCGCGCGGTCGAGTTCGACGCGATTGTCGCTTGCAAGCCGCGTCTGTCCTTCGCGCACGGGGACGCGGGCGACATAAGGCTCGTAGCCGATGATGTCCTGCGCTTCGGCAAGCGCCGCGCGCGCTTCGCTTGTGAGGAAGCGTTCGTCAGAGGGACCGAGGCCCACGATGTAAAGTCGGCCGCTCACGGACGCCGGCCCTGTCCCGGCACGAGCGCCATGGAGAAATAGGGCGCGACGTCGTCGTGCTTCTCGGCGAAGGGCATGATCTTCTCGCCCGCCATGGCGCCCCGCTCGACATAGACGGCGCGATCGATGACGCCAGCGCGCCGCATGGCGCGGCGCAGCTTCGCGAAGTTGCCGCCGAGCTTCATCACGACGGCGGCGTCCGTCTTGGCGAGGCGTTCGGCGAGCGTGTCTTCGTCGAGCGTCGCGGGCAGAACCGTGAGAATGTCGTCGCCCCATGTCATGGGCTGGCGCGCCGCCGCGAAACATCCGGACATGCCGGAAACGCCTGCGCAGATCTCGATGCGGAAACGGCGTTCGAGACGGGTGAACATATGCATGAAGGAGCCGTAAAGGAGGGGATCGCCCTCGCAGAGCAAGGTCACATCCTGCCCGCGCTCGAGCAGCGCGCCGATGCGCGCGGCGCTCTCTTCGTAGAAGCCCGCGAGCGCAGCCACATAGGCGGGGTCGTCGAAGGGGATTTCGGTCGTGACCGGATAGAGAAGCGGCAGTTCCTCGCAGTCTTTCGGGAAGTAGCGTTCGGCGATGCCGCGGGCGTGGCTCGCGCGGCCGCGCTTGGCGAAATAGGCGAGCGTCGTGGCTTGCCCGATGAGACGCGCGGCCTTCACCGTCACGAGCTCCGGGTCGCCGGGGCCGAGCCCGACGCCAATCAACGCGCCGAGCGTGGCGGCGCGCTCCTTCGATGTCGCCGGATGCGCGTTCATTCTTTCTCGCTCGCGAGCGCATTGACGGCGGCGGCGGCCATTGCGCTGCCGCCCTTGCGGCCCTTGACGATCGCGTAAGGCGCGCGCCCGTCGGCCGCAAGCGCGTCCTTCGATTCCGCCGCGCCGACGAAGCCGACCGGCATGCCGATCACGGCCGCGGGGCGGACGCCCTCGTCGAGCATTTCGAGCAGGCGAAAGAGCGCCGTCGGCGCATTGCCGATCGCGACGACGGCGCCGTCGAGTCGGTTGCGCCACAACTCCATGGCCGCGGCGCTGCGCGTATTTCCGAGCTCCGCGGCAAGCGCCGCGACAGTGGGCTCGGCCAGCGTGCAGACCACGGGATTTTGCGCGGGCAGGCGCGCGCGGGTCACGCCATGCGCGACCATATTGGCGTCGCAGAGAATGGGCGCGCCCCGGCGCAGAGCGGCTTTCGCCTCCGAGACGAAAGTCTCGGAAAATTCTATATCGTCGGCGAGCTCGACCATGCCGCAGGCGTGGATCATGCGCACGGCGACCTTTTCCTGCTCCGGCGTGAAGCGGGCGAGATTGGCTTCGGCGCGAATGATCGCGAAGGAGCGTTCATAGATCGCCGCGCCGTCGCGAATATAGGTCAAAGCGTCGGACATTGGTTTTCCTCTGCGCGCGCGGCGAGCGCGCTTTTTGCGGCGTCGATGGCGAGCCCGGTCAGACTGAGAGCGTCGCTCGCGCGACCGTTCACGACCAGATCGAAAAGCCCATTGTTCGCAACAAGCGTCACGGCCGCGCGCCTCGGCCGCGCGCAGCCTTTGGCGCAGCCGGAGAGATGGAGGCCGACGCCATCTTTCCCCGCAAGCTTTTGCGCGAGCGGTGCGAGTTGCGCAAGATGCGCCCGTGTCGCGCCCTGGGCCTGCGGACATTCCGGCGCGCCGGGGCAGGCCACGACGGCGAGGCGGGGATCATTCGCCGAGACGATGAGATTTTGTTCTTGCGCCTCCGCGACGATGCGCTGCGCGGCGCCAGGCGTCGCGGTCGGAATGAGAAAGGCGCGCCAGGGCGTGAGCCGCACTTCGGCGAGCCCCTCCTTCTCGGCGAGCGCCGCGAGACGCGCAAGCTGCGCCGCACGCCAGCGGCCGAACGGCGCTGCGACGCCGGCATAGCAGACGCCTTGGGAGAAAGCGCCGAGAACGGCGGGACTGGCCTGCGTGGCGCGCGCATGAGGCGACGTGACGAGTCCCGCCTGTCTCATCACCGCCTCGGCGCCGATCGCGGCCACGAGGCGGCGCATGCGGCGCAGCTCGAACGCGCCGTCGCGCAGCGTTACAAAGGCGCGCGCAAGGGCGAGCGCGGCCTGAACGGCTTCCGCAAGAGAGACGACGGCCGCGCCATCGTCGCAGCCCGCGAGGCTCAGGGCCACGCTTTCGGCGCCGGCGGCTTCGATACGTATATCCGCGCCCACATCGCCAAGCGTCGGCGCGCCGCCGTCGTCGACCGCAAGGAAGAACTTTGCCGGAAGGGTGCCGAACTCCGGCTCGTCCTGCACCGCCTGCGCAAGTTCGGCGGCGAGGGCATTGGCGTCGAAGGCGCCGCCATCGAGGCCGGCGAGCGGCGAGGCGACGATATTGGTCACGCGCTCGGCCGCCGCGTCTCGCGCCAGTAGCCCGGCGCTATCGAGGCCCGCGCGCGCCTCGCCGAGCGCGCCCTCGCGCACGCCGCGCAACTGTAATTGCGCCCGCTGCGACAGATCGACGAGGCCATTGCCGCATTCCGTGGAGACAGCGGCAAGAGCGGCGAGCTGCGCGGCGCCGATGCGCGAGCCGATGACCTTGGCGCGCATGAGCAACCCGTCATTGCTCCGCATGGGCGCAAAGGCCCCCGGACACCAGCCCTTCACCTCGGGGGCGCCCGATGGGCGGAGCGCGGTCTCAGGCGCGTGCGGCATCGACGCCTCCGACATCGGCCAGAAGATCGCGCACGCTGTTGCGGCCCGTGCGCCAGAGCCCGCGCGCGAGCGCATCGGTGAAGGCGCGCGCCATCGCCTCCATGGCGCGGGGATTCTCGCGCGCCAGAAATTCTCGCACCTCGTCGTCCCCGAGCGTCGCGCAAAAAGCGAGGTCGTATTGCGCGTCGGTGACGAGGCCGCTCGTCGCCGCGAAGGCGTGGAGATTGTCGATCGCCTCGGCGATCTCGGCGCCGCCGCGATGGCCATGGCGCATCTGGCCCTCGAGCCAACGCGGATTGCAGACGCGCATGCGCAGCACACGCGCGATTTCGTCCTTCAAGGGCCGTGCGCGCAAGGTCTCGGGCCGCGTCGCGTCGAGATGCACCAGAGCCGCCGCGCCGCCCAGCATCCGGTTCGCTGCGGCGAAGCCGCCTTCATAATCGACGAAGGCGGGGCCGGTCAGAACGTCGACTTCCGCCATGTCCTGCACATGCACGTGAACGTCGGCGCGCGCGACCTGCGCGCTGAACGCGTCGAGCGCCGGCGCGCTGTCGCCCGCGCGGTCGAGCGCATGGCCGCCAGAGGCGAGAAAGGCGCGGGCGAGATCCTCGCGCGAAGCCCATTCGCCGCGCACCACCTTGTCGCCGATGCCGAGGCCATAGGCTCCCTGCGCCGCGCCGAAGACGCGGGTGAGTTCCGAAGCCTCCTTCAGCGGATTGAAGTCCGCGTCTTCGTCCAATGCGGCGACGGCGCGCACGGCGTCGTCGAAGAGTGCAATGAGGCCGGGAAACATGTCGCGGAAAAGCCCCGAGACATGGAGCGTCACATCGACGCGCGGGACGTCGAGCCGGGCTTGCGGCAGGATTTCGAACCCGATGACGCGCGCGCTCGCATCGTCCCAGCGCGGCGCAACGCCCATCAAGGCGAGCGCCTGCGCGACATCCTCGCCGCCGGTGCGAATGGTGGCGCTGCCCCAGAGATCGAGCATGATCGCGCGCGGGAATTCGCCGTGCGTCTGAGCATGGGCGGTCATGATCTCGCGCGCGGCGCGGCGGCCGATCTCATAGGCCGTCCGCGTGGGCGCGTGGCGCGGGTCGATGCAATAGAGGTTGCGGCCGGTGGGCATCACGTCGGCGCGGCCGCGCGAGGGCGCGCCGGCGGGGCCGGGCTCCACGAAACGGCCCGCGAGCGCCGCGATCAACGCCTTTCGCTCGGAGGCGGCGCAGGCGTTGCGCGCCGGGTCGGCGTCGGCGCGGCCGAACACATGCAAGCCGTCGCCGATGCGCAGCTCCTTCAGATCGCACATCCAGGCGTCGAGCCGCGCCAGCGTCTCCGCGAGATCGGTCTCGCGCGTAACGCCGCATTCCTCGGCGAGCCCGATGCGCTCGGCTTCATCCAGAATGGCTCCCGCGATCAACTTGGCCCGGCGCGGATCGAGCGCGGCGGCGGAGGCGTATTCATCGAGGAGCGTCTCGATCGTCTGCGCCTTGTCGTAAAGGTCGGCCGTCATGAGCGGCGGCGTGAGATGGCCGATGACGACGGCGCTCGTGCGGCGCTTGGCCTGCGCGGCCTCGCCCGGATCGTTGACGATGAAGGGGTAGACGAGCGGCGTCGGCCCGAGGACCGCCTCCGGCGCGCAGCCTTGCGACAGCATCACGGATTTGCCCGGCAGCCATTCGAGCGTGCCATGCGCGCCGAGGTGAATCAGCGCGTCGATCTCGCGGACGTGACGCAGCCAGAGATAGAAGGCGACATAGGCGTGGCGCGGCGCCCGCTGCATGTCGTGATAGGTTTCGTAACGCTCTCCGCGCGCGCCGCGATCCGGTTGCAGGGCGACGACGAGAGCGCCGGCCGTGACGCAGGAGAAGCGGAAGGCGCCGTTTACGACCGCCGGATCGTCGTCGGCCGCGCCCCACGTCTCCTCCACGGCCCGGATGAAATCGGTGGGCAGGGCCGCGTGGAGGCGGCGGTAATCGGCGAGCGGGAAATCGACGCAACAGGCGCCGTCTTCGAGCGAGCGGACGAGCGAGCGCCCGTCTCCTGCGCGCGCAAGCGAGGCGTCGCCGAGCCTGTAACCCGCAATTTGCAACGCCGAGACGATTTCGCTGGCGCTCGCTTCGGCGTCCAGCCCGATGGCGTAACCGCCGCGTCCGCGACGCGCGGGATAATCCGAAAGGACGAGCGCGAGGCTTTTCTCGGCGTTGGGCTTGCGGCGCAGCCGCGCCCAGTTGGCTGCGAGATCGGCGACGAAGGCGATGCGCGTCGGTTCGGGCGCATGGCGCGGCTCGTCGAACTCGGCGGCGCTACGCGCGGCGATTTCCTTGAAGGAGATGGCGCGGGTGAAGATGCGGCCGTCGACTTCCGGCAGCACGACATTCATCGCCAGATCGGCCCCATTGGCGCCGCGCGCGGAAGCGGTCCAGGCGTCGCGCGTCGAGGTCGCGAGCGCGACCTGCAAGACAGGCGCGTCGGCGCGGTCGAGCACGCCGCCGCCGTCGCGCCGCGCCGAGAAGGCGGTGGCGTTGAGGATGACGTCGGGCGCGAAGCGATCCAGCGATTGCGCGACGAAGGCTTCGCTCTCGGGCTCCTTCAGGCTCGCGACATAGGTCGCCTCGACGCAGAAGCCGCGTGCGCGCAAAGCCTCGGCGAGCGCCGCGATCGGCGCGACATCGTCCGCGAGATAGAGCGAGCGGTAGAAGAGGATCGCAGCGCGCGGCGCATCCGCGGGCGCCTCGCGGCAAGCGGCCTCGAAGCGGCCGGCGCTCGCGACAGGGACGCTCTCGCGCCAGACGGCCGGGCGCCCGGAGAGTGTGGACGCATAGCCGAGAAAGGATCGCAGATTATCCGGCCCGCTATCCTGGAAGTAACGCCAGATGCGCGCGAGCGCCGCGTCGTCCAGCGTCGACGCATTGGAGAGGCGCATGTCGGCGACCGTGTCGCCAGGCACGATCGCGAGCGCGAGGCCTCTGCGCCGCGCGAGCGCCTCGAGCTGCCCGACGCCATAGGCCCAGTAATCCTTGCCGCCGAGCAGGCGCACCACGACGAGCTTCGCATGGCGCGCGACCGAGTCGAGATAGAGATCGACGGAGTAGGGGTGCTTCAGCTGTGCGAGCTGTGCGCAGCGCAGGCTCGGTAGCGCCGCGCGCGCTTCATCATGCAGGCGCGCGACGAGACGCAGCTCCGAATCCGAGAAGGAAAGGAAAACAATTTCGGCCGGAGACTGGCCGAGATCCGTCGCCGCGCCGGCGTCGTCGAGACTGTGAAGATCGCGCGGGAGAAGATGCATGGCGCGTCACGGCTGGGCCAGCGCGGCGATGATGGCGTCGCGGTCGAGCCCCTTTTCGCCGATGACGACGAGACGGCTGGCGCGATTCTCTCCCGGCTTCCAGGCGCGATCGAAATGATGCTGGATGCGCGCGCCGACGCCCTGCACGAGGAGCCGCATCGGCTTGCCGGCGACCTCGACGAAGCCCTTTACGCGCAACACGTCGTGATCGCGTGCGACGGCGGCCAGTTTCTCGGCGAGCGCCGCCGGTTCGGAGATGGCCGGCAGGCTCACGACGAAACTGTCGAAATCGTCGTGGTCGTGATCAGGCTCGGCGTCGTGGTGCGAGGGACGGTTGTCGAGATCGCTCTCCGCGGCCGCCGCGAGGCCGAGCAGAACCAGCGGATCGACCCGACCCTGGCGCGCGCGCACGAGTTTGACGGCTGAGCGGGCGCCCGAGGAGAGCTGCGCCGCGACGTCGCGCTCTTCCGTTTCGTCGAGCAGATCGGTCTTGTTGAGAATGACCAGATCGGCGCAGGCGAGCTGATCCTCGAAGACTTCTTCCAGAGGATTGTCGTGGTCGATCGTCTCCGTGGCGGCGCGCTCCTCGGCGATCGCGTCGGGATCGTCGGCGAAGCGGCCTTCCGCGACAGCTTTCCCATCGATCACCGCGATCACGCCGTCGACGGTCAGCCGCGAGCGGATGGCCGGCCAGTCGAAAGCCTTCACCAGCGGCTTCGGCAAGGCGAGACCGGACGTTTCGATGATGATGTGGTCGGGCCGCTTCTCATGCGCGAGCAGCGCCTCGATCGCCGGCACGAAATCGTCGGCGACCGTGCAGCACAGGCAGCCATTGGCGAGTTCGACGATGTTTTCTTCCGGGCAGTTCTCGACGCCGCAGGCGCGCAGGATCTCGCCGTCGACGCCCACATCGCCGAACTCGTTGATGACGAGGGCGAGGCGCCGGTCGCCGGCGTTCTCCAGCACATGGCGGATCAGCGTGGTTTTCCCCGCGCCGAGAAAGCCGGTGACGATGGTTGCGGGAATTTTCTGCGCGCTCATGCCGCCTCCGTTTCGTCGCGTGACGCCAGCCGCCAGACAAGGCCGGCGAGCGCGCCGGCGAGCACCCAGCACGCCGCCTGCACGGCGAGCGAGGCGGCGGCGAAGCGCGCGGCGAGTTCGGCGGGAACCGTGCTCTCCGGCGCCGCCGGCGTGGGCCAGAAGAAATGCGGCGCAACGAGCAGCGCGGCGCCGAAGGCGCGGGCGGCGACGGACTCGCCGCGCAAAAGCGCGAATAGTCCGACCCCGGTCGACGCGGCCGTCGCCAGCCACCAGAGCTGACGGCCGGCGAGATCGGTCTCGGCCGCGCCCGGAAGCTGCGGGGCGAGGCCGAGGCTCGTCGCGAGCCCGGTCGCGGCGAAGGCGCAGGCGCCCCAGAGCGCGGCGCGGCGCGGGCCGATGGCGTCGCCGGAAAAGAGCATGCCGGCGAGCAGGATCAGCGCATAGCCGGTGGAGACGGCGATCGTCGCGACGCTTGTCGCCGCCGTCCGGCGCAGGCCCTCGAAGGCGGGCGCGGCCTGTTCCGCGGCGTCATGCGCATGCTGCGCCGCCTCATAGACCTCGGCGGCGAGGATGAGGGGAGTCGTGGTGACATGCTGCAGGGCCGCGACGGCGAGGCCCGCAACAATGCCGGCGACGAGGCCGGCCGCCAGAAGGCGCGCGATCACGGGTCGCGTGGCGCGGCGGCTAGTGGCAGGGGAAGGAAAGCGCGTGGCGCGAATCATGCGCCGCGTCGTGGACGCCCTCGGAATTGGCGAAACCCGCGCCATAGACCAGGCCGAGGCCGAGGAGGAAGGCGACGAAAGCCGCCTTGAGGGTGTCGGCCTTCGAGGTCGAAAGCGAGCGGACGGCGGCGGTGTTCGTGTTCATCGAGCGTCTCCCTGCCGCCCCACCGGCGGCGAAATATTGTGACAGGCGACAAGGCGTCGCCGCGACGGCAGGTCTCCTGGCTTCCGGGTCCACCATCCGCGCCGCCTTCCCAAGCTCTGGAGCTCAGTGGCCGATGGCGCGGCCTTCCCGGATACAGTTGCGGGGGCAGCCGCGGCTTTGGGCGTGCCCGCACCGCGTTCCCTCTTCGCCTTCTTGCGAAGGACCGTCGCAATCAGTCATATGCGCAGGCGCCATAGACGTCAAATGGGAGCCAGCCTTGACCGAAGAAGAAAGCGACGCGGCGCGCCGCCACCGCGCCAAGATGGAAAAGCGCAAGGCCGTTCAGGACGCGGAGGTCGCCGGCAAGACCATCGCGCAGAAGGGCCTGCTGATGGTCCATACAGGTCCGGGCAAGGGGAAATCGACCGCGGCCTTCGGCCTCGCCTTGCGGGCGCTCGGCCATGGCTGGAAGGTCGGCGTCGTGCAGTTCGGCAAGGGCCAGTGGCGCAGCGGCGAGCGCGAAATGCTGGAAAAGCTCGGCGCCGTTTCCTGGCATACGCTCGGAGAGGGCTTTACCTGGGAGACCCAGGATCGCGCGCGAGACGAAGCCGCCGCCCGCCGCGCCTGGGAGACAGCCTGCGAACTGATGGATGATCCCGAGATCCGCCTGCTGCTGCTCGATGAATTGAATATTTCGCTGCGCTACGACCATCTGCCGATGGATGAGGTTCTCGCCAGGCTCGCCGCGCGCCGCGCCGATCTTCATGTCGTCGTCACAGGGAGAAATGCGAAGCCGGAACTTGTCGCGGCAGCCGATCTCGTCACCGAAATGACTCTGGTGAAGCATCACTTTTCGGCTGGCGTGAAAGCGCAGGAGGGAATCGAATTCTGATCGACGTCAGCCCTGGCGCGTCTGCTGCAATTTCTCGGTAGCTGCTGTCCATGTGTCGGCGATCGACCGTTTGACCGAAGCGACTGCGCGCCACAGCGCCGCCGCCGCCTTGACGGGCGGCGTGACGAGCATTCCCAGAGCGGAGTGCGGGTCGACGCTTTCCTCGTCCGCGCCATAGACGAGCCGTGGGTTTTTTTCCGGAGGGATTTCAAGCGTTCCGAACATCCAGTCCCACACCGCGAGCACGCTGCCGAGGTTGCGATTGAAATGCTGAGGGTCCTTGGAGTGGTGAATTTGATGATGCGCCGGGCTCAGGACGAAATGGCCCCAGAGGCCTCGGAACGGAATCCAGAATTCGGAATGCTGGAGATGTCCGATCGTCCAGAGGAAAATGATGAAAAGGACATTCTTCCCCTCCACGGAGAAGAACTCGGCTTTCTGCCCGTAGAGATATTCGAGCACGCCGGACGCGGCGCCGATGAACAGGGCAAGCATATAGCCGAAAACGACGCTGTCGATGGGATGGTTTCTGTAGTTCGTCAACGGCGTAAGGACGTCGGCAGTGTGGTGGAGCTTGTGAAGCTCCCACAAGAATGGAACCCTATGCTTGAGATAGTGGTCCAGATAATAGCCGATCTCATAGGCAAGAAAGAGAACAACGGTCGAGACAGCCTTCATCTTGAAGTCGCAGCACTCGACAGGCTCGGCCGGGCCGAACGCGCTGTTGAGCATCGCGTGCACGCCAGTCGAGACGGTATTCAATGAAACGACCAGCGCGCCGACGACGACCGGCATGAAAACCACGCTCAGAACGAAAAGCTTGATGTCCGCGTGAACAGAGGCGCGCGTCAGAATTTTCTTGGCAAGAACGGCCCGCGCGATGACCCTCGGAAAAACCCGGCCCCGCCGTTTTTTCTGGCGGTAGCCCAATGCAAGGAGCGCGACGCCAAAAGAGGTCGCCAAAGAATAGACCGATAGGACCGAGCCCGCCGAAAATAATTCGTTCCCGACCCTGTGAAGGGAAACGTGGAGGGCGGCGTTGAGGTCCATCTTGTGTTGTTGCGTCCGAAGGAGGCGGCGCTCGCGGACTTGCTCCGCCGCAGATGATGCCGCCCTTTATAGCCCCGATTTACCCATCGGGCGAGGGTTCGAGCGGGCGAGTTGCGGTTCAGGCGTTCTCGGTTCTCGAGCAATTTGAAGAACCGGCGTTCCGTCGTCGGCAGAGCGACGATGTGGGTTCAAAAAGCAGAAGCCGACGCCCGATCAAGTCGATAGCGTCGGCTCCAGATCGGCCTCGCCGTAAGACGGCGGACCGCCCTTGCGCGAGGACGAAGCCGGGGAGGCCACCCCGGCAAGTCCTCAGGCAGGGGTATTACTGAATCATGCGGGCGGTCGAGCCGGTGCCGGCGGTGCCGAACTGCTCGCGGTTGTTGCCCGTGCCGTTGGAGCCTTCCGGAGAGATCCAGTCCGGAACCCAAGTGAGAGCCACGACAACGAAGCCGATGAAAGCAGCAGCCCAGATCAGCATCTTGCCGAGGTCGCCGGAGCTATGAACGTTGACGGCCATGCGTTTTCCCCCTGTTGTTTTTTTACCAGAATGCTTGCCGCATCGAGGTAACCCTAGCTCGATTCAAAACGCTTGGCAATGCGCCTGACATAGCTATTTTTGGACGCTCAAAAGTGGCACGTATGCGTGTAAAAACAATGATGTAATGTGCGACAACTGGTCGCGGCTCAAATAATTTTTGCGGCGGAAAAACGAAAGTCTTCGAGCTCCCGAGGCCTTTCCCCGCGCCTCCGCCGGCGGGGGGTCCGCGACTGTTGTGGCCAGCCTATTGCTCCCTGCGAGCGCTTCGCCTATAAGCGCGCGCATTCCACAGGCGAGGATTTCGTGGCGTCTGATCAAAGACGTCGCTTCCGGTGGCCGGTTCCCGGCTTTCCCAACCTTCGCCGAGGCTCAACCGGAGAAAAGAACCATGGCGCTTCCTGATTTCAACATGCGCGGCCTTCTCGAGGCGGGCGCTCATTTCGGTCACCAGGCGCATCGCTGGAACCCGAAGATGGCCCCCTATATCTTTGGCGCGCGCAACAACATCCACATCATCGACCTCGCCCAGACGGTGCCGCTGCTGCATCAGGCGCTGAAGCTCGTCTCCGACACCGTGTCCAAGGGCGGCCGCGTTCTCTTCGTCGGCACCAAGCGTCAGGCGCAGGATCAGATCGCGGACGCCGCCAGGCGCAGCGCGCAATATTACATCAACTCCCGCTGGCTCGGCGGCACGCTGACCAACTGGAAGACGATTTCCGCCTCCATCAACCGGCTGCGCAAGCTGGACGAGCAGCTCTCGGCGGGCG
Organism: Methylocystis sp. IM3; assembly: GCF_038070105.1. Classification (NCBI taxonomy): domain Bacteria; kingdom Pseudomonadati; phylum Pseudomonadota; class Alphaproteobacteria; order Hyphomicrobiales; family Methylocystaceae; genus Methylocystis; species Methylocystis sp. IM3. The sequence continues at coordinate 2,750,582 of NZ_JBBPBZ010000002.1, read as the reverse complement.
CCCAGGGCGTCACGAAGAAGGAGCGCCTGCTCCTGACCCGCGAGCGCGACAAGCTGGAAAAGGCGCTCGGCGGCATCAAGGACATGGGCGGCACGCCCGACCTGATCTTCGTCATCGACACCAATAAGGAGCAGCTCGCGATCAAGGAGGCGAATCGCCTCAAGATTCCGGTGGTTGCGATCCTCGATACCAATTGCGACCCGGACGGGGTGAGCTACCCGATCCCCGGCAATGACGACGCCGGCCGCGCCATCGCCCTCTATTGCGATCTTATCGCCAAGGCGGCGATCGACGGTATTTCCCGCAGCCAGGGCGCCCTGGGCGTGGATCTGGGAGCCGCCGAGACGCCGGAGGCCGAGCCGGCCGTCGCGAGCGAAGCCGGCGCGTATGCGTCGACGGAAGCTTTCGAGCTTCTTGCCGCGCCGCGCGGCGCGCCCGACGATCTTGCGAAGCTCAACGGCGTTGGTCCGCAACTCGTCAAGAAGCTCAATGACGCCGGCATCTTCCATTATTGGCAGATTGCCGCGATGACGCCGGCCGATAGCGAAAAGATGGACGCCGAACTCAAGCTCAACGGCCGTATCGCCCGTGATGGCTGGGTCGATCAGGCGCGCGCGCTTCTCTCCGCTTAAAGCCGGACTGTCATTTCCTGATCCGACATCGGGCGCCGGCTCTTTCCTGAGCCGGCGCCCGTCGCAATAAACGCACCCGAGAGCCGGGAGGCCGCGCGGCGCGCGCTCCCAAACAGGAGGATTTCAACATGGCCACGATAACCGCCGCCCTTGTCAAGGAACTGCGCGAGAGCACCGGCGCCGGCATGATGGACTGCAAGGCGGCGCTGACCGCGACCGAGGGCGAATTCGAGGCCGCGATCGACTGGCTGCGCAAGAAGGGCCTCTCCAAGGCCGCCAAGAAGGCCGACCGCGTCGCGGCCGAGGGTCTGGTCGCGGCGCTGACCGGAGACAAGACAGGCGTCGTCGTGGAGGTGAACTCCGAAACGGACTTCGTCTCCCGTAACGCCGACTTCCAGACGCTCGTCAAGAACATTGCCGAAGTCGCGTTGACGACCGGCAAGACCGCCGCGGAGGAACTCGGCGCGCAGGCCTATCCGGGCGGCGGCACGGTGGCCGAGAACATCACCAGCTCCATCGCCACCATCGGCGAGAACCTCACGCTGCGCCGCGCGGCCGCTCTCACCGTGGGCGAGGGCGTGGTCGGCCGCTACGTGCACGGCCAGGTCGTCGACGGGCAGGGCAAGATCGCCGTGATCGTCGCGCTGGAGTCGACGGGCGACAAGGAAGTCCTCGCCAAGCTCGCCCGCGAGATCGCCATGCATGTCGCCTCGGCCAATCCGCAGGCGATGGACGCCTCGGGCCTCGATCCCGCCGTGGTCGAGCGCGAAGCCAATCTGCTGCGCGAGAAGAACGCCGGCAAGCCGGAGAACGTGCTGGCCAAGATCGTCGAATCCGGCATCAAGACCTTCGCCAAGGAAGTCTGCCTGCTGGACCAGGTCTCGAACCACCCCGAGCACGCCGGCAAGACCGTGGCCCAGGCCGTGAAGGAGCTCGAGGGCAAGGCCGGCGCGCCGATCGCCATCAAGGGCTTCATCCGCTATGCGCTGGGCGAAGGCATCGAAAAGCAGTCGAGCGACTTCGCGGCGGAAGTCGCTGCGGCCGCGAAAGGCTGAAATAACGAAGTTCCGCTTAGTCGAGGCAAGGTTTCAAGGGCCGGGGCGCACGCTCCGGCCTTTTCGTTTGGCCCAGCCACGGCAGACCGCTTGAAACATTTATGATTCCCCCGCGTTTCGCCGGATTGGCGGGGCGGCGGGAGGGTCGCGATGCCTGCGCATGAACAGTCGATAGAAGAAACCATCCGGGAAAATGTCGCGGTCAACGGGATAGAAAGCGCGCCGGCGGCTCCTCCCGCCATGCGGCCGGTGGACGGCCTGCGCGACCCGCGCGAGCTCTATCCCAAGCCGCCCTTCGATAAGCAGCCCCAGCCCTGGCCCGGCCTCGCGTGCAAGATGAACCCGCGCCCCGACCATGGCGAGAGGAGCTATCGCGGCTCCGGGCGGCTCGCCGGTCGCCGGGCGCTGATCACGGGCGGCGACTCGGGGATCGGCCGCGCCGCGGCGATCGCTTTCGCCCGCGAGGGCGCTGACGTCGCCATAAATTATCTGCCGGACGAGGAGCCGGATGCGCGGGAGGTCGCGGAGTTGATCAACGACGCCGGCGGCAAGGCGGCGATGCTTCCCGGCGACATACGCGAGGAGGCATTCTGCAAGCGCATGGTGGAAGACGCCGTCAACGAACTTGGCGGTCTCGACATCCTCGTCAACAACGCCGCCCGCCAGCACGTCCACGAATCCATCCTGGAAATCACGACCGAAGACCTGGATTGGACCTTCCGCACCAATCTCTACGCGCTGTTCTGGATCACCAAGGCGGCGATTCCCCACATGCCGCCCGGCTCGACCATCATCAACACCACGTCGATCAACGCCTACCAGCCCTCGCAGCATCTCCTCGACTATGCGGTGACCAAGGCCGGCATCCTGAACTTCACCTGGGGGCTCGCCAAGCAGCTCACGTCAAAAGGGATTCGCGTCAACGCCGTCGCGCCGGGTCCCTTCTGGACGCCGTTGCAGCCTTCCGGCGGGCAGACGCAGGAGCATCTGACCGAATTCGGCGGCGACACGCCGCTCGGCCGCCCCGGCCAGCCGGCGGAAATCGCCCCGCTCTACGTGCTGCTGGCGTCGACCGAGTCGAGCTACGCCACGGGCCAGGTCTTTGGCGCGACAGGGGGCGAGGTCGGGCCGTGACCCCGGCGCGCGCACTTGCGAAGGCGGCGCATGGTCCGTATGTAAAGCGCGCCCCGCCCAAGCAAGACAGCGAGATACGCCATGCCCGACTACGCTTCGAAGCGATACAAACGCGTGGTCGTGAAGCTTTCGGGCGAGGCGCTCCAGGGTTCTTCTCCTCATGGGCTGGACGCCGTCACGCTGGAGCGAATCGCAAAGGATCTGGCGACCGCCTCGGAGAACGGCCACGAGATCGCGGTCGTTGTCGGCGGGGGGAATTTCTTTCGGGGGATCAAGGGCGCCGAGACGGGAATCGAGCGCGCTCGCGCCGATTCGATCGGCATGCTCGCCACGGTTATGAACGGTTTGGCGCTGGAGCAGGCGGTGGAGGGGCAGGGGCGCCAGGCGCGCTGCCTTTCGGCCGTGCCGATGCCTTCCCTGTGCGAATCATTCTCGCGCCGCGCCGCGCTCCACCATCTCGCCAAGGGCCGCGTCGTGATCGCCGCCGGCGGCACGGGAAATCCCTTCTTCACCACGGACACGGGCGCCGTGCTGCGCGCGGCGGAGCTCTCCGCCGACGCTGTCTTGAAGGCGACTCAGGTCGATGGCGTTTATACGGCGGATCCCAAGCGCGATCCGTCGGCGCGCCGTTACGAGCGCTTGACCCACGACGAGGCCATCGCGCAAAATCTCGCGGTGATGGATACGGCGGCTTTCGCGCTGGCGCGCGAAAACCGGATTCCAATCATTGTTTTTTCAATTGGGGAGCTCGGGGCGATCGCCTCGGTTCTTTCTGGCGGCGGGCGTTCGACTCTCGTCGCCCCATAGGGACGGAACGCTTTCTCCGCGCGTCGGCTTCGAAAACATGCCATAAGGGGCCCCTTGCTTCGCGCACGCCGGCCTCCGATGGGTTCGGGTCGCAAAAAGAATCGCCCTCGTGCGTGCGCCCTTGCGGCGGCGGGGGAGCCAAACAGGTTTGGAGATCATGACGGACAAATTCGACCTCGCGGATTTGAAGCGCCGCATGCAGGGCGCCATCGCGACGCTGAAACACGAGTTTGGCGGCCTGCGCACCGGGCGGGCCTCGGCGAGCCTGCTCGATCCCGTGCATGTCGACGCTTATGGCCAGGTTTCTCCACTCAATCAGGTCGCCACGGTGAGCGTGCCGGAGCCGCGCATGATCGCGGTGCAGGTATGGGACAAGGCCTTGGTGATCGCCGTCGACAAGGCGATCCGTGAAGCGAATCTGGGCCTCCAGCCGACTGTCGAGGGACAGATTCTGCGCATCCGTATGCCGGAGCTCAACGAACAGCGCCGCAAGGAGCTGGTCAAGGTCGCTCACAAATACGCTGAGGAGGCGCGCGTCGCGGTGCGGCACGTGCGCCGCGACGGGATCGATATCCTCAAGAAGCTTCTGAAGGATCACGCCATCCCGGAGGACGACGAAAAGCGGCACGAGACGGAGGTCCAGAAGGCGACCGACGAGTCGGTGAAGGAGATCGACGCCGCGCTGGCCGCCAAGGAAAAGGAAATCATGCAGGTCTGACGACGGCTCGGGCGCGCCCATAGTGGCCGGGCCAGGGTTTTCCGGAAGAGTTTTTCCCGCGAACTGGAACGTGAGAATGGCGGAAACCGAGATTCTCGACATGGCGGCGACCGCCGTCGCCGTTCCGGCGGCTCCGCGGCACGTTGCGCTCATCATGGACGGCAACGGCCGCTGGGCCGCGGCCCGAGGCCTGCCGCGCTTCGAGGGCCACCGGCGCGGGGTCGAGGCCGTGCGCCGGGCGGTGCGCGCCGCGATCGACCTCAAGATTTCCTATTTGACGATCTATTCCTTCTCGGCCGAGAACTGGTCGCGCCCGCGCGAAGAGGTGCAGAGCCTGCTCGGCCTGCTGCACCGCTTCATCCGCAACGATCTCGCGGACCTACACGCAAACAATGTCCGCGTTCGCGTGATTGGCGCGCGTGAGGACCTTGCTCCTGAAATTTCCGATCTCCTCAGGGAGGCCGAACAGGTCACCCAAGCCAATGCCGGTCTGACGCTGGTCGTGGCCTTCAATTACGGGGCCCGCCAGGAGATTGCGGCCGCCGCGCGCGCGCTCGCTCAGATGGTCGCCGAGGGGCGATTGTCGCCGCAAGAGATCGACGCCGACGCCATTTCCGCGCAGCTCGACACGGCGGACATACCCGACCCCGATCTGATCATCCGCACCTCGGGCGAACAGCGTCTGTCCAATTTCCTTTTGTGGCAGGCGGCCTACGCCGAATTCGTGTTTCTGCCGATCCACTGGCCGGACTTCGACCGTGCGGCCATGTCGGCGGCGCTCGAGGAATACGCGCACAGGGAGAGGCGATTCGGGCGGGTCGAGTCGCCGCGGCGCAACGCCAGGACCGCGTCACGATGAGGCCCAAAGCATGAGCGCCACGCCAAAGAGCGCAGGCGCCGGAGCCGGCGGGTTCGCCGACCTCGGTCCGCGCGTGATTTCCGCTCTCGTCATGGTCGCGGCGGCGCTGGCGGCTCTCTATCTCGGGGGCGACGTGTTCGCCTCTTTCTGGATCGTCGCCGGCTTCGCGATCAACTGGGAGTGGCAGGGCCTCATCGGCGGCGCCCGCCGGCGCTGGCGCGTCGCGGCGGGAGGCGTCGCCGTCGCGGCCGCCGCCGCTTTTGGCCAGACCGGCCTTGTCGGCCCGGCGGCGCTCTCGCTCGGCGTTCTTGCCTTTGTTGCGGCGCTGCTCGCGGGGCCGGAGCGCAGGCTATGGGCGGCGGCCGGCGTCTTCTACGCCGGCGCGCCCATCTTTTCGGTCTGCTGGCTGAGGCAGTCGCCCGACCATGGACTCCTCGCCATCGCCTTTCTTTTCGCCATCGTCTGGGGCACGGATGTTTTTGCCTATTTTGGCGGCAGGCTGATCGGCGGGCCGAAGCTGTGGCCGCGCGTTTCCGCCGGCAAGACCTGGTCGGGCACGATCACCGGCGTCGTGAGCGGGGCGGCCCTGGGGCTCGCGACGGCCTGGTTCGGCGGCGGTCCGGCTCTCGCGGGCGGGAAGACCTTTCTCGTCGCTCTGCTGGCGGCGGCCGTCTCGCAAATGGGCGATCTTGCCGAATCTTCGGTGAAGCGGCGGTTCGGGGTCAAGGACTCGAGCCGGATCATCCCCGGCCATGGCGGGGTGATGGACCGGCTGGACGGTTTCATCTTCGCCAGCATTCTGGCGGCGGCAATCAGCGTCGTGGGCGGCAAGCCATCCGCGGCGGATAATCTGTTTCTCTGGTGATGAAGGGCATGGGTTTGAGCAACGGACAGGCGAACGGGCGCGCGCGGCCGCCGCGCCGCATCGTTCTTCTCGGCGCGACGGGCTCCATCGGACGCTCCACTGTCGATCTTCTGGAGCGTGATCCGGAGCGTTTCTCGGTCTCGGCGGTGGCGGGGGGGCGTGACGCTGCGGCGCTCGCCGAGATCGCACGGCGCGTCGGGGCCGAGTTCGCCGCAATCCGGGACGAAAACGCCTATGCGGCGCTCAAGGAAGCGCTTTCCGGCACGAATATTCAGGTCGCCGCCGGCCGCGACGCCGTGATCGAGGCGGCTGTGCGGGACGCGGATCTGGTGGTCTCGGCCATTGTCGGCGCTGCGGGCGTGGAGCCCACTCATGCGGCGATATCTCTGGGGCGGGCGGTGGCGCTCGCCAACAAGGAATGCCTGGTTTGCGCCGGCGCGCCCTTCATGCGTACGGCCAACCGGACGGGGTCGCAGCTTCTCCCGGTCGACAGTGAGCACAACGCCATATTCCAGGCGCTCGGCGGGGAGGACCCCTCTCGCATCGAGCGCATGATCGTCACCGCCTCGGGCGGCCCGTTCCGAACCTGGAGCCGTGAGCGCATCGCCTCTGCGACCGTCGACGAGGCGCTCAATCACCCGAATTGGGCGATGGGCCCCAAGGTGACGGTCGATTCCGCAGGCCTGATGAACAAGGGCCTCGAGTTGATAGAGGCCCATCATCTTTTCCGCGTGCCGGCCGAGAAGCTCGAGGTGGTGGTGCATCCGCAGTCCATCGTGCACGGGCTCGTCGCCTTCGCGGACGGCTCTGTCACGGCGGGCCTCGCGCCCCCGGACATGCGCGTGCCCATTGCCCATTGTCTCGCCTACCCTGAGCGTCTGACGACGCCGGCGCGGCGACTGGATTTCGCGCAGATCGGGTCGCTGACCTTCGAGGCCCCTGATTTCGATCGCTTCCCGGCGCTGAGGCTCGCGCTCGACGCGCTGGCGCAGGGCGGGGGGCTCGCGACTGTCCTGAACGCTGCGAACGAAATCGCCGTCGAGGCGTTCCTCGATCGCCGCATCCCCTTTTCTGGCATCGCGAAACACGTTGCCGAGGCCTGCGACGCCGCGTTGCGGGACGGCTATGCGAGGGAGCCCGAGAGCGTGGAAGAAGCCCTTGGCGTTGACCATATTGTCAGGGAAAGGTCGCGGAAGGGCTTGGCCGTGGACGCGCCGTCGGGCATGTTAACGCTTCAGTAACCAGATCGCGCCCCCGCGGTTCTGGCGGCGTGAAGCGTTGGAGGGGACAAAGTGCTGGCCATGTTGACAACTTTCGCGACCTACGTCGTCCCATTCGTCATCGTTCTCAGCGTTGTCGTCTTCTTTCATGAATTCGGCCATTTCATCGTCGGTCGCTGGTGCGGGGTGAAGGTCGACGCGTTTTCCATCGGCTTCGGACCCGAGCTCTTCGCGCGGGTCGATCGCCATGGCACGCGGTGGCGGGTCGCCGCCATTCCGCTCGGCGGCTATGTAAAATTTCATGGCGACGCGAATGCGGCGAGCGGGCCAGACCCGGACGCGGTCGCGGCCATGCCGGCGGCTGAGCGCGCTGTGACCTTCGCGGCGCAGCCTGTCTGGAAGCGGGCGGCGATCGTCTTTGCCGGGCCCTTCGCCAACTTCATCCTCGCCATAGCGATTTTCGCGGGCATTTTCAGTTACTACGGGCGGACGGCGCTCGTGCCCCGCGTCGGTTCTGTGGTTGCGGGCGGCGCGGGCGAGAAAGCCGGCTTCAAGGCGGGCGATCTCGTGCTGACGATCGACGGCGCCCCTATTCCAACCTTCGCCAAGTTGCAGGAGATCGTCTCGAGCTCCGCCGACGCCCGGCTGCTCATCGTCGTACGGCGTGGAGACGCGGACGTAACCCTCGAAGCGACGCCGGCCTGGCGCGAGGTCGAGAGTGCGGTGGGCAAGGTTCGCATCGGCATGCTGGGCCTGAAGGCGTCGACAGCTCCGGCCGATGTGCGCGAGGAGCGTTTCGGACCGCTGGGGTCCGTCGTAGCCGCAGTCGAGGAGACCTGGCAGGTTGTCCATCGCACGGGCTCCTACCTTGGCGGCTTGATCAGCGGCCGGGAGAGCGCCGAACAGTTGTCCGGTCCGATCGGCATCGCCCAGATTTCGGGCCATATGGCTCAGGCCGCGCCCAAGGTGGGGCTCGGGCCCTTTCTCAATCTCATCGCCATTCTGTCGGTCTCGGTCGGCCTTCTTAACCTGATGCCGGTTCCCCTGCTGGATGGCGGGCACTTGCTGTTTTTCGGCATTGAGGCGATCCGCGGCCAGGCGCTCAACGAGCGCGCGCAGGAAGTCGCCTTCCGGCTCGGTCTCGCAATGGTCGGCACGTTGATGATCTTCTCGACCTACAATGACATCGCCAGGCTCATCCAGCGGTTCGCCGGCGGGGCGTCCTGAGACCCGTGACCCTTTTGGGGCGAATCCGTGGCGGCAAGCCGCGGGTTCGCTTTTTCGGCGGCGAGATGCCCGCCTGTTAACGATCTTCTCACCATGAATCGTGGCTTTGCGGCCACGCCTTCGACAAATTGCTGGAAGAGATTTTATTCTGCGTTTGCAGGGTAGGTTAAACCCTGTAGAAGATTCAATGGGCCTATGGCGCCGTTCGCCATTTGCATATCATTGTAATCATGCCGCGCTCCGGGCGGCGGAAGTTGCGACGAGGACCTGCTTTACATGCGATCCATCTGCGGCATTTGGAAATCTTCGTCATTGCTCGCCGCGCTGCTGGCGGCGCTGGTCGTCCTGTCCACGCCCGCCGCCGCCGCGATCATCGTGCAGGGCAACGCCCGCGCCGACGCCGAGACCATCCGCTCCTATTTCACCGGCTCGAGCCCTGAAGAGGTGGAGAAGGGTCTGGAGGCGCTTCGCGACAGCGGCCGCTTTGCGACGGTCTCTGCGACCCGGAAGGGTAATGACGTGATCGTCCGCGTCACCGAGGGCAATCAGATCAATCGCGTGGTCATCGAGGGCAACAGCAAGGTCAAGACCGAGAACCTGCAGCCCGAACTGCGCACGCGGGCCCATGGCGCGTTCAGCCAGCAGGTGGCCGAGGCGGACGTGGCGCGTCTGATGGAGATCTATCGCCGGGCTGGCCGCGCGGCCGCCAAGGTCTCCTATCGCACCGTCGAGCTGCCCAATGGCCGCATCGACGTCGTCTTCACGGTCGCCGAGGGAGACAAGACCGGCGTCAAGGAGATTCGTTTCGTCGGCAACAATGTCTACTCCAACCGTCGCCTGGTCGGCCTGATGGAGACGACGGAGATGAATCTCCTGTCGTTCCTGAAGACCAGCGACGTTTACGATCCCGACCGCATCGCGTCGGATCTCGAGCTCGTGCGCCGCTTTTATCTGAAGAACGGCTACGCCGACTTCCGCGTGGTGAGTTCGGACGCGCAGTTCGATCCGGCTCTGGGCGGCTATGTCATCACCATCGTCGTCGAGGAAGGTCCGCAGTATCATGTGTCTTCCGTCGACGTGGAATCGCACTTGCCCGATATCGACGGCGCCGCGCTGAATGGTCTGCTGCGCCTGTCGCCCGGCGATGTCTATAATGGCGACGCCGTCGAGAAATCGGTCGAGGCGTTGACGCGTGAAGCGGCCAAGAAAGGTTACGCCTTCACCCAGGCGCGTCCGCGTGGCGAGCGCAACCCCGCCGCCCAGACGGTGTCGATCCACTTCGTCCTGGACGAGGGGCCGCGCGTCTATATCGAGCGCATCAACATTCACGGCAACACGCGCACCCGCGACTATGTGATTCGTCGTGAATTCGACCTCGGCGAGGGCGACGCCTACAACCGCGTGCTCATCGATCGCGCGGAACGCCGGCTGAACGGCCTCGGCTATTTCAAGAAGGTCAAGATCACCAACGAGCCGGGGTCCGCGCCGGACCGCGTGGTGCTCAATGTGGACGTCGAGGATCAGCCCACCGGCAACTTCGGCGTCTCGGGCGGCTATTCGACCAATCAGGGCTTCATCGCGGAAGTCTCGGTCTCGGAGAGCAACTTCATGGGCCGCGGTCAGGCTGTCCGTCTGTCGGTGCAGGCGGGCCAGATCGCGCGCGGCGTGAACTTCAGCTTCACCGAGCCCTATTTCCTCGACCAGCGCATCTCCGCCGGCTTCGATGTCTTCGCGCGCCGGCAGGACGCCTACAGCTACTCGATCTATTCGTCGACCTCGGTTGGCGGCACGATCCGCTTCGGCGTTCCGATCACGGACGAACTGAGCTTCTCCCCGCGCTATTCGCTCTATCAGACGACGATCTCGATCCCGAATTCGATCAGCAAGCCGTACAACGACTGTACTGTTCCCACGGCGATCACCCCCGGGCCCTCGCCGTTCTTCCCCTATGATCAGGGCTATCCGAACCTGCAGGTCAACTGCTTGTCGAATGGCGAAGCGTCGCTGGCGATCAAGGAATCGGAAGGCACGATCACGACCTCGTCGATCGGCTATTCGCTGAATTACGCCACGATCGACAATTTCATGAACCCGCACAATGGCTGGATGGTCAACTTCAGCCAGGACGCGGCGGGTCTCGGCGGCTATTCGCGTTACCTGCGCACGACGGGCGATATGCGCTACTTCCACGAAGTCCCCTATCTGGATGACGTGGTCGGCATCGCGCGTCTGCAGGGCGGCAACCTCACGCCGTTCGGCGGTTATACGCCCCGCATCCAGGACAACTTCAACCTCGGCCCGAGCCTCGTTCGCGGCTTCGCGCCCGGCGGCATCGGCCCGCGCGACTCCAATCTGTTCACGACCTGGAACGCGCGCGCCGGCAACTCCTTGGGCGGCACCGACTATGTCGGCGGTTCGCTCGAGGTGCAGTTCCCGTTGTGGGGCGTGCCGAAGGATCTTGGCCTGAGGGGCGCGCTTTTCGCCGACGCCGGCAGCCTCTGGAACTTCCAGGGTCGCACCAATTACAGCAACAATCTGCCCACCATCCCGGGCGTGACCTGTCTGGCGGCCTACACGCCGGAAGCCGGTTTCGGCCAGGGCACCTGCGTGGTGCCGGCGTCGAACGGCTTCCGCATCCGTTCGTCGGTCGGCGCCTCGATCCTGTGGAATTCTCCGATGGGCCCGATCCGCTTCGATTACGCCGTCGTCACCTCGAAGGCGAATTCGGACATCACGCAGAACTTCCGCTTCTCGGGCGGCACCAACTTCTGATAGTTGCATGGGCTCGCCGGGCGACATCCGCCCGGCGAGCCCTTTTTGCGTCCAGAGACGGCGAGCGACCCGAATGAGTGTTGCAGCCTTTTTCCATGTGTCCCGGCCCTTCTCCGTCGCCGAGATCGCCGAGGCGACCGGCGCGGCGATCAGGGAAGCGCGCGCCGCCGGCGCGCCGCCGCCCGTCATCACCGGCGTCGCGCCGCTCGCGGCCGGGCATCATGGCGACCTCTGCTTCTTCTTTTCTCCGCGTTACATCGAGGCGCTGGCCTCCTGCCGGGCGACGGCCTGTTTCCTGAACCCCCGCCACGCCCATCTTCTGCCGGATCGCATCATCGGCCTTCTCGTGGACGATCCCCAGCGCGCGATGACGCTCGCCGCCTCTCGTCTCTTCCCGGAGGCGCTTCGGCCGGGGTCCCTGTTTCGGGGCGGGGGCGTCTCGCCGAGCGCCATCGTCCATCCGGAGGCGCGGCTGGAGCCGGGCGTCACCGTCGATCCCTGCGCCGTGATCGGTCCCGGCGCCGAAATCGGCGCGGGCACGATCATCGGACCGCAGGCCGTCATCGGCCCCGATGTGCGCATTGGCCGCGACTGTTCCATCGGCGCGCAGGCGAGCGTGATCTGTTCGCTGATCGGCGACCGGGTGATCATCCATCCCGGCGCGCGGCTAGGGCAGGACGGCTTCGGCTTCGCGCGCGGGGAAAATGGCTGGCTCAAGACGCCGCAGCTCGGCAGAGTGATCGTGCAGGACGATGTGGAGATCGGCGCCAACACGACGATCGACCGCGGCGCGACGCGCGACACGATCATCGGCGAGGGCGCGAAGATCGATAATCTCGTGCAGATCGGCCACAATGTCGTCATCGGCCGCTTTTGCGCGATCGTCGCCCAGACGGGGATCGCCGGCTCCTGCGAAATCGGCGACCATGTGGCGATCGGCGGCCAGGCGGCGATCGGCGGCCATTTGAAGATCGGCGAGGGCGCCTCCATCGCCGCGAAATCCGGGGTCATGCGCAACGTGCCGGCGGGCGCGCGCCATGGCGGCTCGCCCGCCCGGCCTCTGCGGCGTTATTTGCGCGGAGAGGCCCTGCTCGATCGCATGGCCCGGCGCGACAAGGGCGACGAGGCGATATAAAAGAGCCCCCACGAGGGCGGCGGACGCTCGTGAACAAGGGGGACGATTCATGTCAGAGACTGATGCCGGCGCAACGCTTGAGAGCGCGGATATTCTGGAAATCATGCGCCTCCTGCCGCATCGCTATCCATTCCTGCTTGTCGATCGCATCACGAATATTCGCGGCGACGAGTCCTGCGTCGGCGTCAAGAACGTGACGATCAACGAACCCCAGTTCATGGGTCATTTTCCCGAGCGTCCGGTGATGCCGGGCGTGTTGCTGGTCGAGGCCATGGCGCAGACGGCGGGCGTCATCGTCATGCGCGCGCAGGGGCAGAGCGAGCGGCCCAAGCTCGTTTATTTCATGACGATCGACGGCGCGAAATTCCGCAAGCCGGTGACGCCCGGCGACCGCGTCGAATTCCACATGACCAAGACGGCGCAGAAGCGAAACATCTGGTGGTATCAGGGTCGCGCGATGGTCGATGGCGCGCTCGTCTGCGAGGCGCAGATCAGCGCGATGATGGGCGTCTGACGCGCACTCGCATGACGGCGTCGGTGCATCCAAGCGCAATCGTCGAACCGGGCGCGCGGCTCGGCGAGGGCGTCGTGGTCGGCCCCTTCTGCCATATCGGCGCATCGGTCGAGATCGGGGCCGGCGGCGTGCTGCACTCGCATGTGGCGGTCGCCGGACGCACGCGCATCGGCCCCGGCGCGCGCATTTTTCCCTTCGCGTCGATCGGCGCGCCGTCGCAGGATCTCAAGGCGGCGCTGCGCGAAGGCCTGGTCGTCATCGGCGCGGATTGCATCATTCGGGAGGGCGTCACCATCAACGCGGGCGCGGACGCCGGCGCCCGCATCGGCGACCGATGCGCGTTCCTGGCTTATTCCCATGTCGCGCATGACTGCCGCATCGGCTCGGATGTGGTGCTCGCCAATCAGGCGCTGCTCGGCGGCCATGTCGAGATCGGCGACCATGCGTCGGTTGGCGGCGGCGCGGCGATCCATCAGAATGTGCGCATCGGCGCCCACGCATTCGTGGGCGGCCTCGCGGGCGTCGAAGGCGACGTCATTCCCTTCGGTCTCGCGGGGGGTAATCGCGCGCATCTATTCGGTCTCAATCTGGTGGGCTTACGGCGGCGCGGCTTTTCCGCCGAGCGCATCGCGCATTTGAAAGCCGCTTATCGGAAGCTCTTCGGAAAGGAAGAGGCGCGAGCCTTGCGCCAGCGACTCGAAGAGGTGGCCGCGACATATTCCGGCGATGCGGATGTCATGCAGATCTTGGATTTTCTGCGGGCGCCGGCGCAACGTCCGCTCTGCGCGCCACGCCCGCGCCCGCAGAACGCGTGACCTGCATCTTCCTCATCGCGGGCGAGGCCTCGGGCGACGCTCTCGGGGCCGCGCTCATGCGCGCCCTGCGCGAGAGATCGCCCGCCATTCGCTTCGCGGGCGTTGGCGGCGAGGCCATGGCGGGGGAGGGGCTCGTCTCGATCTTCCCCATGACCGACATTGCGGTGATGGGGCTGACGCCCGTTCTCGCGCGCCTGCCGAAGCTGGTCGCCCGTATCGCCGGAGCGGCCCGCGCGGCCATAGCTGTTAGACCCGATTGCCTCGTCATCATCGACTCGCCTGACTTCACCCATCGGGTCGCGCGCAAGGTTCGGCAGGCGCTGCCGGATCTCCCCATCGTCGATTATGTGAGCCCGACCGTGTGGGCGTGGCGCCCGGGACGCGCGCGGGCCATGTGCGCCTATGTCGATTGCGTGCTGGCCCTCTTGCCCTTCGAACCCGAGGCGCATCGACGCCTGGGCGGCCCCCGCTGCGTCTATGTCGGTCATCCGCTCGTCGAGCGCCTCGGAGAGTTCGCGCCCGCGCCTCAAGGCAAGCGGCCGCTGCTTCTCGTCCTCCCCGGCTCGCGACGCGCCGAGATCGCGCGCATGACGCCGCTTTACGGCGAGGCGCTCGCATTGCTCCTGCGCGCGCGAAACGATCTCGATGTCGCCATCCCCGTCGCGCCGGACATGGACGCGCCCTTGCGTGAGGCGTTGCGCGGCTGGCCGCTCGAACCCCGGCTTTTGTCGCAAGCCGAAAAATTCCCGGCCTTCCGGCAGGCGCACGCCGCGCTCGCCACGTCGGGGGCGGCGACGCTGGAGCTGGCGCTCGCCGCGGTCCCGATGGCGGTCGCCTATCGCGTTTCGGGTCCGGAGTCGCTGCTGCGCTTTCTCGTGACGGCGCCCTCCATTGTGCTGCCCAATCTCGTCATCGGCGAAAACGCAGTTCCGGAATACATACAGGAGGCCGCGACGCCTCGCGCGCTCGCCGACGCGCTGGCGCCGCTTCTCGACGAGACGGCTGCGCGCGCCGCGCAGCTTGCCGCATTCCGGCGCGTGCGCGCCCGGTTGCTCGAGGCCGGCTGGCGCCCCAGCGCGCGCGCCGCCGAGGTCGTCCTCGATTATGCGGCGCGCGGGCGCGGCTGACGCCGTCTGCGAGCGGTGGACGGCAAAGCCTTTCCGCTTGTATCTTTATGCGCCGCACTCATAATCGCGTCAAAGTTTCAAAGGGCGACGCCGCGTCGTCCGGGTGAAAGGGAGACGCGTTGAGCGCCGTGGCGAGGAAAATCTATTTCACCCGCAAGTCCCTGCACGCGATCATCGAGGCGCATGAGGCGCAGGGCGAGGGCGGACTGAAGCGCGCGCTCGGCTGGGCGTCGCTCATGTCGCTCGGCATCGGCGGCATCATCGGCGCGGGCATTTTCGTGCTCACGGGCACGGCGGCCGCGAATTACGCCGGGCCGGGCGTGATGATTTCCTTCATCCTCTCGGGCGTGGCCTGCGCCTTCGTCGCGCTCTGCTACGCAGAACTCGCCGCGCTCATTCCCGTCTCGGGCAGCACCTACACCTATACCTACATCACCATGGGCGAGATTTTCGCCTGGATCATCGGCTGGAACCTCATCCTCGAATATGCGGCGGGCGCGGCGACGGTCGCGGTCGGCTGGGCCGGATATTTCAATCGTGTGCTGCATGGTTTGGGCATCCATGCGCCAGAGGCGCTCACGACCGCCTATTTCGCGCCGCTCGCCAGCAATCCGTCAGCGCATGGGCTTTTCAACGCGCCGGCGGCGGGCGTCATCTTGCTGCTGACGGCGCTCCTTGTGCGCGGCACGTCGGAATCGAGCCTCTTCAACAACATCATCGTCGCCATCAAGGTCACCGTGGTTCTGATGGTGATTTTCTTCGGCGCCGCGCATGTCGACGCGGCCAACTGGACGCCGCTCATCCCTGAGAATTCGGGCGAGTTCGGCGTCTATGGCTGGAGCGGCGTCGCGCGCGGCGCCTCGGTCGTGTTCTTCGCCTATGTCGGCTTCGATTCGGTCTCGACCGCCGCGCAGGAGGCACATACGCCGCAGCGCGACATCCCCATCGGAATCATCGGTTCGCTCATCGTCTGCACGATTCTTTATGTCGCGGTCGCGGCGGTGGCGACGGGCGTCGTCAACTATAGAGAACTCGGCGTGCCGGACCCGATGGCGCTCGTCATGGACCGCACCGGCATCGCCTGGCTCGCCTGGGTCGTGAAGTTCGGCGCGCTCGCCGGGCTCACCACGGCGATTCTGGTGCTGCTCTACGGGCAGACGCGCATTTTCTTCACCATGGCGCAGGACGGGCTGCTGCCGGCGGTTTTCGGCAGGCTGCATGAACGCTACCGCACGCCGGCGGTGAGTCAGATTCTCGTCGGCGTCGTCGTGGCGCTCGCGGCGGGGCTTTTCCCCATCGACATTCTCGGCGAGATGGTGAGCATCGGCACGCTCGCCGCTTTCGCGCTCGTCTGTATCGCGGTGATCAATCTGCGCCGGATGCATCCCGAGATGCATCGTCCCTTCCGCGCGCCCGGCATTCCTGTGATGCCGCTGCTCGGCATTCTGTCCTGTCTGGCGCTGATGGTGGCGCTGCCGCTCGACACATGGTTGCGGCTGCTGATCTGGACGGCGCTCGGCATCGCCATTTACATGGGCTACGGGATTCGGCACGCGAGACGCTAGCGCGAGGAGGCGCCATGACCGCGCCGCTCATCGTCTGGTTTCGTAACGACCTGCGCCTCGACGACAATCCGGCGCTTCGCGCCGCCGCCGACAGGGGCGACCCGATCGTCGCGCTTTATGCGCTGGACGACGAGAGCGCCGGCGACTGGCGCATGGGCGCGGCGAGCCGCTGGTGGCTGCATCATTCGCTCGCGGCGCTCGCGGAAGATCTGTCGCGTCTCGGGCTTCCGCTCACGCTGCGGCGCGGGCGCGCGGAATTCGTGCTCGAAGGCCTGATCGAGGAGACGGGCGCGCGGGCCGTCTACTGGAACCGGCTCTACGAGCCCTGGGCGATGCGGCGCGACAGTGAGATCAAGGCGTCCTTGCGCGCGCGCGGGCTGACGGCGGAAAGCTTCAATGGCGCGCTGCTTTTCGAACCCGCGCTGATGCGCAACAAATCGGGCGAGCCCTTCAAGGTTTTCTCGCCATTCTGGCGCGCCTGTCTCGCTTCGGGCGGGCCTGCGGCGCCGCTGCCCGCGCCTGAATGGCTCGAGGCCGCGCCGGCGCCGGAGAGCGACGCGCTCGACGACTGGGGACTCCTGCCGACAAAACCCGACTGGGCCGGCGGACTGCGCGAGACGTGGCGCGTCGGAGAGGCGCCCGCGCGGGCGCGGCTCGCCGAATTCGCCCGAAGCCGCGTGCAGGAATACAAGACCGCGCGCGATTTCATGGCGGAGGAGGGCGTCTCCCGGCTTTCGCCGCATCTGCATTTTGGCGAGGTCTCGCCGCGTCGCGTCTGGGCCGAGGTGACGCGCGAGGCGGGGGAGGCGGGGCTCCCCTATCTTCGCGAACTCGGATGGCGGGAGTTCTGCCATCATCTGCTCGTCGCGTCGCCCGACATGCCCGAGCGCCCGCTCGACCGGCGCTTCGACGATTTTCCCTGGCGCGACGATCCGGCGGCGCTGGCGGCCTGGACGAAAGGCCGCACCGGCTATCCGCTGGTCGACGCCGCCATGCGCGAATTATGGCTCACGGGCTACATGCACAATCGCGCGCGCATGGTCGCCGCGAGCTTCCTCGTCAAACATCTGCTCATTCCCTGGCAGGTCGGCGAGCGCTGGTTCTGGGACACGCTCGTCGACGCCGATCTCGCCAACAACAGCGGCGGCTGGCAATGGGTCGCGGGCTGCGGCGCCGACGCCGCGCCTTATTTTCGCGTGTTCAATCCCGTGCTGCAGGGCGAGAAATTCGATCCCGATGGCGCTTATGTGCGTCGCTACGTTCCTGAACTCGCAAAGCTCGACGCGCGCTACATCCACCGGCCCTGGGAGGCGCCGACGGAGATATTGCGCAAGGCGGGCGTGCGGTTGGGCGAGACCTATCCGCATCCCGTCGTCGACCATGCCGAGGGGCGCGCGCGGGCGTTGGCTGCCTTTGAGGAGCTGCGGGGGAACAGGGATTCATGACCTACCGCCTGCCCCGGCTTGCCTTGCCGCGCGCGGAATGACAAACCCGCTGGCGTAGGCCACCCATCGGACGCACATGCCCCCGGACATCAGACCCTTCGAAGAAATACGCATGCTCTTCGCCGCCCTGCCGGGGCCGAGCCTGGAGAGCGTCGCGGCCGTACGGGCGCGCGACGCCGAATTGACCAAGCCGCCGGGCGCGCTCGGCCGACTGGAGGACATTGTCGAATGGCTCGCCGCCTGGCAGGGCGCGTCCGAGCCGAAGATCGAGCGGCCTCTGGTGGCGGTCTATGCGGGCAATCACGGGGTCGTCGCGCAGGGCGTCTCGGCCTTTCCGGCGAGCGTCACCGCGCAGATGGTCGAAAATTTCCGCAGCGGCGGCGCCGCTATCAACCAGATTTGCAAGGCGCATGGCGTCGGGCTCAAGGTCTATGAGCTCGCGCTCGAGCGCCCGACGCAGGACTTCACAGCGGCGCCGGCAATGGACGAGCGCGAGGCGGCCGCGACCTTCGCCTATGGCTTCGAGGCGATCGAAGGCGGGATCGACCTGCTGGCGCCCGGCGAAATGGGCATCGGCAATACGACGAGCGCGGCGGCGATTTACGCGGCGCTCTACGGCGGCCCGGCGTCGCGCTGGACCGGGCGCGGGACGGGCGTGGACGACGCGGGGCTTTCGCGCAAGAACGCCGCCATCGAAAAGGCGCTGGCGCTTCATGGGCCGCATCTTTCCGATCCGCTGGAGATCATGCGCCGCCTCGGCGGGCGCGAAATCGCCGCCATGATGGGCGCGATCACGGCGGCGCGGCTCAACCGCGTGCCGGTGGCGCTCGATGGCTATGTGGCCTGCGCGGCGGCGGCGCTGCTGCACGCCATGGCGCCCGACGCCATCGACCATTGCATCGCGGGCCATGTGTCGGCCGAAGGCGCGCACCGGGACGTGCTGGAGCGGCTCGGCAAGAAGCCGCTGCTCGATCTCGGCATGCGGCTCGGGGAAGGCTCCGGGGCTGGCCTCGCCATCGCGCTGATCAAGACCGCGCTCGCCTGCCATCGGGGCATGGCGACTTTCGCCAGCGCGGGCGTGAGCGAAAAAAGCGACTAGACCCAGGCCGCCGCGCGGGAGCCCTTTTCCATGAGCCCGGACCTTCTGTCCGCCCCTGTTTCCATGCTGTTTGCGGCGATCGCCGGCGCGGCCCTCGTCGCGCTTCTCGCCATCGCCCGCGCGCGACGCCATCCCGCCCTTTACCTCACGGACGCCGCGGCGGCGGCGGGTCTCCTTGATCTCTTCTCGGCCAGCGCCTTTGGCTGGACCCTGGCGCCGCGCGAACTGCTGTTTGCGCTCTATGCGGCCGTCTTCTCGGGGGTCTCGGCGCTCACGCTGTCGCGCATGGCGAGAGACGCCGCCATCGGCTTCCCGGTGCGGACCATTCTGATCCGGCAAGGCGCGATGGCCTATATCTTTGCGCCTGTCGGCTTCTGGCGGCCGCTCCTTTCGCTTCTGCTGATGGGGTATTTCCTGTTCGAGGCGATGGGCTGGCTGAGGGGAAGCGAGGCGCCCATTCCGCAGACTGGGGAGAAGGACTTTCGTCCCCCGCTCTTTCCGCCCCGGCGCATCCGTGGCCCGCGCGAATTCGCCCTTGCGGGGCTCAGCGCAGCCTTTGTCTATGTGTTCGCCATGGGCGTAAACAGGCTTCCTGACGCGCCGCCGCCCGAGCCGCCGCGTCAGGAGGAGGCATCCGTCAGCGATGAGCCGGCGACGGCCGCGCCGGTCGAAGAGGCCAGGGCGCCCGAGGCGGGGCAAACCTACACGGCCGTTGCGGGCGAGACGCTCAAATCCATCGCCAAAAAACTCTACGGCGATCCCGCCAAATGGCGCGCTCTCGCCGCCGCCAATCCCGGCCTCAGGGCGAAAGCGAAGCTGAAGGCGGGGCAGACGGTCAACTTGCCGGAGCCGCCGACGATCAACCGATGATGTCAGCCGGAACGATGGTCTCGCGCTCGGTCATCAGATAATCGAGCCGCTCGTCATGCGTTTCGGTGGGAACGCGGTCCGCCTCCTGGCAGGAATAGGCGACCCCGATCGCAGCGACGGGCTTCGTCGCCCGCAATCCGGAAAGCGTGGCGTCGTAGATACCGCCGCCATAGCCGAGCCGAAAGCCCCGCCGGTCGAAGGCGGCGAGCGGGGAGAAGAGAATGTCTGGGTCGCGCGCGGTCTTGTCCTCCGCGGGCTCCGAAAGGCCGAATGGTCCCTTCACCAGATCGTCGCCCGGCGCGAAGTCGCGAAACACCAGCGGATGCCTCACCTTGTGCATGACGGGCAGGACCACGCGATAGCCCTGCGCGGCGAGGGCGTCGATCAGCGGGCGGGTGTTGAGCTCGCTGCGAATCGGCCAGTAGACCGAGACGACGGGCATGGAAAGACCGGCGTCGGCTGCGATTTTCGCGACGAGAACCACCCCCCGCTCGGCTACGGCCGCCGCTGCGGCATGAGCTTCATTCGGCGCCACGAGGTCGCGGCGCGCCAGCGAACGCCGGCGCAGGTCGGTTTTCGGATCGGTCATGGGAAACGGGCCGGGAGAAGAGCAGCTGGAAAGCGCGGGCCACGTGAGCCGTGGGACATCGATCCCGGGAACCTACAACGTAGGTGGGCGCCATGTAGCCAAGCCCACGGGCAAGGCCAGGGACAGCTCCCTTAAGGATCGATAAGGCCCCGGGGAATAAAGTCCTGCACGCACCCCGCAGCGCCGCATTCGTATTTTAGCGCAGCGCCGCGCGCGGCGCCAGTCGCCTTCAGGCGTATTCCGGCTCCGCCGGCGCTTCCTCGGCCTGCGCGGCGATATCGACCGGCAGGCGTTTAATGCGGATAAGCGTGAAGAGGCCGAAGGGCGGGAGCAGGCGGCGCTCGACGAGCTGCATGTCCGCGCGCTGGTCGATCCAGTCGCCGATGATCGACCAGGGGAATTGCGGGCGCCATCCGAGCCTGGGGGCGACATGCCGATCGAGCCACGTCTCGAGAATGGCGAAAGGATCGTCCTTGCGGCTGACATGGTTGACGAGGACGATTTCGCCGCCGACGCGCACCACGCGGGCCAACTCGTCGAGCATGGCCTCGGGCTCCGGCGCGACGGTGAGCACATAGGGCGCCACGAC
The DNA here is from genome assembly GCF_038070105.1 of Methylocystis sp. IM3. NCBI lineage: Bacteria > Pseudomonadati > Pseudomonadota > Alphaproteobacteria > Hyphomicrobiales > Methylocystaceae > Methylocystis > Methylocystis sp. IM3. The sequence continues at coordinate 2,729,545 of NZ_JBBPBZ010000002.1, read as the reverse complement.
GCAGGCGAAGGAGCCGTCCGCAAAGGCCATGCGCGTCGCGTCCATCTTGGAGAGACCGGCGACATGGCGCAGCGATTCGCGATCGACGCGCTGGGCGGCGCGGCGCAGCATCGGCTCGGAGAGGTCGACGCCGTAAACCTCCGTGTGGGGCTCGAACATCGGCAATTCGAGGCCGGTGCCGACGCCCACGTCGAGAATGGGGCCGTCCGCCCTGGAGGCGGCGGCGGCGGCGGCGCGGCGTCCCGGCTTCAGCACGGCGGTGAAGGTCAGATCATAGATGGGAGCCCAGCGCGCATAAGCCGCCTCGACGTCGCAATTGTCGAGCGTCTCGGCATCGCGGGTGTAATCTCTGGCTTCGCTCATCTGGGCGCCCCTCGCGCGGTTACGGCGCGCGGCGTCGGCGCCATGACTGAAATCGTCTGTTTTGCAGGCTCGACAGCCGAGATGAAGCCGCCGCCCAGCACGCGGGCGGCGTCGTCGCCTCGGTCGTAAAAAACGCAGGCCTGGCCCGGCGACACTCCGAATTCGCCGGCGGCAAACACGACCGTCGCCTCATTCCCCTCGCGCGCAATGAGCCGCGCCGGAACGGGCGGGCGGGTGGAGCGGACACGGGCCATGATGTCGATCCCCTGCGGCGGCAGTTTCGAGAACGCGCCGGGACCGATCCAGTTCACATCGCGCAGCGCGAGGGCGCGTGTTTCGAGCGCCTCGCGCGGGCCGACCACGACCTGCGCCTTGGCGGCGTCGAGGCGGACGACGAACAGCGGCTGCGCGTCGCGGCCCGCGACGGCTGCGCCCAGTCCAAGCCCACGGCGCTGGCCGATGGTGTAATGAACCACGCCCGCATGGCGGCCGAGCACGCGGCCGTCGACATGCACGATCTCGCCGGGCACCACCGCCTCCGGCGCGAGGCGCTGCACAACGTCGGTGTAGCGGCCGCTCGGCACGAAGCAGATGTCCTGGCTGTCGGGCTTTTCGGCGACCTCCAGAGAGAAGCGGCGGGCCATCTCGCGCACTTCCGTCTTGGCGTAGTCGCCCAGCGGAAAGCGCAGCATTCGGAGTTGCTCGCGGGTCGTCGCAAACAGGAAATAGCTCTGGTCGCGGCTGGCGTCCTTGGCGCGGTAAAGGGCGCGGCCGCCCTCGCCGTCGTCGCGCGAGGAGATGTAATGTCCCGTGGCCAGGAAATGCGCGCCGAGATCCTTCGCCGTCTCGAAGAGATCGGCGAATTTGATGAACTGGTTGCAGGCGATGCAGGGGACCGGGGTCTCGCCGCTCGCATAGGAGGCGGCGAATTCGTCGATCACTTTCTCCCGGAACTGCCGTTCGTAATCGAGCACGAAATGCGGAATGCCGAGGCGGGCCGCGACGGCGCGGGCGTCCTGGATGTCCTGACCGGCGCAGCAGGCGCCCTTGCGGTGGGTCGCCGCGCCGTGGTCATAGAGCTGAAGCGTGACGCCGACGACGTCGTAGCCCTGTTCCTTGAGCAGGGCCGCCACGACGCTCGAATCCACGCCGCCGGACATGGCCACGACAACGCGCGTCTCTCCCGGGGACGCCGGCAGGGTCGGCAGTTCGTCCGAAGCAAGGGTGCAGAGCGTCATAATTTCGAGGAGGATACGCGTTCGAGTGGCACAGGCCGACTATCCCGCCCCGCGGTGGGCTGGCGCCGGAATACTGACATTTAGAGCATTATGCGTCTGAGACGCAATCGCGTCGGACGAGATGGCGGCGGGACGCCGCCCCGCGCGTCGGACGAGATGGCGGCGGGACGCCGCTCGGGTCATATTGATCCCCCGGCCGCATGGCTGCTAAGACGCCGCGAGCTGTAGAGGGGTGTGGGGACAAGTCCATGGGCGCAATGAAACTTCTGGCGGGCAACTCGAACCGGGCGCTCGCGGAGGCGATTGCAGCGCATCTTAATGTGCCGCTCTGCCGCGCCCATGTGCGGCGCTTCGCCGATCAGGAAATCTGGGTCGAGGTTCTGGAGAACGTCCGCGGGCAGGACACTTTCGTCATCCAGTCGACATCCTTCCCGGCCAACGACCACATGATGGAGCTGCTCATCATGACCGACGCGCTGCGCCGCGCGTCGGCCCGCCGCATCACGGCGGTGATTCCCTATTTCGGCTACGCCCGGCAGGATCGCAAACAGGGGCCTCGCACGCCGATCTCGGCCAAGCTCGTCGCCAATCTCATCTCCCGCGCCGGCGCCGACCGCGTGCTGACCGTGGACCTGCACGCCGGCCAGGTGCAGGGCTTCTTCGATATTCCGACCGACAATCTCTTCGCAGCGCCGGTCATGGTCTCCGACATCAAAGCCCATCGGCTGCTCAGGAATGTCATGGTCGTCTCTCCGGATGTGGGCGGCGTGGTGCGCGCCCGGGCGCTCGCCAAGCGCATCGACGCCCCGCTCGCCATCGTCGACAAGCGCCGCGAGCGCGCGGGCGAATCCGAGGTGATGAACATCATCGGCGACGTGCGCGGCCACAACTGCATCCTCGTCGACGACATCGTGGATTCGGGCGGCACGCTCTGCAATGCGGCCGAGGCGCTGCTCGCCGCCGGCGCGGAGTCGGTTCACGCCTATATCACCCATGGCGTGCTGTCCGGCGCGGCGGTGGATCGCATCGCCGCCTCCAAGCTCAAGGAGCTGGTGATCACCGACACGATCCGCGAGACGGAAGCGGTGAAGGCCGCGCACAATATCCGCGTGATCCCCATCGGCCCGCTGATCGGCGAGGCGATCGCCCGCACCGCGCGCGAGGAAAGCGTCTCCAGCCTGTTCGACTGACGCCTCGGGAGAGAAGGGGGGGCTACGCGCCCCCTTCGCGCCTCAGAGCCACCCCCGCGCCTTCATCGCCGCGACGATCTGTCTCGCGACGAGGGTCGCGCCGTGCTTGTTCACGTGATTGTCGTCGGCAAAGAGCGGCAGGCCGTCCCGTTCGAGAATGCATCGTCCCGAAACGGGGCCGTTGCAGAAAAGCTCGGCGGGCCGGACGCGCAGAAGCGCGGGGTTCTCGCCGAGCATGTCGAGCTGCTCGACGACGGCGGCGGTGCGTTCCCTGAAAAAGGCATAGCTGACGCTGAAGGGCGCATCGCTGGTCGCGCCGTATAATCTGCTGCGCGCGACATAGGGGGCGACGTCCCGCCCGGCTTCCGGCAGGGGGTAAACCAGAGTGACGTTCCTGCCCATGGCGAGCAGCGTCTCGATGCTCTCTCTGAAGATGGCGCCGACCGTCGCGACCCGGCCGCTGTCTTCGTAATAATCGAGGCCCTTGGACGCGGGCAGGGCGAGGAGAAACTTCTTTCCGCCTTCTTTTACGCCGCCTTCGCCATTGTCGTAGCCGAAGCCGTCGAAATAGACCGGCCAGCGGGCGACGAGGATGATGTCCTTCAGCTCCTCGTGCCGCTTCAGGTAATCGAAGACCAGTCGGTTGTATTCGGGGCAGAGCTGCCGCTCGATTTCGGCGAAATGGACGCCGAGGATCGGCGGGCACCCCGAGAAGCTGAATTGCTGAAGCGCAACCCGCGCGTCGTTCAACTGCTCGGCAAGGTCATTCGCGAGAGCGGCGCTGTGGCTGTCTCCCCAGATGACGACCCTTCTGCCGCGCCCCTCATTGTAGAGGCACGATTTCTCCGGCGGCACGAAGGTGAGCACATCGCCGAAACATTCGCTCGCGCGCGGGACGCGATAGTCGAGCTCCGAGGCGAGGGCCGCCATTTCGGGCGAATATCTGCCCGGCAGGCCGCCCGTCGCGGCGGTCACGGCTGCAAAGGCGAGCAGCGACAGGGCCGCAAGCCCGGCGTTGGCGAATATGGCCCGTCTCGAAAAGCGGCGGATGTCCCGGAAAGGGGTTTCGACGTAGCGCCAGGTCAGAACGGCGAGCGCGGCGGTCAAGGCGAGCAGGAGCAGGCTTTCCGTCGCCGTCGGAACCGCTTGCAGGCGCAAGCGGGCGAAAGCGAGCACCGGCTGATGCCAGAGATAGAGGCTGTAACTGACGAGTCCGATGCCGACCGGAAGAGGGTGGGACAGGATTCGGGCGCCCGGCGTTCCCTTCACCGCGAAGACGAGGACCAGACCGGCGCCGATGACCGGGACGAGCGCATAAAGAGAGGGAAAAGGCGTGGTCTTGCCGAAGAGAAAGACCGCAGCAAGAATGAGGCCGAGGCCCAGAATCGACAGGACGCTATCGAGCGCCGGGCGTCGTTTCATGGAGACGAAGGACGCGAGCGCGCCCGCCGCCAGCTCCCAGACGCGCGTCGGCGCGAGATAGAAGTCGAAGAAGGGATCGATGCGCGATTCGTGCTGGCAGAGCGCGAGGCTGAGAACGAAACACACCCCGATCGCCGAGATGACCGCGGCGCGCCCGTATTTCCACGTCGCCAGCAGCGCCAATGGGAACAGGATGTAAAACTGCTCCTCGATCGCGAGGCTCCATGTGTGCAGCAGCGGCTTGAGTTCCGAGGCCGTGTCGAAATAGCCGCTCTGGCTCCAGAAAAAGAAGTTGGAGACGAAGAGGCTGGCGGCCGCGACGCTTTTCGAAAGCTCGTCGAACTCACGCGGAAGCATCCAGAACCAGCCGAACAGGATGCAGGCGGCCATCACCAGAACGAGCGCCGGCAGGATGCGCCGGGCTCTGCGCTCGTAGAAGCGGGCGAATGAAAAAGTCCCTTCCGCCATTTCCGAGCAGATGATGGTGGTGATCAGATAGCCTGAAATGACGAAAAAGACGTCGACCCCGACGAAGCCGCCCCGGAAGAGGTCGAACCCCGCATGAAAAAATACAACGGGCACAACCGCGATGGCGCGAAGGCCGTCAATCTCGGCTCGATATCTCATTCAGGCTTGCCCGGCTCCTCGAAGTTAAAGCAAAGCTTACGCTAATCAGCTGCTGGCTGTGCGATATCCGGCCTGAAAGGCGCCGCCGTCAACACCGGGCTGGCGCGCGCCGGGGCTTGCCGCCGCGTGGAACGGATGCAAAAAGAAGCCGTGCTCCTCTCCGTCTCCGCCCGCGAACCCGTTCCCGCCCGTTTCAACCTCGCCCGCTACTGCCTGGCCGAGAATGCTCAGGCGCGGCCTGACGCAACAGCCCTCACCGTCGTCGGCGACGCCGGGGCGCAGCGCTGGACGCATGCGGCGCTCGATCTGAAGGTTCGTCGCCTCGGGGCGGGTCTGGCGTCGCTCGGACTGGAGCCGGGCGCGCGCGTCATGATTCGCATGGGGAACGAGGCGAATGCCGCGCTTCTCTATTTCGCCTCCATCGCAGCGGGCTTCGTGCCGCTTCTGGCCTCATCCCAGCTCACCTTCGAGGAGGCCGATTTCCTGTTGCGGGATTGCGGGGCCTCGGCGCTGGCGCTCGGCGCGGCCTTCGAGCACGAGACGCATGGCGGGGATTTCGCCGTGCTGCGCGGGGCCGACATCGAGCGCCTTGCGGATTGCGCGCCGCTCGACGATTACGCCGACACCGCCGCCGACGATCCGGCTTATCTCGTCTATACCTCCGGCACCACGAGCCGGCCGAAGGGCGTGCTCCATGCCCATCGCGCCGCCTGGGGACGCCGGCCCATGCGCGCCCATTGGACGGGACTCGGTCCGGGCGATGTGATGCTCCATGCCGGGGCCATCAACTGGACCTATACTCTGGGCGTCGGCATCGTCGATCCGCTCTCGGCGGGCGGTTCGGCCGTTCTTTACAACGGTCATCCCGACCCGAACGTCTGGCCCCGCCTCATCGCCGAGCATCGCGCGACCGTCTTCGCCGCCGTGCCGGGCGTTTACCGGCAGATGCTGAAATATGCCGCGCCGGAGAAGGCCGATCTCTCCAGCCTGCGCCATGGCCTGTCCGCCGGGGCGGCGCTGGCCCCAAGCCTGCTGGCCGAATGGCGCGCACGCACGGGCAAGGAGATCTATGAAGCTTTCGGCATGAGCGAATGCTCGACCTTCATTTCCAGCGGCCCGACGACGCCGGTGCATCCGGGCTCGCCGGGGCGTCCGCAGCCGGGCAGGGTGGTGGCGGCGCTGCCGCAGGACGGCGGCGAGACGCCGCTTCCGCAAGGCGAAACCGGCGTCCTCGCCGTGCGGCGCGACGAGCCGGGTCTGATGCTCGGCTACTGGAACCGGCCCGAGGAGGAGCGCGAGGCGTTTCGCGGCGACTGGTTCGTCTCGGGCGACCTCGTGGCCTTCGACGCCGAGGGCTACATGCACCATCACGGCCGGGCCGACGAGGTGATGAACGCCGGGGGCTTTCGCGTCTCGCCGGCCGAGGTCGAGAAATGCCTCGCCGCTTTCGACCATGTGGCCGAAGCCGCCGCGGCCGAGCGCCCCGGCCGGGACGCCGATACGACCATCATCAAGGCCTATGTGGTGATGCGCGACGGGGCGGCGCAGGACGAGGCGGCGATTCTCGCTCATTGTCAGGAGCATCTCGCCGCCTACAAGCGCCCCCGCGCGGTGGTCTTCCTCGACGCCTTGCCGCGCAACGCCAATGGCAAGCTCAACCGGCGCGCTCTTCCGTAAGGTCCGGCTCCCCCTCCAAAGCTGACGCGAAGATGAACGGCGCGGACATGCGCCGTTCAGGCGCGCGACTCCATTATCGCGTCATGAGGCTTGACCCGACGGAAAGCCTCTCACGAATGGAGCCTCCCATGCGCCTGCATATTCGAGTGATCGCCGCGACCGCCGCCCTGGCGGCCGTTCTGGGAGCCGGCGTCGCTCCCGCCGCCGCCGACGACTGGGACGACGGCTATCGCGGCTGGGGGCATCATCATGGATGGGGCGATGACGATTGGGGGCGCCGGGGCTGGGGCTATGGCCGCGGCTGGGGCTACGGCTCCGGCTATCGCCGCGGCTGGGACAATGGCGGCGCCGCCGCTGCGGCGCTCGGCGGTTTTGCGCTCGGCGCCGCGGCCGGCGCGGTCGCCCGGCCGGGATATTACGGCGGGTGTTACGTCACCCGGCGCCCTGTCGTCGATTACTGGGGAAATGTCGTGAGTTACCGCAGCGTCGAGGTCTGCGACTAGGCAGCGCCGTCGCGCTTTGCGCAAAGGCTTTCCGCCGCCTCCTCCCCGCCCCTCTCGCTGGCGGCGGACAGCGAGCCTCCCGGAGCGATCCGGGAGGCTTTCTTTTATGGAACGGGCTTGCTTTTATGGAATGGGCTTGAAGGCGAGCGCGGATTTGCCGCCTTCCTTGGCGTCCCGGCGCCAGAGGCCTGCGTCGTCCTTTTCGAAATGCGCCTTGTGGCCCTTACGGGCTGTCAAGGCGAGACGGCCGTGATCCATGGCCCATTTCACCGGGTCGAAGACGACGATGCCATTGTCCCGGCATGCGGGGGCGAGTTGCGCCTTGCCGCCGCCGAAGAGCGTCAGCATGCAGCCCGTGTCCTTGTCGTCGCGCAACACGGAGTAGCGTCCCGTGACCTCGCTGGCCGCGAAAGCGCCCGCCATCGGCAGGAGAACGACGAGCACGGCCGCGGGCAGGCCGAGACGTTTCAGCTTTCCCGCGCCGGAAATGGATGTCGACATCGACTGTTGCTCCAGGAACAGGAGAGGAATCGTTGCAGGTCTGCTCTTTTACCATGGGCAGGCGAAGTTACCATGGTCAGGACCGGCTGCGTCGTCAGCCCGGGATCGGGCATCCCGAGCGGGCGCGGTAATGTGTAGCAGTGCGAAAAGGGCGTCTGCGCGATAAGCTTGCGCAAAGTCAAAATACAAGAGGAATTGGAGCGTATGGACCCGGCCTCTCTCGCCCTCGCCGAACGTTCGGCGCCGCGTTACACGAGCTATCCGACAGCGCCGCATTTCTCGAAGACGATCGGCGACGCCGAGATGCGCGACTGGCTCGCCGCGCTCGACCCGCACGCCTCCCTCTCGCTCTATTTCCATGTGCCCTTCTGCCGGGAAATCTGCGCCTATTGCGGTTGTCACACCAAGGCCATGCGCCAGGAGGCGCCGCTCACTGCTTATAAAGAGACGCTGTTGCGCGAAGTGGAGATGACGGCGCAGGCGACCCTCGCGCGCGGCGTTTCCAGCATCCACTGGGGCGGGGGCACGCCGAGCATTCTCGGCCCGGCGCGCTTCCGCGAGATCGTGTCGCGCCTGCGCGACCTCTTCGATTTCTCGCCCGAGATCGAGCACGCCATCGAACTCGATCCGCGCCTGCTCGACGCGCCCATGGCCGAGGCGCTGGCCGAGGCGGGAATCACCCGCGCCTCTTTCGGCGTGCAGGATCTCAATGACCATGTGCAGGCGGCGGCGGGCCGCGTTCAGCCCTTCGAGGTGGTCGCCCGCGCGGCCGGCCTGCTGCGCGCGGTGGGCATTACCGCGCTCAATCTCGATCTCATGTACGGGCTGCCCAGCCAGAGCGTCGAGGACGCAGCGCGCACGGCCGCGATGGCGGCCTCTTTGGAGCCGCAACGGCTCGCGGTTTTCGGCTACGCCCATGTGCCCTGGTTCAAGGCCAATCAGAAACTCATCGACGCCGCGGCTTTGCCCGGCGCGGCCGAGCGTCTGGCGCAGGCGTCAGCCGTGCGCAGCACGCTCGAACGCGCGGGCTTCGAAGCGATCGGCCTCGACCATTTCGCCCGGCCAGAGGATCCGCTCGCGGTCGCGGCGCGGGAAGGGCGGATGCGGCGTAATTTCCAGGGCTATACGATTGATCAGGCGACCGCGCTGCTGCCGTTCGGCGTCTCGGCCATCGGCCGCCTGCCGCAGGGCTTCGTCGGCAATGCGACGGACCTCGCCGGCTGGCGCCGCGCAATCGAAGCGGATCGCTTCCCCGTCACGCGCGGCCTCGCCTTCTCCTTCGAGGACCTCGCGCGCGGCGACGTCATCGAGCGGCTGATGTGCGATTTCGCGGTCGATTACGGCGTCATCGCGCAGGAGCATGGTTTTGCGGCGGACGCCTTTGACGAGGCGGGCCCGCAATTGCGCCGGCTCGAAAGCGACGGCGTCGTCGAGCTTACGGGCCGTCGCCTCGCCGTGACCGAGCGCGGCCGGCCGTTCGTTCGCCTTGCCGCCGCGGCCTTCGACGCCTATCTGGAGGGGTCTGCGGCGCGCCATTCGGCGGCGGTCTGAGACGGGCGGCGGGGGGGCCATCGGAGGCAGGGGCATGACGCCGTCGACGCTTTATCTCGCCAAGCTCATGGGCGCCTATTCGCTCTTCGCCGCTGCGTGGCTCATGTTTCGCCGGGAGGCGGCGCTGGCGCTCATCGACCGCATCTCCAACGATCCTGTTTTCGAGTCGGTCATCGGGACGCTGCGGCTCGTCCTGGGCCTCGCCATCATTGTCGGCCACAACCGCTGGGGCGGTTTTGTCGAGGCGCTGGTGTCGCTCATCGGCTGGCTCGCCTTTTTCAGCGGGCTTGCGACCATGTTCCTGCCCACAGGGACGCTGCGCCGCGCCATCATCTGGATGCGCTTCAAGGAAAAGCTGCCGCTTTACGCGCTGCTTTCCTCGCTTCTCGGCGCGGCGCTCTTTATCGGCGGCGTCGTCGCGTGAACGTGGCGAATGCGGAAGAGGCGGTTCCCGAGGTGATGGCCCTCGGCCGCAGGCTCCTTGATGAAACGCTTCCCCGCGACGCGCGCCAAAGCGCGTTGAAGACGCGTCTTTCGGCCTATGCGGGGGACGAAGGCTTTCTCGGGCCGGGCGACGAGGCTGGCTGGGTGTCCTGCGTGCTCGCCTTCGCGTCGCTCAGTTGCGGCAATTTCGGCGTCGGGGCACTGATCGTCGACGCCGCCGGGCGCGTCTTCGCCTCGGGGCACAATGAAATCTGCACGCCGCGCTTTCGCAGCGACGCCCATGCGGAGATGGTCGTCATCTCGGAATTCGAGACGCGATGGCCGAACGCCAGCAAGAGCGGGCTCGCGCTCTACACGTCCCTCGAGCCGTGCCCCATGTGCTACACGCGCATCCTGATCTCGGGGCTCACGCGCGTCTTCTGGGTCGCCGATGACGAGGCCGGCGGGATGGCCCGGCGCGCCCATCTGATGCCCGACTATTGGCGCGCGATGGAAGGCCGCTGCCGCTTCGAGCGCGCCGAGACGCGCGCGCCGCTGCGTGCGCTCGCATTGGACATTCTCAATTACAATCTCGACGATCTGGGCTCGACGGTCGAGCTGAGGCCGCTCCCGGGCGTCTCCTCCGCCCGGCGGGGCTGAACTCGCCGCCCTTTGTCTGGTTTCGCCCTGTCCCGCAAGCCGGCGCCGCTTACTCTGACCGAGAAGCGCCGAGATCGGGCGCGGTCAGGGAGAAACGAAAAATGGAAGCCAGAGAGCTTTTCCGCAATCCGCGCTTCGTCGCGCTTTGGATCGGCGTTTGGGCCGGTATGCTGCTCGCGGTGGAAAACATCGCCACCAAGATCAGCCTGCTGATGCAGCTCGGCCAATAGCGGCCTTCGTTTTCCGCCGACCTTGTGACCGGCGGCGGCGTCCGGCATCGTGCTGTTCCCGATTCGATCTATCTTTGGGACACGATGCCCGTCTGGACGCCCGAACAGGACAATGCGCTGAGCGCCGTCGCCCGCTGGCTTGCGACGCCGCGCGGGCCGCAGGTGTTCCGGCTGTTCGGCTATGCGGGCACAGGCAAGTCGACGCTGGCGCTGCATCTCGCCGAGCATGTCGAGGGCGACGTGGCCTTCGCCGCCTTCACCGGCAAGGCCGCGCTCGTGATGCGCTCCAAGGGCTGCAAGGACGCGCGCACCATCCACAGCCTGATCTATCGCGCGACGGATTCGGAGACGGAGGAGCCGTCCTTCGTCCTGAATGACGACAGCGACGCCGCCCATGCCAAGCTGATCGTCATCGACGAATGTTCGATGGTCGACGAGGAGCTCGGCCGCGATCTCCTTTCCTTCGGCAAGAAGGTGCTGGTGCTGGGCGATCCGGCGCAATTGCCGCCGGTGAAGGGCGGTGGCTTCTTCACCGAGGCGGAGCCGGATGTGATGCTGACGCATGTGCACCGGCAGGCCTCCGACAATCCGATCATCCGCCTCTCCATGACGATCCGCGAGGGTGGGGCGCTGACGCGCGGCGTCTATGGCGACACGCGCATCGTCGGGCGCGAGGGGCTCGACCCCACGCTCGTCACCGGCGCCGATCAGGTGCTCGTCGGGCTCAACCGGACGCGGCGCGCCTATAACGGCCGTCTGCGCGAATTGCGCGGTTTTACCGGCGCCTTTCCGCACTCGGGCGAGAAGCTCGTCTGCCTGCGCAACAATCGCAAGAAGGGCTTGCTCAATGGCGCGCTTTTCACAGTAAAGAGCGCCGGGGCGCTCAGGCGCGGCAAGATCAGGATGCTCGTCACGCCGGAAGAAGGCGAGGCGGGCAAGTTCCAGCGCGTCTCGGTCATTCCGCAATTCTTCGAGGGCGGCGAGGGCGAAATCCCTTACGCGCTGCGCAAGGATTCGGACGAATTCGATTTCGGCTATGCGCTCACCGTGCACAAGGCGCAGGGCTCGCAATGGGACGACGTGACGCTCTTCGACGAGTCCTTCGCCTTCCGCGAACATCGCGCGCGCTGGCTCTATACAGGCGTGACGCGCGCCGCGAAGAAGCTGACGCTGGTGATGTGAGCCCGGCGCTTGTTCATTCCTGTGAGAGGGTCCAAGATGGCCGGGTTTTGCAGGCCCGGAGGTTTTCATGTCCGATATTGACGCCGCTTTCGTTCCGACCCTGTGGAAACTCGAACCGCAACAGACCCTGGGTCTGGCTTTGTCCGGCGGCGGCTTTCGCGCGTCCTTCTTCCATATTGGCGTGCTCGCGCGATTGGCCGAGCTCGATCTGCTGCGGCGCGTCACCACGCTGTCGACGGTCTCGGGCGGATCGATTGTCGGAGTCTATTACTATCTCAAGGTCAAGGAACTGCTGGAAGGCCGGCGAAAGGATGCGGCTGCGCCGACCTCACAGGCTTATGTGGACATCGTGCAGGAGATCGAGAAGGAATTTCTCGCGGCCGTGCAGACCAACGTCCGGATGCGCGCGCTGCTCGATCCTGTCGCGAATGCGAAGATGATTTTCTCCGACAATTACTCGCGCAGCGACCGTATGTCGGAAATCTATGACGAGGCCTTCTACGCACGCTTCGCGCCCTCCGGCCAATCGCGCGTGGCGCTCACGGACCTGCTGATAACGCCCCAGGGCATGGCGCCCGGCTTCGACGTGCGCGCATATAACAAGACTGCAGACTACAAAATCCCGATCCTCAAGATCAACGCGACCTCCCTGAACTCCGGGGCGCGCTGGACCTTCACCGCGACCGATCTCGGCGAAGAGCCGCCGGAGCCGAGAATCGACACGATCAAACTGCAGGACCGGATCACATATCGAACTGCGACCCTGGAACAGAAAAAGAAGCTGTCCCAGATCGGCGTGGCGGGGGCCGTCGCCTCATCGGCCTGCGTTCCCGCGATCTTCACGCCCTTTTCGATCCACGACCTCTATCCCGCTCAGCCGGGAGCGAAGGAGTTCGTCGTGGAGCTCGTGGACGGCGGCGTCTATGATAACCAGGGCGTCGAGGCGCTCACCGCCGAAAATTGCGACTTTATCATCTGCAGCGACGCCTCCGGGCAACTGGAAGAGAACCGCACGCCCGACAGCAAATCGCTGCCAGTGGCGGCGCGCGCCAACAGCATCTCGATGAATCGCGTGCGAACCGATTGCTATGGCCGCCTGTGCGCCAAGCCTGGCGATGGGAAGTTTGCCTTCTTCCATCTGCGCGACGCTTTCGCCGGCAACGCGAATTATCCGCCCTTGCCCGGACCGGTTGGGGAGTGCGGCCCGACGCCCAATGACGGGCACATCTACGCGCTTTCCAACATAAGGACGGATCTCGACGCCTTTTCCGATACGGAAGCCCTGACCCTCATGTATGACGGCTATTGCCTGAGCGATTATTTCCTCCAACGCGCGCGGGCGAACGCCGATCTAGGCCTTCCGGGACCTGGCGGCGCGCCGCGCGCGCCCTGGCGTTTTCTCGATATCCGCCCGGTCATCGAAAAGGCGAAAGGACCGCTGCGCGTCCAGCTCGACTACGGCAAATATCTTTTTTTCAAAGCCTTTTTTGCCGATCGTCCCACCGCTGTGCGCGTCACCGCCGTGTTCGCCTTGCTGGGGCTCGTCGCGGCCTTGACTCAATGGGACCGGATGGCCGCGCTGTATGACTTCGTCGTGCATGATCTATTATTTTTGTTGCTGCCCCTCGGAATTTTGGCGGCCCTCGTCTATGCGATCGCCAAGGCGCTGGACGATGCGCCGATCGTGCTCGCCGTCGCCGATTGGTTCCGGCAGTTCAGAAAGGCCGACAACGTCGTCCTGATCGCCCTCTTCTTCCTTCCAGGCCTTGTCGGAAGCGTCGTCGCCCTCGCCAGTCTCTATGTCTACTATCCGATATTTCTGCGCGCCGGGCGGCGTCCGTGAGCAGCGCGGCGGAGCGTGATGCAGGCAAGGGCGGCGTCGAGATGCGCCGCCTCTCCGACGGCGCGGTGTATCGTTTCCTTCCGGAGCCATCGGCGGGCGACGGCCATCCGCGCTACAAACGGGCGGACAAGGACATCTGGATCATGCGCCGGCCGGCGTTCGGCTGGGTCGTCTGGGATGCGGGTGAGCAAGCCCTGATGGGCCGGCCCTGGGAGATCGCGCCCGAGGATCAGGGCGCGACGCCGCCAGAGGGCGTCTGGGTGAGCCGCAAGGGCGCGCATTCCTTCGTCTATGAACTCGCCTTCGTCGGCGGCTAGACGTTTTATCGGCTCCAGGAATCGATGGCGTCGGCGAAGACCCGCTCGCCCGACGCGCCCTTTTCCATATTGATGGTCGCCGCGCGGCCATCGGCGAATTGCAGCGGCAGGTCGAGCACCGCGAGCGAGCGCATCAACTGAATGTTGCGCGCCTCGCGTTCGCCCCGCATCAGGCCGATGAGGAAATTGTTCTCGGTAATGGGCACGGGAATGCCCATCACCTTTTCGCCCGCCTGTGCGTCGGCGCGACGCATCTGAATCGGTCCGATGGCCTTTACGTTGCCGAGGGGACTCCCAGGCTGGGGCTTGAAGGAAATCGTGATCGTATGCGAGGCCGACAGCGCCGTGTCCATGTTCTTCTGGAACAGCAGAGTCATTTTCAGCTTGGCGTCCGGGACGTCGACATCGCCGCGAATCGCGGAAGAGACTGGCTGGCCCGGTCCGCCGCCGACATTTTCGAGCCGCCAGACCACCGACGCATTGTAGATGCGCTCGACCTTTTCAGGCTCCTGAAGCGAGGCGACCCAAAGCTCGGCCTTCTGCGCCACCGGAACGGACGTGACCCGCTTGGGTCCCGACGTCGTCGCGCCGCCTTCGACGCGGTCGCCGAATTTCCCGGCTTCCGCGCCCGCGGTCGCCGTCTCGGCCGGTTTCAGCTTGGCGAGATCCTCCGGCCGTTCGCGCAGATACCAGGCGAGCACGCCGACGACGGTCAGGAGTGCGATCAGCACGCCGCCGAGCGCCAGCATGCGCGCGGGCGGGCGCTGCGATCTCGGCGGGCGGGGGAGGGGCGCGGCGGGGCGCTGCGCTTCGCGTGGCGCGCCGGTGGGCGCGGTTTCGGCAAGCGTGTCGCGCCAGGCGTCTTCGGCGCTGCGCGCCGGGGGCATGGCGTCCGCGGACGATCCGGACGCCGTCGCGGCCTCGATGATGCGCGCGGGCGGCGCCTCGACGGCGGAAGGCTTCGAGGGGGCGGGTTTCGCCGGCGCCGGGGCGGCGGTTGCGGGCTTCGCGGCCGCCTGTCTGTCAGCCGCTTGCCTATCAGCCGCTTGCCTGTCGGCGCCTGGCCGGGGCGGCGTCGGCGCGGGTCCGGCCGCCGCTCTGGAGGTTGCCGCGGCTCTTGCGGCGACGGACGCAGGCTCGCGTACTTGGGGGCCCTTGCTGGCGAGTTCGAGTTCCAGGCGGGCGATGGCTTCTTCCAGCGCGCGCCCTTCGGCGGCGATGTCGGCCTCTGGGACCGGGGGCTGAATGCTCCGCAACTGGCTTTGCAGCGCCTTCCGCGCGCGGCCATAGACCGCCTGTCTCGTATCCGGCCTTTGCTGAGGAAGAGCGGATATGGCGCGGGAGATCAGCGAATAATAATCAGCCATGGCGGGTTAAGAGCATTTCCCAATGAGTGCGTCAATCCTGCCCCCCTTGCAAAACCGCGGAAAACCGGGGATTTCTGCGACCTTGCGCCTCGTATTGGACGCGGGCTGCGTTCCCTCACGCTGGAGAGTAAAAATGTCATTTTTCGCTTTGCTGGCGCGTGGCCTGCAAGCGGGTTTCGCCGCTGTGTTCGCCGCCGCATTGCTCGCGCCGGCGCCCGCGCGCGCCATCAGCATGGACAAATCCTCCACCATCCGCGACCAGTGCGAGATCTCCATCGGACCCGACCTCATCGGAATCGTGTCCTACATGCCGGATCGCTCGCGCGATCGATTCTGCGGCGAGTTTCCGGCGACGGGGCGCATCATTCTGACCATAGATCTGATCGCTGAGCGGTTGCGCGAGCTTCCCCTCGAAGTGCGCATCGTCAGGGAGCCAAAGGGCCCGCTCAGCGAAGAGGACGACCTTGCGCCTTATACCGTCGCCTATGTCGCGCCGCGCCTCTATCCCGGCGGCGCCGTGCCGGTGGAGCACGTTTTCGACGAGAGCGGCGATTACGCGGCCTTCATCACGGTGACGGAGAATTCGGGGACAAAACGCACAACGCGCTTCGGATTTACGGTCGGGGGGCCGCTGCAATTCTATGCGACGGCGATTCTCGCGGGGGTGTTCCTGAGCGGCGCGGCCTTCCTCTACTGGCGGCACGCCAGCGACTTGCGGCGCGTCACTCGGGCGCGGAAGTGAGGCGCGCCGGCGCCGGCGGGGGCGCCGCGATCAGCCAGTAGATCGCGCCCGTCAGCGCGCCGGTGAGAAAGAACAGCAGGGCGATGCGTCCCTCGGCGTCGGTCATGGCTCGCGTCGGATCGAGCCCTCTCGCCGCGCGCGCGATCCAGGGGGAGGCCCCGGCGAGCAGGCCGCTGACGCCCGAATACCAGACGAGAGACCGCGCGCCCGCTGCTTCGCCGACGAGGGCGGCGACGGCGAGGGGCGCGGCGCTGGTGGCGACGATCGCGGCCCAGATGACGAAGCCGATCGCCGAGACGGCCTGCGCCGGGTCGCCATCCGCAAGCGCCTCGTCGAAGGCGGCGAAAAGCCCCGCCATGACGGACGCCAGCCCCAGTTCGCGGGTGGCGGGATCGAAGAGAGCGGAAATGACGAGAAACATCGCGCCGGTCCCGGCGGCGATGAGATAGCCGAAGATCATCACGACGATCCGGCGCAGCATGGGCTTTTCTCCGGGGCGAGCCTTTCTCCGGGCGAGCCTTTCGAGCGCGACGGTCTTTCGCGGCGGGGCGCGCTCTGGTCTAAGGCTCCAGCACAGTATCCCAATAGAGATAATCGAGCCAGCTGTCGTGCAGATAGTTGGGCGGGAACAGGCGGCCGTTGCGATGCAGATCGACGATGGTCGGCTGGAAAGGTTTCTGCGCGGGGGTCATATGCGCATCGAGCGGCAGGCGGTCGCCCTTGCGCAGATTGCAGGGCGAGCAGGCGGCGACCACGTTCTCCCATGTCGTGGCCCCGCCCTTGGAGCGCGGAATCACGTGATCGAAGGTCAGTTCGTCGTGTGCGCCGCAATATTGGCAGGTGAATCGGTCGCGCAGGAAGACGTTAAAACGAGTAAAGGCCGGCTGACGGGCCGGCCTTACATATTCTTTCAGCGATACGACCGAGGGCAGGCGCATCTCGAAGCTCGGACTTTTGACCACTTTGTCATATTCCGAGACGATGTTGACCCGATCCAGGAAAACCGCCTTGATCGCGTCCTGCCAGCCCCACAGCGACAGCGGATAATAGCTGAGGGGCCTGTAATCCGCGTTGAGCACCAGCGCGGGACAAGCCTGAGGCGAGACGTTTTGTGTTCTGAAGTGAGCGGTCACCCTGCCAGCCTCTCGGTTGCGAGAAGGGCCTGAATGGACCGCGCCAAGGTCCATGCGGCCTTTTGCGACGATATATAGTTTACAGGTAGTACGACGCGCTTGTGAAGGCGTCTGAGCCGATCGCGACGCCGGGCGCGGCCAGCGCCAGCCATTCTGAAGGGCGGCGGCGAGGCCTTCCGGCGCTCATGCAGAAAAATCTCTTAAATTCAGTTGGTTGTGTATGTCTCCCGACGCGCTGGCCGGCCCCCTGTCCGACCGGCGCCCCGTTTGCAACAGTCATGTCCGAGACTGCGAGGGCGCGGCCTGCTGGTTCTTTTTGGGTCGCTCGCCTTGCAAGGCTTCCGTTTCTCGCCTCCGCTTCCCGCACCGCGGGAGGCCGGCGGCGAGGGCGGCGGCAGGCCGAAGCTCGCGCGTTACTGCTTGCCTCCGGCCTGCCGCCTGCGGCTTACTGAAAGAGGTGATTCGACTCCTCCATACCGCCGACTGGCATCTGGGCGCCGCCTTGCAGGGATGGTCGCGGGAGCCCGAGCATCGGGCCGCGCTGGCCCAGCTCGTGGCGCTGGCGAAGGCGCGCGACGTGGACGCCGTCATCGTCGCGGGCGACGTTTTCGACAGTCTCAATCCGTCGGCAGAGGCGCAGCGTCTGCTTTACGACACGTTGCGCGACCTGCGCGCCGCCTGTCCGCGCGCGGCCATCGCGCTTCTTGCCGGCAATCACGACCCCGCCGGGCGTCTCGAGGCGCCGCGCGCCCTGTTCGAGATGGCGGGCGTGCAATCCATCGGCGTGGTGGCGCGGCGCGAGGGGGCGCTCGACGCCGAACGGCACCTGATCCCGATCCGCGCCGCTTCCGGCGACATCGGCGCCTATCTCCTCGCGCTGCCCTATCCGCGCGCCGCCGATCTGCCGGTGGCGGGGGCGGATGTCGTCGGCTCCTCCGTGGTCTGGGGCGTCCGCGCGCTTTACCGCGAGGCCGCAGCCGCCGCGCGAGCCGAAATCGGCGCCGCGCCGCTCGTCCTCACGGGCCATCTGCATGTCGCCGGGGGGCTGGAGTCCGAGGGCGCAGAGCGGCGGATTCTGGTGGGTGGCGAGCACGCCGCGCCGCCGGACATCTTCCCGGCCGACGCCGCTTATGTGGCGCTCGGCCATCTGCATCGGCCGCAAAGCGTCGGCCGCGATACGATCCGCTACAGCGGCGCGCTCATCCCCATGTCGAAAACCGAGATCGGCTATCGCCATGGCGCGACAATCGTCGAGATTGACGCGGCCGGGGTGGCGACGGCCGAGCATGTTCCGTTCGAGCGCAGCGTGCCGCATCTGCGCCTGCCGGCGGCGGGCGCGCTCGCCGTGAGCGAAATCGAGCCGGCGCTTTCGGCGCTGGCGCTCGATCTGCAAACGCCGCACGACGCGCGGCCCTTCCTGCATCTGGCGGTGCGCGTCGAGGGTCCCGCGGCCGGGCTCAAATCGGACGTTGACGCTCTTTGCGAGAAATTTCCCGTCCGGCTGGTGTCGCTCGCTGTCGAGCGGCCGCAGGCGCCTGACGTGGCCGCCGCCGCGCCGCCGCGGCTTGCCGAGCGCGAGCCTGTCGATCTCTTTCGCGAGGCTTTCGAGGCGACCCATCGCGCGCCGCCGTCCGAGGCGCATCTGCGCTGTTTCGGCGAGCTCGCGGAGGAGGGCTGATTGCGCATCCTTGCGATCCGGGGCGAGAATCTCGCCAGCCTCGCCGCGCCCTTCGCGCTTGAATTCGAGCGCGAGCCGCTGCGCTCGGCCGGCCTCTTCGCGATCGCCGGGGAGACGGGCGCGGGCAAATCGACGATCCTCGACGCCCTGTGTCTGGCGCTTTACGACGACTTCCCGCGCGTCGTCGCGCCGGGGGGCAGCGAGGAGGTGCCGGACGCCTCGGGCGAGCGCATCAAGGAAAATGACCCGCGGACCATTCTGAGACGCGGCGCGGCGCGCGGCTTCGCCGAGGTGGATTTTTCCGGCAGGGACGGGCGCCTCTATCGCGCGCGCTGCGATCTGACCCGCGCGCGCGGACGCGCCTCCGGCCGCCTGCAAAATCGCATCCGCAGCCTCTGGCGCATCGACGAGAGCGGCGAGATCGTCGAGGCCGTTGAGTCCGGCGTCGAGGCCGTCAATCGGCGCGTCGCGGCGCTCACCGATCTCACCTTCGACCAGTTCCGCCGCACGGCGCTTCTCGCGCAGGGGGATTTCGACGCCTTTCTGCGCGCCAAGCCGAACGAACGCGCCGATCTTCTGGAAAAGATCACGGGCGCCGAAATCTACGGCCTGCTGTCCAGACGCGCCTATGAAAAAACCCGCGAGGCGGGCGACAGGGTGAAGCGCCTCGAAGAGGCGCTGGCCGAGATCGGCGCGATGACCGAGGAGGCGCGCGCTGGTCTCCTTACCGAGAAGGAGGCGCTCGTCGCGCGGCGCGCCGCCCTCGACGCCGCGCAGCAGGAGGTCGTCGAGGCGCTGCGCCGTCTCGCGGCCCATGAGCAGGCGGCGGCGAAGCTGGCCCAGGCCGAAGCCGATCACGCGGCGGCGGCGCAGGCGCTCGATGCGCTGGCGCAAGAGCGCGAAAGGCGCGACGCGCTCGAACGCGTCGAGCCTTTGCGCGGGCCGCGCGACGAGACGCAAAAGGCGCGCAGCCAGCTTGCGGAGAAAGAGGCGGCGGCGGCGCGGGCGACGGAAGTGGCCGGCGCCGCGCGCGTCGCGGTCGACGCGGCGCAGGAGAAGTTGCGCCTCGCCGTCGAGGCGCTCGAGGCGAGCGCCGTTGGCGTCGAGCAGATGAAGCCGCTTTGGGAGAAGGCGGCCGAGCTCGACGCCTTGATCGACGGCCAGAAGCGGGAAGTCGCGCGTGCTGGCGCCGCCGAGACGGAGGCGACGACGGCCGCCGCTGCAAAAGCCGCGCTGCTGGCGCAAGCGCGCGCCGAGGAGCGGACGGCGGCAACGGCGCGCGATGCGGCTCATGCGGCGCGGGGCGCCCTCGACGCGGCGCGGCCGCTCGGCGAGAGATGGCCCGAGATCGACGCGCAGCTCACAAAACGCGCCCGCGCGCTTGGGGAGAAGCGGGAGGCTGCGGACCTCTTACGTAAGGCGGAAGAGGCGCTGGCGCAGGCTCGAAAGATGTGCGACGCCTTCGATCTGGCCGATGCGCATGACCGCGCCGCGCTCGCGGATGCGCTCGCACAGCGCGGCGAACGCGCGGCGGCGCGCGACGCGCTCGATGCGCCGGCCGCCCGGCGCCGGCTCGCGGAGGCCATGCGCGCGCTCGATATGGCGCAGGCGCTGGCGCGTCTTTCACATGATCACGATGCTGCGCAGGAGAAGATGGCGCGCGCGAAAGCCGACGCTGCGCGCTTCGGCGAGGAGGTCCATGCGCTCGCCGCGGCGCTCGCGGAGTTGCAGGCGCAGCGCGCGGCGCAGGTTCTGCAGAAAGAAGAGGCCGAGCGTCTCGGCGAACTTGCCGACGCGGCCGCCGATCCCCATGCGCTCAGGCTGCGCGCGACGCTCGAAGACGGCGAGGCCTGCCCGGTCTGCGGGGCGACCGACCATCCTTTCGCAGAGGCGCGCGATGCCGCCAGCGAATTGGTGAGCGCCTTGCGGGCGAAGCGTGACGCGGCGCGCCGCACGCTGGAGGCCACCGAGGCGGCGATGGCGGAGAAAGGCGCGGGCGAAGCGAGAGCTCGCGCCCGCTGCGAGGAGGCAACGCAACGGCGCGGCGAGGCGCAAGCGGCGATCGAACGCGCGGCGCAGGACTATGCCCGGCGGCTGGCGCGCGAACCGCTCGACGGCGCCCCTGCGGCCATCGCAGACGCCGCCGAAGGGCTGCACGCGCTGATCGCCCAGGCGGAGACCCTGCGCGTTGGGCAAGAGCAAATCATCGAGACGGCCGAGCGGCTCGGCGCCGACATCGAGCGGCTCGGTAAGGCGGCCGAGGGTTGGCGCGCCGCCATGGACGCCAGGCGCGTGATGCGCGAGGAGGAGGAGACGCGCGCCCGGCGCGCGGGCGAGGATCGCGCCCGGCTCGGCGAGGTCGTCGCCAGCGCCACGAGGGAACTGGCGGCGTTGGACGAGGCGCTCGCGTCCTATCTCGCATTGGGCGACCTCGCGACCGCCGATCTCGACCGCGATCCCGACGGCGCGCGACGGCGCCTGGCGGAAAGCGGCGCGAAATTCAAAGAAGCCGAGGCGGCGCTCGCCGACGCGGAGCAGCGCCTCGCGGAGACGGCGCGTCGCGCCGCATCGCTCGACGTCGAGGCGCGTGCAGAGGCCGGGATCGCGGCTTCGGCTGTCGCCGATCATGGCGCGCGGCGCGGGGAGCTTGCGCGCCTCGAAGCCGAGCGGGAGCAGTTGCTCGGCGGCGAGGAGACGGCGCGCCATCGCGCCCGCGTCGAGGAAAAGCACAATGCCGCGCGCCTCTTCCACGATGCGGCCAAAGACGCGCTCGCCTCGGCGGACAAGGCAAAGGCGGCTTGCGACGCCCGTAGCGCCGCCGCCGCCGCCGAGAGGGAAACGGCGCGCGACGCTCTCGAAACGAGGAAAGCCGCATTTGCCGCCGCGCTCCTTGCCGCAGGTCTGACGGCGCAGGAGGCGGACCCGCTGCTCTCGGTTTCGCCGCAAGAGGCCCAGGCCATGCGTCAGCGTGTCGACACGGCGATGGCCGGGCTGGCGTCGGCGGTCCGGGCGCTCGACGAGCGCCGCGCCGACCTGGCCGAGGCGACTGAAGGGCTGCCGGAGACGCCGCGCGCCGAACTCGAGACGATGCGGACCGAGGGCGCGGCGGAGATCGAGGAGGTTCTCACGCGGCTCGGCGCTTTGCAGCAGCATCTTGCGCAGGACGACGCCGCGCGCGCCCGTGCGGCCGCGCTCACTGGCGACATCAAAGAGTCGCGCGCCCTGAGCAAGACGTGGGAGGAGATCAACGCCGCGATCGGCTCGAGGGAAGGGGACAAGTTCCGCCGCTTCGCGCAGAGCGTGACGCTGGAGCAACTCGTCGCGCTCGCCAATCAGCGGCTCGCTTTGCTCGCGCCGCGCTACCGGCTTGAGCGCGCGGGAGAGATGGGCGCGCTCGGCCTTCAGATCGTCGATCGCGATCTGGGCGACGAGCGGCGCTCGACCCGCTCGCTTTCGGGCGGCGAGCGTTTCCTCGCCTCTCTCGCGCTCGCCCTCGCGCTTGCCGGGCTCGAGGGGCGCGACTCCTTCGTCGATACGCTTTTCATCGACGAAGGCTTCGGCGCGCTCGACGCCGGGACCCTCGACGTCGCCATAGACGCGCTGGAGAATCTACAGGGACAGGGACGCAAGGTCGGCGTCATCAGCCATGTCGAATCCCTGCAAAGCCGCATCGCTACGAAAATCTGCGTCGAACGACGCGGCGGCGGCGTCAGCGTCGTGCGCCTGCGCGCGCCGGGCTTGGAGGCTGCGGAGGCTGCCGGCTGACGCCCCCCTTGTGAAAGGGATCAGCCTTGAGCGCGCCGGATCGCCGTGAGCCCGATGGCGAGGCTCGTCGCGAGCAGCAGGCCGGCCATGAAATAGCCGGCGCCGGGGAAGAAGTCCGCCGCCAGCGAGAAGGCGAAGATCTGCGAGAAAAAGAGCGGCCCGACCATGCCGGAGACGCCGCGAAGGCTCCCCAAAGCGCCCTGGAGACGGCCCTGTTCGGAGGCGGCGGCGAACCGCGTCGCGAGGCCCTGGAAAGAGGGATTCGCCATGCCCCACATGGCGATGAGCGGCGGCGCGGCCATGAAGAGCGCTCCCGTCGGCGCGAAAGCGTAGGCGAGGAAGCCGAGCGCCCCGCAGGCGAGCGCGATCGTCAGTGTCGTCTTCTCGCCGAGCCGTTTCACGGCCGGGCGCACGAGCGCGCCGGAGACGATGGTCTGCGAAATGCCGACGATGGCCAGCGCCCAGCCGGTCGTGCTCGGATCCCAGTTGTAGCGGTGCTGCGTGTAGAGGACGAAGAGCGCGGGCAGCGACTCATGCGCCAGATAGGAGAGGAACAGCGCCGCGGCGAGCAGCGTGAGCGCCGGCTGTCGCCTCAGGAACTCGAGCGATCCGAGCACATTGGCGCTGCGCCAGACGATCTTCGGCGTGCGCTTCTCGGGCGCAAGCGATTCAGGGAGGATGAATGCGCCATAGAGGAAATTGGCAAGGCTGAAGGCCGCCGCCGCCCAGAAGGGGAGGCGCAGATCATGGGCGCCGAGCGCGCCGCCGATCGCCGGCCCGAGGATGAAGCCAAGGCCAAACGCCGCGCCGATCATCCCGAACCGGCCGGCGCGTTTCTCGGGCTCCGTGATGTCGCTGATGTAGGCGTTGGCGGTGGCGACGCTCGCCGCGGTCGCGCCCGAGATGAGTCGCCCGACGAAAAGAAAGGGCAGGGAGGGCGCGAGCGCCATGAAGACGTAATCGAGCCCGAGTCCGAGATTCGACGCCAGCACGACCGGCCGGCGCCCGAAATGGTCGGAGAGCGCCCCGAGCACGGGCTGGAAGAGAAACTGCATCGCCGCCCAGGCGAAACCGAACATGCCGACGATACGCGCCGCCGATTGCAGATCGCCGCCCTCGAACTGGACGATGAGCTTCGGCAGCACGGGAATGATGACGCCGAGCGCCAGCATGTCCAGTGCAACAGTGACGAGGATGAAGAGAAACGCCGCCTCTCTCCGAGGCTGAGGCGCAGATGTCATGGGCGGCCCTGAAGACTTCGATTTGTCAACGTTCGATAGCGGCAAAGCCCCGACCCCGCAAGGAGTCCCGCGTCTGTCCCCGGCGAACCGCGCGCGGCGGGCCAAAAAGGCTGCGCGGCAAGCGCCGTTGTTACGAAACTGCCACTTCGATCAGGGGGATAGCCTCTGGACTGTGGCATGGGAGCCACAATTGCCCGCGAGTTGATTGTCACAATCCGAGCGCGCCCGCCGCGTCCCCGCTTTTGTCACGGCTCTGTCATCTGACGACGGATTCTCTCGCGACCGGAACTTAACGTTTGGGGAAGGTCCATAAATGAATTCTCGTTTCGGAAGCCGCATCCTCGCCTGGGCGGCGTTGGGGGTATCGGTCGCCTTCGCGGCGCCGGCGACGGCGGACACCGCCGACGAAATTCGCGCCCTGAAAGCGCGACTGAACAAGCTCGAAGCGCAGGAGGCGGAGTCCAAGCGCGCCGCCAAGGCCGCTGCGGCTCAGGCGGCTGCGGCGGCCGCCGCCCATCCCGCGCCCGTCGTCATCGCGGGAGCGCCGCCGGCGCCGAAGCATTGGTACGAGAAGATCAGCATCCGCGGCTATACGCAGATGCGCTACAACGACATCCTCTCGGCCCATAATTTCAATGACGCTTATGCATATGGCGACAGATCTGTCGGGCCGCGTCAGAACTTCTTCCTTCGCCGCATCCGCTTGATCTTCAGCGGCGACATCAGCGATCATCTCTATCTCTATCTGCAGCCCGACTTCGCCTCGTCGCCGTCCGGCACCTTCAGCAATACGCCTTCCTCGGTCGTCTCGGGCGTTCCCTATTACGGCTATTACAACTACCAGGTCGGCACGTACAACCTGAACGCCGGCAATTTCGCGCAGCTACGCGACGCCTATGCCGATATTTCGGTGGACGAGAAGAAGGAATTCCGGTTCCGCGTCGGTCAGTCGAAAATCCCTTACGGCTTCACCAACTTGCAGTCGTCGCAAAACCGACTGACGCTCGACCGCCCGGATGGGCTCAACACCTGCTGTAAGGACGAACGCGACCTCGGCGTGTTCTTTTACTATACGCCCGAGCATATGCGTCACCTCTTCAGGGATCTGGTCAAGAACAACCTGAAGGGTTCGGGCGATTACGGCATGTTCGCCTTCGGCGTCTATAATGGCCAGGGCGCGAACCGCGTCGAGCTGAACAAGGGCGTCCATCTCGTCAGCCGCTTTACCTATCCTTATGTCTTCGAAAACGGTCAGGTCGTCGAAGCCTCGATCCAGGGCTATACGGGCCGGTTCGTGCCGGCGACCACGGCGATCATTCCGTCCCTCGGCATGGCGACGAATTGGGCGGGCTATCGCCCGAACCAGTATCCGTGGAACGCGTCGCCCTTTACCGGCGCCGTCGTGCCCTTCGTGAATGCGCCGGGCTACAACAGCCCGAACAACTTCAACACGACCTACTACCCGACCCCCGCTTCGGGCGTCTGGAACCCCTCCTGCGTCAATGGTTGTACGGGCGTCAAGGATGAGCGCGTCGCCGTCACCGGCATCATCTACCCGCAGCCCTTCGGCGTCTTCGCCGAATGGAATTGGGGCCGCGGCCCGGTGCTCGATCCGTACCAGCTCGTCGTCAAGGACGGCAAGCTGAACGGCGGCTATATCCTGGTCACTTACAAATATGACGACAAGGAATTCGGTCTCGGCACCTTCTTCCCCTATGTCCAGTGGCAGCAGTATCGTGGCGGCGCGAAGACCGAAGTCAATGCGCCCTACAACAGGGTGAACGAAATCGAGGCCGGCATCGAATGGCAGCCTCTCCCCGAGGTCGAGTTCACCGCCGCCTATTCGCACATGAACCGCACCAACCTGGCGCTCGCGCCTTACCGGCAGTGGCAGGGCGATCTGTTGCGCATGCAGCTCCAATGGAACTACTGACCTAGTACAAGCAAAATCCGTCTCGAACGTCCCCGGCCTTCCGGGGGCGTTCATTTCGTTTCTCAAGGGTAAGAATAGGCAGACCAAATGCTGAAACGCGTCCTGTGTCTCGTCTGCTTCGCCGCGTTGGCGCCGGCGGCGCAGGCGGACGATTATGCTTCCGCCACCGAGGCCGCGCGCAAGGGCGACTACGCCATGGCGTTCAGATTGTTGAAGCCGCTCGCCGAAAAGGGGGACGCGCGCGCGCAAAACGAACTCGGCGCGATGTATATGAGCGGCAAGGGCGCGCCGCCCGATCCCAAGGAGGCGCTGAAATGGATGAAGCTGGCCGCCGACCACGGCAATGCGGCCGCGCAGTCCAATCTCGGCACCATGTATCTTGAAGGGCAACTGGTGGCGCGCGATTACAAGGAGGCGATGAGGTGGAGCCTTCTCGCCGCCGGCCAGGGGGTCGCGGCGGCGCAGATGAATGTCGCCAGCATGTATTATGACGGCGCCGGCGTCGCGCAGAATTACGACGAGGCGGCGAAATGGGTGCGGCTCGCGGCCGCGCAGGGCGACCCGGAAGCGCAGTTGAATCTTGGCACCATGTACACCCTCGGCCAGGGATTGAGCCAGGATTTTCTGCACGGCTACATGTGGACGCATCTCGCGATCGAGCAGCCCGCGCTCGCGATGAACGAGAGCGAAAAGAAATCCGTCCACGAACTTTCGGCGAAGACGCTCACAGCGCAAGAGATCGCGACAGCCGAAAGCATGATGAAGAAATGCCGGGCGTCACGCTTCAAGGACTGTGACTGACCCGCCGCCGATCGCCGCTCCAAAAACGCCCCCGGGGACAGCCCCCGGGGGCGTTTTTCGTTTTGATGACGTTGAACCTTCCCGATCTTTCGCTCACGGGAGCGCTCGCAAGCTCTCATATCTCGCGAGGGGCTGATCGACGGGGATTGTTTCAGCCCCGTTCAGCCAAGTCCGCCACCACGCCCCTGCGGCGATAAGCCTTGCGCCCGTTGATCAAGCCACTGGACGGCGGGCAGGTTCCAGGGCCGGCAGGCGAATCCCCGAGACTTGTCTCTTCGATCGACCTGACGTCGTCGTCGGATTCACCCGAGACGCGCCGAGGAGACTGCTCGAAAAATGTTTCTCGTTTTTTTCCAATCGGAGCGCAATTGTTTCTGTTTTATAGGTGGATCTGACAAAATTTCGGCAAGAAGCGGCTTAAATTTCTGGATTGTGTCTGTTAAATCAAAGTAAGCGCATAATAGAAATCATAGAAACAGAACAGAAATAGTAGCGCAAGCTTAGCCTACAGGTGGTATTGTGTTGCAGACATGCAACTAGTCTTTGTTTGAATCCCGAGAGTCTTTCCGAAATAGGTTCTTGTCATGTTTCTGTCGTGGAAGTTGCGTCAGTGTAAGGCTGTAGCCTAAAATATGGGCACGTCCGAGATTCTCAGGTCGGAGATCGAAATGTTGATTAAAAAGTGGGCAGTCCGGGGCGTTGCGCTCGGCGCATTAATCGCGACGACGGGCGCGCATGCGGCCGCCGACGTGAACGCAATCGACGCTCGCCTACGCGCGCTCGAGGCGGAGATCGCGAAGCTGCGGAAGGAGGCCAGGGAGGCCAAGGCGCAGGCCGCCGCCGCCGCGACCAAGGCGACCAATGTCGCGAACGCTGCGGTGGTGAAGGGCGACGCTGGCCCGCCGCCGCCGCCGCCGGTGTTCGTCAGCTTGAAGAGCGGCCTCCTCATCGAGACCGAGGACAAGGCCTTCGCCTTCAAGGTCGGCGGCCGTCTGTTCGTGGATGGCGGCGGCACCGCCGGCTCCCCCGGAAATAGTTGGCAGGGGAACGTGGGTTTTGGTCAGGCGCGACTGGAAGTCGAAGGCCGGATGAGGCCCTGGTTCTACAAAATGCAATACGACTTCGCCAACTCCACGACGCAGCTTTGGAACACCAATCTGCCGAATGCGAATACGGTGGCGGGTCTCGCCTTCTGGTCGCGAAACTACGTGACCGACCGAAACTTTCTCTGGGGCGGCTGGCGCGACGCTTACATCGGCCTGCAGGATCCCCGCCTGTCGGCGCCGTGGCTGGCGGAGCCGGTCTATTTCAAGATCGGCAGCCAATACGAGTCCTTCAGCCTCGAGGCGCTGGCGTCATCGAAATACCGCGACACCATCGAGCGTCCGCTGGCGGTCGACGCCATCGCGCCCTTCCGCCACCTCGGCATCGCGGCCGGCATGATCGGCAAGGACAACTGGACCGCTCACGTGGGCCTCTACTCGCTGAGCTTCCAGGACCTCAACATGCGCCCGGTCAATACGTCGTCGGGCAATGTGGGCGCCTTCGTGCCGGCCTATAACGGCTACGGCGTCAGAAACGCCAACTGGTGGCAGCCCTGGGGCGGCGGCGCCTATTGGGAGGCCACGGGCCGCGTGACCTGGGCGCCGATCTATGACGAGCATCGTCTCGTGCATATCGGCGTCGCCGGCAGCTATCACCAGCCGAACAACTCCAGCGCCTACAGCGACGACCGCAATATGGCGCCGGGCAATCGCCTTGGGTCGGAAGCCAATGTTCTGGGCTCGAACTTCCTCGGGACGCCGGATCTTTCCTGCGGCCGCTTCCTTCAGCCGACCGTCTTCCAGACGACCGGGACCGTCTGGAACCAGTATAACGCCGCGAGCAACTGCGTAAAGGATATCCAGAAACTCGACCTCGAAGCCGCGCTCTCCTACAACAACTTCTTCGTTCAGGGCGAATGGCTGGTGGCGAACTACAACCGCAACACCTTTGCGGCCGCCGAGTTCGCGCAGGCCCAGTTGACGCAATTGGGCGCGCCCACGCCGGCTCAAGGGATCTATCTGTCGCCCGGCAATTCCCGTTACGTTGCGAGCGGCGGCTATGTCCAGGGCGAGTGGTGGATCACGGGCGAAGAAAAGTCCCAGTCCTATGACATGAAGGACAAGAACGGCGTGACCTTCGGCCAGCTGAAGATCAAGGACCCGTTCTCCAAGGGCGGCTGGGGCGCCTGGGGTCTGGTCGGCCGCTGGAGCGTTCTCAACCTGAACAACGGCCCTTTCTCGGGCGGCAATATCAACAACGCGCTGTTCTTCGCCAACAACGCGTTCGGGCTGGCGGGCTCTCCGCTCCCCGGAACCCCCGCCCAGATCGCCAACGCCACCCTGCTGCAGAACGCCATCGCCAATTCCGGCATCTATGGCGGCTACCAGCAGAACGTGACGGCCGGCATCAACTGGTATCCGGACAATGGCGTCGCCTTCCAGTTCAACGCCACGCACGTGATGTCGCTGAAGTCGCCGCTCAACTGGAACCCGCAGGCGATGTACGAGGGCGGATCGCATCCGACCTTCCTCGAACTGCGCACCAAGGTCTATTTCTAGACCGGACAGAGCGCCACGCATCTGCGCCCCCCAAACGGGGGCGCAGATTTTTTTCAGCCGCTATTTTTTGTCTGCCGACGCGGCCGCCGAGCCGACGAGCTTCTCGATCACATAAAGATTGAAGCTCACGTTGGAGACCACGCCGTCGAAGCAGATGGTCTTGAGTTCGTCCATTTTTTCATCCGCCGGACGGGCGTAATAAATCTTCAGAACCTGTCGTCCGTTCGTCCAGACCGCATGTGTCTTGCCGTCGGCGCTCATGCCGCGCAGCAACTCCGCGTAATTGTGGTCGGAAATGTATTTCTCGGCCTTTGCCCGGTCGACGCAGCCCGTGATCTCCTCGGCCGGTTTTTGCGGCGCGGGCTCGGCATGGGCGCCGGCGCAGGCGAAAGCCAGATACAAAGCGCATGTCCGTCCGAGAGTCTTCATGGTCTCCCTCCGAAGGGTTCGAACGCGGGACCGCCCGTGTCGAAGCGACCGGCTTCGAGGACTTTGACACCGTGGCGGCTGATGGATCGAGCCACACTATATCCGTTTCGACGCGTCCAAAAGCGCGGAAGCGAAAGGCTTGCGATTTTCTCTTGCGCATTCCGCGCCGGACGGGCCGAACGCCTCGCCGCGCCCATGCAGGGCCCGCCTCGTTCTGTTTCCTCGACCTTGCTGCGGCGAAAACGCCGCATTGACCGCAGCCTGCGCTTGCTGTAGCAACGAACCGCTGCGCCGCAGCATGAGGCTGCTCCAGCCGCGTAGATCGGACAAACGCCCTTTGGGCGCCCGACCAGCTGTCGAGCCTCCTTCACATTTCCTAAGCGACGGCCCGATACGCGGGGCAGGTCTCCCTTTTACCGGATCGACCCAACCGCGCTCGAAGAGTGGGCCGCGGCGCGCGATCTCTCACGAAAGAACCTAAGTGACCAAATTTTCCGATCTCGGCCTCGCCGAGATTCTGCTTCGCGCCCTCGATCGCGAGGGCTATGAGACTCCGACCTCCATTCAGGCCCAGGCGATCCCGTATCTTCTCCAGGGCCGCGATCTCCTCGGCATCGCCCAGACCGGCACCGGCAAGACGGCGGCTTTCGCTCTGCCGATCCTGGAACGGCTCGCCGCCGACCGGCGCCGGCCGGCGCCCTTCACGGCGCGGGCGCTGGTGCTTGCCCCGACGCGTGAGCTCGCCGCGCAGATCGCCGACAGTTTCCGCGCCTATGGGCAGTTCATGCGGCCGAGCGTCGGCGTCATCGTCGGCGGCGTTTCGCATCGCCCGCAGATCGACATGCTGGCGCGCGGGCTCGACGTGCTCGTCGCGACGCCCGGCCGGCTGCTCGATCATGTCGCGAGCGGCCGCATGCGGCTCGCCACGACCGAAGTGCTCGTGCTCGACGAAGCCGATCACATGCTCGATCTCGGTTTCATCGTGCCGATCCGCCAGATCGTCGCCAAGCTTCCCAAGCAGCGCCAGACGCTCCTGTTCTCGGCCACGATGCCGAAGGAGATCTCCGGGCTCGCGCAGGACATGCTGAACAATCCCGCCGAGGTCGCCGTGACGCCAGTCGCGACGACGGCCGAGCGCGTCGCGCAGCATGTGTTCCTCGTCGATGGCGGCGCCAAGCGCGACATGCTCATCGAACTGATGAACGACGCGGAGATTTCGCGCGCCATCGTCTTCACGCGCACCAAGCGCGGCGCCGATCGCGTGGCGCAGCATCTCGACGCGGCCGGGGTCGGCGCCGAGGCGATCCACGGCAACAAGAGCCAGAGCCAGCGCATCCGTGCGCTCGACTCCTTCCGCAAGGGCCGCACCCGCGTGCTGGTCGCGACCGACATCGCGGCGCGCGGCATCGACGTCGACGGCGTGACGCATGTCGTCAATTACGAATTGCCTGAGACGCCGGAGGCCTATGTCCATCGCATCGGCCGCACCGCGCGCGCCGGCGCTTCGGGCCGGGCGATTTCCCTTTGCGACAATGGCGAGCGGCCACTGCTGCGTCAGATCGAAAAGGTCACGCGTCAATCGCTGCCCGTGACCGACCGGCGCAGCGACGACCAGCGTCACGAGGAAGCGGCTCCGGCGCGCCGGGGCGGTCGCGGCGGCGCGCCAAAGAGCAATGGCGGCGCCCGTCCGGCGCCGAAACATCCGCGCCGCGAAGGCGGACCGCACCGCGACGGCCCCCGTCCCGAGGGCGCCCCCCGCCCGGCGCGCGCGGCCAACGGCCAGAAGCGCCGCGCGTATGGCGGCGGCGGTCGACCGGCCGCGCCGCGAGGCTGATGACGAAAGCCGTCCCGGATCGGGGCGGCTTTTCACTTTGGCGGCGTCGCTTGCGGGCGCGCTTTCTTGCGCGCGGCCCCGGCTGCCTTAGATTGAGCCTGAAGCCAACGAGGGCGGCGGGCGCATGTACGATCTTCTCATCATCGGCGGCGGAATCAACGGCTGCGCCATCGCGCGCGACGCGGCGGGGCGCGGGCTTTCTGTCCGGCTCGTCGAGCAGAACGATCTCGCAAGCGGCACGTCTTCCGCTTCGACGAAACTGATCCATGGCGGACTGCGCTATCTCGAACTCTATGAGTTTCGTCTCGTGCACGAGGCGCTGGCCGAGCGCGAGCTGCTGCTCGCCGCCGCGCCGCATGTGATCTGGCCGCTGAAATTCGTTTTGCCGCACGAGAGGGGTCTGCGTCCGGTCTGGATGCTGCGGCTCGGACTTTTCCTCTACGATCATCTCGCGCGGCGCAAGCGGCTCGAGGGCTCGCATATGGTGTCGCTGAAAGGCGATGCGCTCGGCGCGCCGCTGCGCGAGACCTATTCGGTCGGTTTCACCTATGCCGACTGCTGGGTCGATGATTCGCGCCTCGTCGCGATCAATGCGCTGGACGCCAAGGAGCGCGGCGCGACGATCGGCGTCGGCGAGAAGCTCGTCGAGGCGCGGCGCGAGGCGGGGCGCTGGCTCGCGTCGCTGGAGGGCGGCGCGAAGATCGAAGCGCGCGCGCTCGTCAACGCCGCCGGGCCATGGGTGTCGCAGGTGATCGACGGCGCGCTGCATATCGCCTCGCGCAAGCATGTGCGGCTCGTGAAGGGCTCGCATCTCGTCACGCGCAAGCTCTATGAGGGCGCGCAGGCCTATATTCTGCAAAACCCCGACGGGCGCATCGTTTTCGTCATCCCCTACGAGGGCGACTTCACGCTCGTCGGCACCACCGACGTGCCTTATGACGGCCCGCCGGGGTCGGTCGAGATCAGCGCGGCGGAAACGGATTATCTGCTCGCGGCGGTCAATCATTTCCTGCGTCGTCCGCTGAGCCGGGACGATGTCGTCTGGAGCTATTCGGGCCTTCGGCCGCTTTACGACGACGGCGCGCTCGACGCCTCCGTGGTGACGCGCGACTACGCCTTCGATCTCGATGCGCCCGTGGGCTCGCCGCCCGCGCTTTCGGTCTTCGGCGGCAAGATCACCACGGCGCGCCGGCTCGCGGAACATGCGCTCGACGATCTTGCGCCCTATCTGCCGCCGCATGGCGGCGCATGGACTCAAGGCGCCGTCTTCCCCGGCGGCGAGATGGCCTTTGACGCGTTCCTCGCGCATCTCGAGGCAGAAAAGCCATTCCTCGGCGGCGCCCTCGCCCTTCGACTCGCGCGCGCCTATGGGACGCGCGCGGAACGATTCCTCAAACATGCGCGGTCGATGTCGGATCTCGGCCGCGACTTCGGTTGTGGCCTCACGGAGGCCGAAGTGCGTTACCTCATCGAGAACGAATGGGCGCGCAGGGCAGAGGACGTCTTGTGGCGGCGCTCGAAACTGGGCCTGCATATGAACGAGGCGCAGCGGCAGGGCTTGCGTGATTTCATGGGCGCGTAGCCACCTCCCTGTCCTTCCCCCGCTCTGCGGGAGAGGGGTGGGGAAGGGGGCGTCAGCCGCGCAACGCCTCCGCCGCCGCCGTCACCGACGGCGCGCCTTCCGTCACCATGCGCGCCAGTCCCGGCGCAGCGACGGCGACGTTCTTTGCGAAGAAATGCGAAAGGGTTTCGTAGCGCGCGGCGTTGGGGTCGTTCTCGCGGCGCGCGCGGCGCGCGCCTTTCTCCAGTAGCGTCGCGCCGCGCGCGAGCGCGAAGAGCCGCAGATAGGGCGTGGCGCCCGCGAGCCCGTCGGCGGGCGCGGCTTTCATGGCGCGCGCCATGTAATCGCTCGCCTGCGCGAAGGCCTCCACCGCCTCGGCGACGGCGGCGAAGTCGCTTTCGTGCGCGACGGCGCGCATGTCGTCGATCTCGCGCCGCAGCGCGGCGCCTCCGGACATGGCGAGCTTGCGGCCGACGAGGTCGATCGCCTGAATGCCGTTCGTGCCTTCATAGATCGCGCAGATGCGCGCGTCGCGCATGAGCTGGGCGACGCCCGTCTCCTCGATATAGCCCATGCCGCCGAAGACCTGCACGGCGAGCGAGGTCGCCTCATTGCCGATGTCGGTCGCGAAGGCCTTGGCGACGGGGGTCAGCAGGCTCGCGCGTTCCTCGGCGTCCTTCGCGCGCGCAGGATCGGCGTCGCGATGGGCGCGGTCGATCGCCGCCGCGGTCTCGAAGCAGACGGCGCGCGCCGCCGCCGTGAGGCTCGCCATGGTGAGGAGCATGCGCGCCACATCGGGATGTTCGACGATGGCGCTCGTTTGCGCCGCGCCCGGCGCTCGGCCCTGCCTGCGCTCGCGGGCATAGGCGAGCGCCGCCTGGCTCGCCCGCTCGGCGAGCGCAACGCCCTGAAGACCCACCGAAAGACGGGCGTTGTTCATCATCGTGAACATGCAGGCGAGACCGTTGTGCTCTTCGCCGACGAGGAAGCCGAGGGCGTCCTCATAGATCATGGTGCAGGTGGGCGAGCCGTGGATTCCGAGCTTGCGCTCAATGCCCGCGCAGCGCAGCGCGTTGCGCCGCGTGAAAGCGCCCGCCTCGTTGGGCAGGAATTTCGGCGCGAGGAAAAGAGAGATGCCCTTCACGCCGGGAGGCGCGTCAGGGAGCCGCGCCAGCACGAGATGCGCAATGTTTCCGACGAGGTCGTGCTCGCCATAGGTGATGAATATTTTCTGGCCCGTGAGACGGTAAGATCCGTCTTCATTGCGCTCGGCGCGCGTGCGCAGGAGCGCGAGATCGGAGCCGGCCTGCGGCTCGGTCAGATTCATCGTCGCGGTCCATTCGCCGCTGACGATCCTGCGCAGATAGGTCTCTTTCAACGCCGCGCTGGCATGCGCCTCCAGCGCCTCGATGGCGCCGTGGCTCAGGAGCGGGCAGAGCGCGAAGGAGATATTGGCCGCGTTCCAGATTTCCGTGCAGGCGGCGTTGAGGAGAGCGGGCAGGCCCATGCCGCCATGCTCCGGCGCCGCGCCGAGTGCAGTCCAGCCGCCCGCCCGCCATTGCGCATAGGCCTCGCGCCAGCCGGGCGGCGTGGTTACGGCGCCGTCGGCATAATGCGCGCCGACGCGGTCGCCGGTTCGGTCGAGCGGCAGCAACTGCTCCTCGGCGAATTTGGCCGCCTCGGCCAGCGTCTGCTCCGCGAGGCCCCCGGCGAGATCAGCGTAGCGCCCATCTGCCTCGAGCGCCTCCCGGCCCGCGGCGAGGCGAAGCGAAAAGATGAGGTCCTGAACCGGCGCGCGATAAGTCATTCCAGCCTCTTGAAGCGAATCACGGGCTGAATGTAGGGCGCCTCGGCCGCCCGCGCGCCTGCGACGCGGCTCTTCTTTCTCCTTCGCCTCCGGAGCGGTAGAGTAGGAGCCTTCCAACGTAATCGAAAGAGGCCGTTCGCATGCCGCTTTATGCCTTTCGCTGTCAGGACTGCGCTCATGAATTCGAAACGCTGGCGCGTTTCGAGGAGACCCCTGTCTGTCCGTCCTGTGGGGCGGCCCATGTCGAGCGGCAGCTGTCGCTGATCGCGAAGCCTGCCGCCGGGGGCGACGCGGGCGGGGGCGAAAGCTGCGCTGCAATGAGCGGCGGGACGCCTTGCGCGGGCTGTCCGGCGTTCGCCGCCTGACGCCGGGCGCCGCCGGGCGGGCGCAGGCAAGGAGGGAGAATTTCCCATAAAGCGCGCTTTCGCGTGAATAATGCGCTTTCGGCCGGTTTCGGCTGTTGACTTGCCGCTCTTTCGTGAGAATCTCCCGTACTCCGGGACAAGCGTCCGGAAGAGCCTATATGCGCGTCAGTAGCGCAGATTGCCAATCGACGGCCGGGAGTTTCGGCCACTGGAAGGAGAACGATCCATTCGCAGGCCAATGAAGAGCATGGCGGCGCCGCAGAAAGAAGGCCCCCGCATCAACCGTGAGATTCGCGCACGCGAAGTGCAGCTGATTGATTCCGAAGGCAAAAATCATGGCGTCGTTCAATTTCTGGACGCCCTGAACATCGCCGAACAGGCTGGCCTCGACCTCGTCGAGATCGCGCCGAATTCTGCGCCCCCCGTATGCAAGATCCTCGATTATGGACGCTTCCGCTTCGCCGAGCAGAAGAAGGCCGCCGAGGCGCGCAAGAAGCAGAAGGTGGTCGAGGTCAAGGAAATCAAGCTGCGCCCCGGCATCGACGAGCATGACTATGACGTCAAGATGAAGGCCGTGCGTCGCTTCTTCGAGGAGGGCGACAAGGTCAAGGTGACCCTGCGCTTCCGCGGCCGCGAGATCGCCCATCAGGACATCGGCTACAGGCTGATGACCCGCGTGAAGGCCGAGACGGCCACCCTTGCCAAGGTCGAGCTCGAGCCCTCGATGGAGGGCCGCCAGATGGTGATGGTTCTCGCGCCGAGACAATAACAATTCGCTCGCCGGCGCGGCCGGCGGGGCTGGAAGGGGCCGTTTGAGAATGTCGATTGCGCCGTCCTTGACTGTCATTGCTCGGGCGGCAGGGACAGCCGTCTTTTTGTGCGCTTGCGGGCCGGCGTCGCCTGTGTCCGCGCAGATGGCGCTTCCCGGCGCCGTGGAGCCGACGCCCGAAGGCACTGTCGCTTCGCCCCGACCGAAGAAGAAGCTCAGCAGCGGCGAGATGGGGTCGGCGCGCGGCCCTGTCGTCATGCCCAAGGCGCCATCCGAGGACACGATCGTCGGCAAGGCGCTGATGCTGGACGGCAACGGCAGCACGATCGAATTCGCGCGGAACGGGTCCGATGTCCAGGTCGTGAAGCTCACGCTGGCGGGCGACCGGCTGTCGCGTTCCGGCGAGGCGTGCCGGGTCGACATCGCCGGCATGCCCCTGAAGCTGACGCCACGCGACAGTGGCGCAGGGCTGCGCCGTTATCAACTCGCCGCCCTCACGGCGTGTCCGTTCACGCTCGACGTTCTGGACGGCGCCATTCTCGTGACCAATGACGGCAAGGCCTGCGAGATCAAGGAGGCGGACTGCCGCGCCGATCCGAGCGGGCTCTGGGGAATGCCCGAGACCGACTTCGACCCCAAGAAGGCCGAGGAAATGCTCGGCGCCCGCGCCAGCGTCGAGAAGACGGTGCGCTCCGATTTCCGCGCGCTCTACGATCGCAACAAAGCGGACAAGCTGGTGCGCGGCTTCGTGGTGAAGGAGCAGGCGGGCTTTTCCTCCTGGCGCGAGGAAGTGTGCCGCTCCTACGCCAAGGAATCCGACTTCGGCTATTGCGCCCTGCGCCTGACCGAGGCCCGCGTCATCGCCCTCGGCGCGCAGCTCGCGGGCGGGGTGAAGTTGCCCGAAGGCTATGCGGAGACCGTCGCCGCCGAGGAAACCGCCGCCAAGGCGAAGAAGAAGTAGGGCGCCCCCGCCGGCGCCTATCCGCCCTTCCGCATCAGCATCCCACGCGCGGGGTCATAGGCGATGATCGCGCCCGTTAGAAACACGCTCGTATAGGCGAGGACCGCGGTGAGCGAGGTCCATTCGATCTGCTGGTAGAAGGCGAAGCGTATCAATTCGACGGCGTGGGTGAAGGGATTGGCGAGACACACATAATAGAGCCAGGGGCTCGACTCCTTCACGCGCCAGAGCGGGTAGAGCGCGGAGGAGGCGAAGAACATCGGGAAGATGACGAAGTTCATCACGCCCGCGAAATTCTCGAGCTGCTTGATCAGCGACGACAGCAACATGCCGAGCGCGCCGAGCATCAGCCCGCCGAGCGCCAGCGCCGGCAGCACGGTGAGATAGCCCCATCTGGTCGGCGGCTCGATCTCCCAGAAATAAGCAATCAGCAGAAAAGCGTAGACCTGCAGGATCGACACGGCGACGCCCGCCATCAGCTTGGCGCCGAGCAAAAACCATCGCGGGAAGGGCGAGACGAGCAGCGTGCGCATATTGCCCATCTCGCGGTCGTAGACCATGGAGAGCGACGACTGCATGCCGTTGAAGAGCTGGATCATCGCCATGAGGCCCGGCGCGATATAGACCTCGTAGAGCACATAGGTCTCGTAAGGCGGGATGATCGAGACGCCCAGCACCTGCCGAAATCCCGCCGCGAAGATGAAGAGCCAGACGAGCGGACGCACCAGCGCGGAGACGAAACGCTCGCGCTGATGCAGGAAGCGCAAGCCTTCGCGCCAGACGACGCCCATGAGGCAGATGAGATATTGGCGGGGCGTAAAGGAGCCCTCCCTCTCCGTCGTCATCGGCAAAAAGTCCTTCACCCTAACCCGCTCGGGCGTCGACGCCCGTGATCCTTGCGAAGGCGGCGCCGATGCTGTCGGCGTCCGCTTGCGTGGCGATCTCTCTCGCGCGCCCCGTCGCGAGCACCTTGCCCTGATGCAGGATCACGACCGGGTCGTCGTCCTCGATCTCGTCGATCAGATGCGTCGTCCACAACACGCCGAGCCCCTCGTCGCGCACGAGGCCGCGCACATGGGCGAGCAGATCGGCGCGCGCCTTGATGTCGAGGCCGACGGTCGGTTCGTCGAGCAGCAGCAGGCGCGGCTTGTGCAGCAGCGCGCGAGCAATTTCGACGCGGCGCATCTGCCCCCCGGAGAGGGCGCGCGCCTTGTCGTCGGCGCGTTCGGCGAGGCCGGCGCGGGCGAGCGCCTCTAAGCCGAGACGGCGCGCCTCCAGCGGGCCGATTCCATGCAGCGCCGCGTGATAGATGAGGTTTTGCATGAGGCTCAATTCGAGATCGAGCGTGCGCGCCTGGAAGACGACGCCGAGACGCCGCAACGCCGCGCCCGGCGCCCGCATGACATCGGCGCCGAGGATGTCGATCTCGCCGCTTCGCGCCGCATAGAGCCGCGTGACGAGGGAGAAGAGCGTGCTCTTGCCGGCGCCGTTCAATCCCAGCAGCACGGTGAAACTGCCGGGCGCGACCGTGAAGGACACGTCGTCGAGCGCCTTGCGCGACCCGTAGGAATGGCTGACGTCTCTGATGTCGAGGGCCGGGACGCTCATCGCGCCACACCCGCCGTCATTGCGGCGCCACCACGACGCCCCAGGGGAAGGAGCCGACGGGGATCGACTTGACCACCTTGAGACTGGCCACGTCGATCACGGAAACGTCATTGGAGACGCCATTGGCGGTGAGCAGATATTTCTCATCCGGCGTGAAGGCGAGATGCCAGACGCGCTGGCCGACGAGCAGATATTTCTCGACCTTCTTCGTCTCCGCGTCGATGACGGCGACGCGGTTCGCCGGCCCGAGCGCCACAAAGGCGCGCTTGCCGTCCTTCGTGATGGAAATGCCGATCGGCTGGATCGCCTCTTTCGACATGGCCGGAATCTCGAAGCTGATTTTCTGCTTGAGCACGCGTTTCACCGGATCGATCACCGCCACCGTGCCGCCGACTTCGGAGGAGACCCAAAGCTCCGAGCCGTCCTTCTTGAATTCGGCGAAGCGCGGACGCCCGTCGACGAGAATATTGGCGACGATCTCCTTCGTCTGCGTGTCGATGAGATGCGCCATATTCGTCGTTTCGGACGTGTTGACGAGCAGCTTGCCGTCCGGGCTCACCGCCATGCCCTCTGGCTCGACGCCGACCGGAATGTCGCCGATCTGCTCCCTGCGCTTCACGTCGATCAAGGTGACGAGATTGTCGTTCTCATTGGAGACGTAGATCGTGTCGCCGCCGGGGCTCAGCGCCAGAAGCTCCGGATCGGGGCCGGATGGCAGCTTGCCGGTGAGTTTCAGGGATTTCGTATCGAGCACCTGAATGGCGTCGTCGTCGCCGGCGCAAATGTAAAGTTCGGAGCCGTCTTTGTTCAGCTCGATGCCGCGCGGGCGCCGCCCCACTTTCACCGTCGCCGTCGCTTCGAGCTTGTCGGTGTCGATGACGGTGATGGAGTTGCCTTTTTCGTTGCTGATATAGGCCGTGTAGGCGCCTGCGGGGAGGGGCAGGAGGGACGCCAGGAGGACGGCGGCGAAAAGCTTGCTCATTTCAACCTGCACTTGGTTTCGGGCTGATCGAGGCCCAGCGTATCGAGTTCGCTCACCTGATGCAGAAAGCCTTCCTGCGGCGAGACGGAGACGGTCATACGGCCGTCGGAGAGAAGGATCGGCTGGCGCAATTGCTGGTTCCACGGGCGCAGCGTCAGCCGCACGCCCTTGAAGGCCGCGATCGAGAATTCCGGGCTCGCCATGAAAGCGCGCAGCTTTTCCGGGTCGCCGGAATTGGCGCGCGTCGCCGCTTCGCCGATCATGCGCATGGCGAGCCAGGCGTTGTTGTCGCGCGCATTCATCAGCCGGCGAAAGGTCGCCATGAAACGGTTCTGCAATTGATGCGCGCCCCATTGCTCATGGGCCGGGTCCCAGCTCGTCGGATAGAGTCCTGCCGAACCCGCGACCGGGCGCGGGTCCCAAGTGCGATAGGGAAGATAGCCTGCAAAGACCTCGCTCTCGTCGATAGCGACGAGCGAATCATAAGCGGGCGCGTTCTGGGTCAAGACCGGCATCTGG
Organism: Methylocystis sp. IM3; assembly: GCF_038070105.1. Classification (NCBI taxonomy): domain Bacteria; kingdom Pseudomonadati; phylum Pseudomonadota; class Alphaproteobacteria; order Hyphomicrobiales; family Methylocystaceae; genus Methylocystis; species Methylocystis sp. IM3. Next base: position 2,689,720 of record NZ_JBBPBZ010000002.1, on the reverse strand, counting down.
CGCTGCGTCTGCACGGAGCCGGAGTCGCTTCGCCGTCCGCCGCCCGTATCCTCGTAAAGGCGTTCCTCGACGATCTTCGCGCCGAACTTCTTGGCGGCGCGGCGGTACGCCTGCGCCAGAAGTTCGTCTTCCGGATGCGAGCCCTTGATGAGCAGCCATTTGCGCCATTGCTTCCAGACGAGATATTGCGCGAGCCCGTCGGCCAGCATGGCGCGCGTCGGCGTCACATGGATCACATTGGCGCGGCAGTCTTCCTCGCGCAGGCGTTCATCCGGCGCCGAGACGTTGAAGAGGAGCGCGCCTTTCGCCCTGGCGCGTTCGCTCGCCGCCAGCAGACGATCCGCATTCAGATCGGCGATGATGAAACGGGCGCCCTTGTCGACGAGCGCGTCGACAGCTGTTGCGGCATCGGCGCCGGCGTCGAGCTTCTCGTCGATCGCTTCATAAGACTGATTGGTGAATTTGCCGGTCGTATTATTGTCCGCGGCGCCGAGCAGGGCGCCGGCGAGCGTGTCGTCGGCTGCGGGAATGTCGAGGATCGAGAGCGTCTCGCGGGAGTGTTCCTGCCGAAGCACGCCGACCTTGATCGCGAGCGCATCCGCCGCGGCCGGCGCGGCGGCGAACATCAGAAGGAAAGCGGCGGCGAGGCTTTTCATGCCTCCTAAATGGCCGCTTTGGCGCGCGGGATCAAGTCGCCTCTCCCGCGCGCCCGAGCCCAGGGATCAATGCGTGACGCGCAGCAGCTCCTTGCCGGGCTTGGAGGCAAGCTCCTTCTCGTCCAGCGTGCCGTCATTGTCCGGGTCGGCGTCCTTGAACAGCGCCGAGACGGCGGAGAGGAACTCATCCTTGGTCAACGTGCCGTCATTGTCCGGATCGGCCGCGGCGAAGGCTTTCTTGGTCAGGCGGCCCTGAATCTCCTTCTTGTCCAACGTGCCGTCATTGTCCTTCTCGAGCTTGCCGAACAGCTCTTCGGCGGGCTTGGTGATCTCGTTCAAATCCACGGTCGAGTCATTGTCCGTGTCGAGCTTCGCGACCGGCGACGCCTTGGCCGCCTTTTTGGCCAGGGCGGGCGAGACCGGCGCCGCGACGAGGCCGGCAAGCGCAAGCGCGCCCGCGAGAACAAATTTGTTGGCTTTCATTGTCAGCTCCACGTTCAGGAAGAACTCCCGAGATATATTGGAGCCGCTCCCGGTCCGCCAGTAGCGCGTCACGCGCCAAAAAAGAGCGGCCCCGAAGGGCCGCAAGTCTGTCGGGGTCAGTAGGTGAATTTCACGCCGCCATAGATGCCGGTCGGCGGCCCGAGCGAGACCATGCGCGGATTTGTGTAGGTCAGGAAGGCGATGTCATTCGTGTCGAACCAGGAGCCGAAGGTTCTCGCGCGCGTGTTGGTCACATTCTCGAACAGGCCGTAGACCTGAAGGTTCGGCGTGATCTGATAGGAGGTGCGCAGGTTCAGCATGGCGTAGGACGGAAGCCGCGCGCCGATGTTGATCTCGTCGCCCCGGATATAGGACCCCGCAGTGTATTGGAAGTCGGCGCCCACCTTCCACTGCGTCGTGACCGCGTAATCCGCGCCCGCCTTGAAGCGATGCGGCGCGACCGAGGAGAGATTGGCGCCGGGCGTCACCATGATCGAGCCATTGCCGTAAAGCTGCGCGAGCGGATTGTCGGGCGCGCCCAGCAGAATTGTCGAACGGAAGGTTGCGATCGTCATCGTATAGTTGACATAGGCCGAGAGACTCTCGTCCGCATAGCGCAGCGCCACTTCCACGCCCTCGCGCCGCGTGGAACCTGCGTTTGTGAAATAGCCGCGTCCGTTGATCGAACTGGGCACGGCAAGAATGTCGTTGAAGTTGTTGGTGCGGAAGACGCCGCCGCTCCACGTCACCACGCCGGGAAAATAGTCGCCCGCCGCCGGGAGGACCTTGGGGATTTCCACCGTGCCGCGCATGCCGAATTCCGTCGTGTTCGACTCGACCTGCTTGAGCGGCGGATCGGCGACAAGGAAGGTGTCGAGCAAACAGGGGCGCGCGGGGTCGGCGCAGCCGAGCTCGAGCGGCGTCGGCGCACGATTCGCCTCAGAGTAGCTGGCGTAGGCAAAGGTGTTCGGCAACACTTCATAGGTCGCGCCGGCCATGGGATTGATGCGCGTATAGACGCCCGCGCCGTTGAGCGCCGTGCCGCGCAGATCGTATAGGCTGATCCCCGCGCGATTGAACCGCGCGCCTGCGGTAATTTTCAGCCGGTCGGTGACGTCCAGCGTGTCGAGCGCATAGACGCCGAGATAGGAGTTGCCCGCAGTGACCTTTACGGGCGAGATGTCGCTCGCCGGCTCATCGACGAAATAGTTGATCCCCTGTACGGCGAGGGTCGGCGGAATAATTCCCAGCTCCTGGATGGCGCTGAAGGATGTCCAGCCCTGATCGAGGCTGGCGCCGAAAGTGATCTTGTTGTGGAAGCCGAAGTAAACGTCGTCGTTCGTCGCCTGCACGGTCCCGCCGATGGTGCGCGAGCGCGTCCAGGTGCGGTCGACGGCGCCGAGTTGAACCTGTCCGTCGAAGAAATTCGGGATGGAGGTTGGATCGCCGTTGCTGTTTTCGCAGATGGCTTCGCCCGGCTCACACTCGAACTCGGTCGTATTGCCGTCGACGCGGGCCTGGTCGAAAGCGCGGTAATGCACGTCGCCGAAGAGTTTCCAGCTCGGGCTCGCCTGCACATTGCCGTTGACGTCGAACATCGACAGCGTGTTCTTCTGCGACTGGGGCGTGGTGTACACAGCCCAGGGATTGCGCGTCACGTCTTCGACCGGTGCGGGGCCGGTGCCGTTGATCTTGTTGCCCGCGAGGGTCACATTGGCGTGGATCTCGGCTTGGTCGCCGCGGTAGCCGATGTCGCCGTAAAGGCGCTTGATGTGGCCGCCGGAGAAGTAGCGGTAACCATTGTCGCCCAGCGCCTCCAGCGCGAGATAGGCCGCGTAGGGGCCGGACTGCACGCCGAACTGGCCATAGCCCTGCCGTCGCCCCCGGCTGCCGCCGCGCCCGTCGATCTCGAGGCCCTGATAAGTGAAGCCGTTCTTCATATCGAGGACGACGGCGCCGCCGATGGCGTTCAGGCCGAAAAGCGGATTGCCGGTGACGATCGTCGAGCGGTCGATGGCGATGTTGGGGATCATGTCCCAATAGACATTGTCGCCCCAGGCTTCGTTGATGCGAATGCCGTTCTGATAGACGGCGAGGCCCTGCGGGGTGCCGGCGACCGGCGAGGCCAAGAAGCCGCGAAAATCAACTTGCGGCTGCAAAGGATTGCCGGTGACGTCGTTGACGCTCACGCCGGGGGATTGGCGAAGCAGATTGTCGACGAGCTCGAAGCCGCGCGTGTTCTGCAACTGTTTGGACGAGAGCGTGTAGGTCGCCGCCGGAACCGCATATTGAATGACGACCGGAGAGACTTGCCCCGCGCCGGCGCCGGCGCCGGGCGCGGCGGGCTGGGCCGCGGGCGCAGCCGCAGCGGCGACGGGCCGGCTCGGACCCTGGGCGGCGGAGGGGCGCGCGGGACGCGGCGCCGTGGAGCGCAGGGGCGCGCCGCCGACTTCGATGGTCGGGAGGGTCTGCTGGGCAAGGGCGGTCGATGAGAGGAGCGCAGCGCCGAGAGTGGTCAGAGATCGAAGTTTAGCCATTGTGCCGGGGGCCACGAGTTGGATTTCCATGCTCCCGCTTATAGCGTTTCGCGCCCTCATCGTATCGACGGGAGAGGCTGCGCCCGCCAATATTCCCGGCCTGTGGCCTATTGGCTACAGTTCTGAAAAATAACGGTTTTGTCGGGATCGTGTCATGACGGGTCCGGGAATTTTTCCCGAATTCGAGACGGTTTTGACCCAGATCGCCGCAGCTCCGCGGAAAGCTTCGCGCCGCCTCCGGGAGCATTCGTCAAGGTCAGCCTCCCGCCGAGCGCGGCGACGCGTTCGCTCATGCCTCTGAGCCCCAATCCGCCGCCCCCGCCCGCTGAAAATCCGGCGCCGTCGTCCTCGACCTCGATGCGCAGCGTTTCCTGTTCCCGAGAGACGCTCAGGCGGATTCGGCGCGCGCCGGAATGGCGGAAGGCGTTGGTCAGCCCCTCCTGCGCCACGCGATAGGCGGTGAGCGCCGTGGTTTCGTCGATCGGCCCGCGTGCGCCGTCGAGGGCGAGATCGATCGTCACGCCGGCCCGCGTCTCCCGCCAGCCGCGCGCGAGCGCCTCGAGCGCGTCGGCGAGGCCCATTTCGGAGAGCGCCGCTGGGCGCAGCCGGCCCAGAATGCGGCGGTTCACCTGCTGCAGCGCCGCGATCTGCGCGTCGATCTTCGTGCAGTCTTCAACGAGGACTTCGGGATCAGCGCCGCTACGGGCCTTGCGCGCCAACGCCCCGACGCCAGCGCGAATGGCGAAGAGGAAGGGGCCGATTTCGTCGTGAAGATCGCGCGCAATGTCGCGTCGCTCTTCGTCCTGCACATGAATCATGCGGCGCACCAGGCGCCGGTTTTCATCGTCCAGCCGTCGCAGCGTTGCAGCGAGCGCGTTGATGCGCTCTGCGATCAGGATGAATTCCGGCGGCCCATCGGCGTCCGCGCGCACGTCGTAGTCGCCTTGCTCCAGCCGCCGCAGCGCGTCCGAGAGCGCGCCGATGGGGCTCAATGTGCGGGAAACGGCGTAGGAGACGAGCGCGAAGGCGACGCCCGCGACGCCGGCCGCGCCGATCGCGAGCCAGACGATCTCCTCCCAAATCTCTGCGATTTCATCGGCCGGATTGGCGGCGATCTCCACGGCGCCGAGCGGCGTCGCGATTCGCGCGGGCGGCGGAGGGCGAAACACGAGCGCGCTGAACCAGTCGGGCGCGGGAGTCTTCGATTTCGGCGGCGGCTCGGCCTCGGCTTCGACGCCGACCCGCACGTGTCGCAGCCGCCGCACATCCTGGAGAAGGTCGTCGAGTTCGGCCTTGGGGTTCGCCGCGCCGCTCAGGCGGGGCAGAGTGGCCTCGACCAGATCGCGCGCGAGCCGCGTCGCGCCTTCGGCCTCTGCGCTGACGCGCGCGCCGGCGTGGAGAATCAGGAGCCCGACGCCAAAGGCCAGGCCGCAGACGATCACGCCGCCGAGCAGGAGAGACAGCCGCGCGCGCAAGGACAGACTTTGCAGCATCGCCGCTTTCCTTATCCGTTGGCTGCAGACTTTACGAAGGCGGCGCCCGCGGTCAATCTTCAGGCGCGAGGAGGAAAGATGCGGGTTCTTATCGTTGACGACCATCCGATCATTGTCGCGGGCTGCGCCGCCATGCTCGCGGGGGAGGGCGACATCGACGTCGTCGACGCGCGCGACGCGGAGACGGGTCTCGCCGCTTTCCTCGCGCACAGGCCCGATGTGACGGTCGTCGACATCGCCATGCCGGGCGTGTCGGGTCTCGAGCTGACGCGCCGTATCCTGCAGGAGGACCCCGCGGCGCGCATCGTCGTCTTCAGCATGAACGACGATCCGATCTTCGCCGCGCGCGCCATCGACGCCGGCGCGAAAGCCTATGTCACCAAGAACGACGATCCCTATCTGCTGGTCACGGCGGTGCGCGAGGTCGCGGCGGGCGGCGTGTTTCTGATGCCGAAGATCGCCAATCAACTCGCCTTCGAGAAAGGCGGCGGCGCGGGTCCGCTCGCGGCCCTCACGGCGCGGGAGCTCGAGATCCTGCGCATGCTGGGCGCGGGACTGGGCATGAATGAAATCGCCGAGGCGACGCAGGTCTCCTACAAGACCATCGCCAATAGCTGCTCGATCATGAAGCGCAAGCTCGGCGCCCGTACGCCCATGGAGCTGATGAAGATCGCGCTGGAGCAGAAGCTGGCGTGATCCAGCGCCTGCTCCCTCGCGTCAGAGAGGGTCCTACTTCGCGTCCGGGAAGGGCTCGGGCGCCGAATAATTCGCCGGGACCGCCCCCGTCAGGCTGCCGAGGAAGGCGACGATGTCGGCCGTCTCCTGCGGAGACAACGACTTGCCGAGCTGCGTCTTCCCCATGATCTCCACGGCCTTCGCCAGTTGCGCGACCGAGCCGTCGTGGAAATAGGGGTCGGTCTTCGCCACGTTGCGCAGGCCCGGAACCTTGAAGACATAGAGGTCGGCGTCGTTCTTGGTCACATCGGCCCGGCCTTTGTCGGGCGTCTTCACGCCGGTCTCTTTCCAATAGTCTTCGACGACCCCGAACTTCTGGAAGGAATTCCCGCCGACGCCCGGCCCATTGTGGCAGCCAGCGCAACCCGTATCGATGAAGAGGCGCAGGCCGGAAAGCTCTTGCGGCGTCAGCGCCTTGAGGTCGCCAGCGAGGAAGGCGTCGAATTTCGAGGGCGTGAGCAGCGTTCGCTCGAAGGAGGCGACGGCGAGGCCCCAGTTCTTTGAAGTCACAGGATCCTTTTCGCCGGGGAACGCCTTGGCGAACGCCTCCGGATAAGCGGGCACGGCCTTCAGCTTGCCCATGGCCGCCGCCTGGTCGGGATTGCCGAAGCTCGCGGGGCCGAGCAGCGACTTTTCAGCCTGATCCTCGAGCGATTCGCGGTCCCCGCGCCAATGCTGCTTGAAATTCAGCGCGGAGTTGAACACCGAAGGCGCATTGCGCGGATTCTCCTTGCCGAAGACGCCGATCGCCTTCGCTAGGCCGTCGCTCGCCTGCCTGTCCGGCAAATGGCAATGCGCGCAGCTCACATTGCCGTCCTCGGACACGCGGTTCTCGAAAAACAGCCGCCGGCCGAGCTCGACGCGGGCCGCCTGAACGGGGTCCTTGGCGACAGGGGCAGGGGGGAGCGGCTGAAAGAGAGCCTTCGCCTCGTCGAGGAGCTTTCCGGCGTCGGGCGCTCCGGCCCCCGCGGGCGCGGGCGTAAAGGTGGCGGCCAGAAGAAGGGCGGCGAGAATCGGATGTCTCATATCAGCTCCGCGGGCGGCGCGGCCTCCTGGATTTTGGGCAAAAAAAATCGAGCCGAGTAAGAGACGCCGGCATGTCGCGGCGCTATTCCTACCGGCTCGATTTTTGTGGAGAGACCGCCGGAAAGGCGGCGACTCGCCTGAAATCCTTAGATTTCAGCCGACGAGTAGGCGGTGACTTCCATGCCCACGCAAACTTCGACGATCACAGGGGTGGTCCAGGCCATTGTATTTCCTCCGTTTGGAACTCTGTCGGCTGCATCCTGCTCTTGAATGTCCTCGACTTCTCGGGTCGGGCGACGGGGGCAGGTTCGAGCTCGGCGAGAGCATTATCATGTTCATGTTGACGGTGCAATTGGCCCCCTCGCGAGCTGTTGGAGGGGCGGAAAGGCTACGACGGCGGAGGCCCCCCGGCTTTCCTCTTTGCTCGAATCGCGCGCTTCGTCGCCTCCGGTCGGGCATATGGCGCCTAGGTTCTCGACACGGGGCCTGACGGCTGCTAGGCATAGTCCGCATTCGGTAGGGGCGCCGGCGACAGCGGCCCGGCCCGAAGCGCATCAAACAAAAAAGCCTTTGAGTTTTCCTCCGGCCGCCGGCATAGCGAGGGCGACTTCAGGCTCGCGCGGCAATGCGCCGCGCGGCATTTTCGACAACCGCCAAGCGGCACAAGGCAGGAAGCGGATGAGCAAGGCGACGCTCGACGGCAAAGCGATTGCGCTCGAAGACGCCTACAGGCAGGCGGCTCGCATTCTGAGCGGCGCGACTTTCCCTCTCGTCGGAGGGCTGGGGGCCGACGTTCCCGGCGCCCGTGCGGCGATCCTGCTCGCGGAGCGGCTGCGGGGCGCCTTCGATCATCTGGCGTCGCGCGATTCTCTCGCGGACCTGGACGTGAAACGCTCCTTCGGCATGTTCACGACGACGGCCAACGAGGCCCGCGTCCGCGCCGATGTGGTCGTGCTCGTCGGCCCCGGCCTGACCCGGCAATGGCCCGGCATGCTGGAGCGCCTTGCGCTCGATCAGCCGCCGCGCCATGGCTCGCAGGCGGGCCAGCCGCGCAAGGTCATCTGGCTCGGGCCGGATGCGAGCGAGGCCGGCGCCGTTCCGGGCGCCAAGATCATCCCGGCGAGCCTCGAGGAAATTTCCGGCGTCTTTGCCGCATGGCGCGCGCGCGTCGGCGGCCGTCCCCTGGCGTTCGACGCCGCGAAGCTCGAACTGATCGACGGCGTCGCCGAGACGCTGAAGGGGGCTCGCTTCGGCTGCTTCGTGTGGGCGGCGGCGATCGGGCTCGACGCGCTGGCCATCGAGATGATGCAGGCGCTCGTGACCGACCTCAACGTCACGACGCGCTTCACGGGCGTCCATATCGGCGGCCGCGCCGGCGCCGCGGGCGTCACCCAGACGGCGGGCTGGATGACGGGCTTTCCGCCGCGCACCGGCTTTGGCCGCGGCTATCCCGAGCACGATCCCTGGCGTTTCGAGGCCGCGCGCCTCGTGGACAGCGGCGAGGCCGACGCCGCCCTGTGGATTTCCGCCTTCGACGGCGAGGCTCCGCCCTGGGCGCGGCGGGACATTCCGCTCGTCACGCTGGCCCCGGCGGGCGCCGAGCCTGCGCATGGGCTTTACATCGAGGTTGGTCGGCCCGGCGTCACGCATGACGCCGTGCTCATGGCCCAGGAGACCGGCGGCCTGACGCTGCGCACGGCCACGGCGCCGACCGACGCGCCGACGGTCGCGCATGTCATCGACGCCATCATGGCGAATGTTTCGGAGGTCGCGCCTTGCTGACAGTTTTGCGTGGCGGCCATGTCGTCGATCCGGCGACCGGCCGGGACGGCGTCGGCGACGTCTGGTTCGAAGACGGCCGCATCGTCGCGCCGCCCGCGGGCGGCAAAGCCGACAAGGAAATCGACTGCGCCGGCCATATCGTCATGGCGGGAGCGATCGACATTCACTCCCACATCGCCGGCGGCAATGTGAACACGGCGCGCCTGCTGCTGCCGGAGCTTCACCGCGCGATTCGCGCGCGCGTTTCCGGCACGCCGCTCTCGACGGCCAAATGGTCGACCTATGAGACCGGGCGCCTTTACGCGCAGATGGGCTTCACCACGGTTGTCGAGCCGGCGATGGCGCCGCATCATTCGTTGCAGACGCATTTCGAATTGAACGACGTGCCGATCATCGACAAAGGCGCGCTGACCGTCCTCGGCAACGACGACTTCCTGCTGCGCCAGTTGCGCGCGGGCGAATCGGAAAGCGCGATAAACGACTATGTCGCCCAGACGGTGAGCGGCACGAAGTCGCTGGGCCTCAAATGCATCAATCCGGGCGGCTGCGAGGCCTTCAAGGAGAACATGCGCGCCTTCGGGCTCGACGACGAGGTGCCCTTCTACGGCCTCTCGTCGCGCAAGATTTTCCAAGCGCTACAGAAGGCGACGCAGGCTGTGGGCGTTCATCACCCGCTGCATCTGCACATGAACAATCTGGGCATCGCCGGCAATATTCAGACGGCGCTCGACACGATCGACGCGTCGCAGGGCCTGCCGCTGCATCTGGCCCATGTGCAGTTCTACGCCTATGGCACGGAAGGCGCGAACGCCTTCTCCTCCGCCGCGGCGGCCTTCGCGGAGAAGATCAACGCCAATCCGAACGTCACGGTCGACGTCGGCCAGGTGATGTTCTCGCAGACGGTGACCATCTCTTCGGACGTGCTGAAGCAGTTCAACAGCATGCCCGGCGGCAGTCCGAAGAAGGGCGCGATATTCGACGGCGACGCCAACGGCGGCGGCATCGTGCCCTACGCCTACAAGATATCGAACTACTACAACGCCATCCAATGGGCGGCGGGCCTCGAGCTGTTCCTGCTCATCAAGAACCCCGAGCAGGTCTTCTTCACGACCGACCATCCGAACGGCGGCCCTTTCACCGCCTATCCGGAGCTGTTCGCGTTGCTGATGAGCGCGGATTTGCGCGCGCAGGTCATGTCGCGTCTGCCGGCCGAGGTGCTGGCGCACACGACGCTGCCGTCGATCACGCGCGAATATACCTACTATGAGCTCGCGCAGATGAGTCGCTCCGGCGCGGCGAAGCTCTTCGGCTTCACCGACCGTGGCGCGCTGGCGCCCGGCGCCATCGCCGATATTGCGATCTACAAGGAGAGCAGCGACAAGGCGGGCATGTTCCGCCGCGCGGCCTATGTCTTCAAGGATGGCGACCTCGTGGTGCGTGACGGCGAGGTCTCGCACTACCGTCGCGGCAGGACGCTGCACATCAGCCCGCGCTTCGACAAGGCCATCAACAAGCGGCTCGACAGCTATTACGAAGAGCTTTACGGGCTGCCGCGCGGCATTTTCGACGTGCCGGACGCAGCTCTGCCGCACAAGGACGCCTTTGCGGAGGTCGCATGCAAGGTATAGTTCGCAACGGCGTTCGGATCGACGACAGTTTCGCCGAAGCCTTCCCCATGGCCGCGACGGGACTCATCGTCACGGCGCCCACGCGCAAATGGGCCAATCAGGCGGCGGCGACGGCCACGGGCTACGCCACGTCCGTCATTGGCTGCGATTGCGAGGCGGGAATCGACGCTGAGCTTTCCGAAGACGAGACGCCCGACGGCCGTCCGGGCGTCAGACTGCTGTTCTTCGCCTTCTCGACGAAGGGCGCGGAGAAGGCGCTGGTCAATCGTGTCGGCCAGTGCATCCTCACCTGTCCCGGGACGGCGCTTTATTCGGCCTTCGACGGCGATCTGAAGATCAAGGTCGGCGATTCGATGCGCCAGTTCGGCGACAAATGGCAGACCTCGAAGGCGATCGACGGGCGCCGCTTCTGGCGCGTGCCGGTGATGGACGGCGAGTTCTTCGTCGAGGGCCAGGTCGGCGTGCTCAAGAAATGCGTCGGCGGCGGCAATCTGCTGGTGATGGGCGCGGATTGGGAATCGACCATGCGCGCCACCGAGGCGGGCGTGAACGCCATCCATGCGGTCCCGGACGCGATCATGCCCTTCCCCGGCGGCATCGTCCGCTCCGGCTCGAAGGTCGGCTCGCAATACAAGGGCATGAGCGCCTCGACCAATGACGCCTATTGCCCGACGCTGAAGGGCGTGACCAAGACCGCGCTGGAAAGCGATATCGGCTGCACGCTGGAGATCGTCATCGACGGTCTGAGCGACGAGGCGGTGCGTCAGGCCATGCGCGCGGGCCTGAAGGCGATCATCGATCTTGGGCCCGAGAAGGGCGCGAAACGCGTCGGCGCCGGCAACTACGGCGGCAAGCTCGGGCCGTTCCACTATCATCTGAAGGATCTGCTGCCGTGAAGCCCTTCACCTTCACGCTCCGCCAGGAGCCGCCGCAGCGCGTCGACCTCTCGGCGCTGACGCCCGACCGCCTCGCCGGCAAATCCCTTGCCGCGATCGAGAAGATCGAACTCGGCACGACCCGCGCCTCGACCAAGGTCGGCGATCTGTTCAAGCTCGCCGAAGGCGATCTGAAAAATGTCCGCTACGAGGGCGGTTCGGCGCGCTTCGACCGGCTTGGCGCGAAGCTGCTGCCGGGCTTCTCGATCCATGTCGAGGGAGACGTGGGTCTTGAGCTCGGCCGCCTCGCCAAGGGCGGCGCGATCACGGTTTCCGGCGGGGCCGGGGCCTATGCCGCCTCCGGCAACGAGGGCGCGCATATCGAGATCAGAGGCGACGCGGGCGAGATGCTGGCGGCTCCGCTCGCCGGCGAGCTGGCCGGCATGTCGGGCGGGCGGGTCGTCGTGCGCGGCAAGGTTGGCGCGCGGGCCGGCGACCGGCTGCGGCGCGGCATTCTCATCATCGAGGGAGACGCCGGCGACGACCTCGGCTCCCGCTTCATCGCGGGCACCATCATCGCGCTGGGCAAAACCTCGGGCCGCGTCGGCTATCTCAACAAGCGCGGCTCCATCATTCTGGCGCGGCGCCCGGAGATTCCGCCGACCTATGTCGACTGCGGACCGCATGTCTTCACCTTTGCGGGTCTTTTCGCCCGCGGCCTCAAGGCGGACAGCGCCGCGGCCTCGGCGCTGCTCTCGCAAAGACTGCAGCGTTTTGGCGGCGACACGGCGGTCTATGGCAAGGGCGAGATATTGACCCCCGCCTGACCGGCATTACCCTTGCTTGATATCGAACGCCGCCGATGGGCGGCGTTCATGCAAGGGGTTGCCGATGAATTTCGTCCAACTCATCCTGACTGTCTGCGCCATCTCCCAGCCGACGGCCTGCGACGAACGCCGGCTGACGCTCGAGTCCGCCACGGGGTCGACGCGCAACTGCGTCATGCAGGCCATGCCCTATATCGCCCAGTGGTCGGGCGAGCATCCCAATGTCACGGTCACGCGCTGGCGCTGCGTCACGCCGGGCGCCGAGGGCGACAAGATCTGAGCCCCGCGAGCCGTCACACGATCGGATCGGGGTCGCGCGTGTTCTCGCGCCCTTCCTGGAGGATCATCCGGCCCGTCGACGCCGCGCGGCGGAACGCGCAGGCAGTCTGGTAATCCGGATCATTGTACCAGGCCAGAGCCGTCTCCCGGTCGGGGAATTCGAGGATCACCAGCCGCTCGGCGACGTGCGGCCCTTCGACTGTGGCGACCTCGTCGCCGCGCGTGAGGAATTTCCCACCATGGCGGGCGACGGTGGCGGGCGTCAGCGCCGTATATTTGCGATAGGTCTCCGGGTCGTGGATGGTCATCGTGCAAATGAAATAGGCGGGCATCCACATCTCCTGACGATCGACTCGGGCCTTCAGTCATAGACGAGCAGAGCCGCCGCTGAAACCGAGGGCACGCCGCCCTTTGCCGGAATGCCCCTGCGCGCCCATATCCTCCAGACAGGAACTTGAACAAGGCGCTGCTTGCCGCCATGCCCAAAGACCCGCCGCCGCCCTTCGCCGCGCCCTATGCCCCGCCGGACGAGATCCTCGCCGCGCGCCTGATTGCGAATCCGCCAGATTTCGAAACGCGCCGCGCCATCGGAGAGCTTGCGCGCAAGCTCATTCGCGGTATGCGCGGCGAGCGCGGCGCGCTTGGCGCCCTTGGCTCCCTTGGCGGCGTCGAGGACTTTCTTCACGAGTTCTCGCTCTCGTCCCGCGAGGGTCTCGCCGTCATGGCGCTGGCGGAATCCTTGCTGCGCGTGCCCGACGACGCGACCGCCGACCAGCTCATCGTCGACAAGCTCGCCGCGGGCGATTTCTCTCATCACGCGGCTGAGTCCGACGTGCTGCTCGTGCAGGCCTGCGCCTTCGCGCTGGGCTTCTCGGCGCGTCTCGTCGGGCAGGGGGAGCCGCGCGGCCTCGTCGCCGATCTGGCGCGACGCATGGGGCTTCCCGCGCTGCGCCTCGCCGCGCGGCAGGCCATGCGGCTGATGGGCGCGCATTTCGTCTTCGGCGAGACGATCGGCGACGCGCTCTCCCGCGCCAGGGGGCGCCGCGAGCGCTTTTCCTTCGACATGCTCGGCGAGGGCGCCCGCAGCGCGGCCGACGCCGCCCGCTATTTCGACGCCTATGCGGCGGCGATCGAGGCTATTGGCGCGCAGGCGGGCGCGGAACCGCTGCCCGCGCGCCCCGGCATTTCCGTCAAGCTTTCCGCCCTGCATCCGCGCTACGAGGCGATCTCGCGCGCGCGCGTGTTGCAGGAATTGCCGCCGCGCGTCCTGGAGCTCGCACGGCTCGCGCGCGACCGCGACCTCGCCTTCACGATCGACGCGGAAGAAGCCGACCGCCTCGAACTCTCGCTCGATGTTGTCGCGCGCGTGGTCGCCGATTCATCGCTTTCGGGCTGGGACGGTTTCGGTCTTGCCGTGCAGGCATACCAGAAACGCGCGAGCGCCGTGATCGATTACGCGCTGGCCCTCGCCGAGGCGCATGATCGCCGTTTCATGCTGCGTCTCGTCAAGGGCGCCTATTGGGACAGCGAAATCAAGCGCGCGCAGGAGCGGGGGCTCGCCGATTATCCGGTCTTCACCCGCAAGGCGATGACCGATCTCCACTATGACGCTTGCGCCGCGCAGCTCCTTCACGCGCCGCGTCTCTATCCGCAGTTCGCCACGCACAACGCCCGCAGCGTCGCCGAAATTCTCGCCCGCGCCGGCAAGCGGACGGACTATGAATTCCAGCGCCTGCACGGCATGGGCGAACCGCTTTACGAGGCGCTGGCCGCAATCAGCGACGCGCCCGTGCGCATCTATGCGCCGGTGGGGCCGCACCGCGATCTTCTGGCCTATCTCGTCCGGCGGCTGATCGAGAATGGCGCGAATTCTTCATTTGTCGCGCGCGCCGCCGATCCCGAGACCCCCGAGGCGGCGCTCATCGCCGACCCGCATGACGCGATCGGCGATCCAGACCGCGCCCGCCATCCGCGCCTGCGTTTGCCGGCCGAAATCTACGAACCGTTGCGGGCGAATTCCAAAGGCGTCGAATTCGGCGACAGAGCCGCGCTCGCGGCGCTGTGCTCCGAAATCGGCGCGGCGCAGGGCTCCCATGAGACGCATCCGACGATTTCCGCCGGGGCGCCGTCGCGTCCGGTTTTCTCGCCCATCGACGGCGCGGCCATCGGCCTCGTGGCGGAGAGCGACGAGACAACCGCGCGCGCCATGGTGGCCGACGCGGCGCGGGGCTTTCCCGCCTGGAATGCGACGCCTGTCGAAACGCGCGCGCGCATCATGGAGCGCGCCGCCGATCTGCTGGAGGCGCGGCGCGGCGTCTTTCTCGCGCTCTTGCAGAGCGAAGCCGGAAAGACGCTCGACGACGCCCTCGCCGAATTGCGCGAGGCGGCGGACATGTGCCGCTATTACGCCAATCAGGCGCGTCTCCTTTGTCGCGAGATCAGGCTTCCCGGCCCCACGGGCGAAGACAACCGGCTGAGCTACGGCGGGCGCGGGGTTTTCGTCTGCATCTCGCCGTGGAACTTCCCGCTAGCGATTTTCCTCGGGCAGGTCGTCGCCGCGCTCGTCGCCGGCAACGCGGCCGTCGCCAAGCCCGCGGAGCAGACGCCGCTTATCGCCGCAAGAGCCGTCGCGCTCCTTCATGAGGCGGGCGTCCCGCGCGCGGCGCTGCAACTGGCGACCGGCGCGGGCGAGATCGGGGCCGCGCTCGTCGCCGATCCGTGGACGGCCGGCGTCGTCTTCACCGGCTCCGTCGAGGTGGCGCAGCACATCAATCGCGCGCTCGCGGCGCGCGCGGGCGCGCTCGCCCCGCTGATCGCGGAGACGGGGGGCGTCAACGCCATGATCGTCGATTCCACGGCGCTCATCGAGCAAGTGGTCGACGATGTGCTCGCCTCCGCCTTTCGCTCGGCGGGCCAGAGGTGCTCCGCGCTGCGGCTCCTCTGCCTGCAGGAGGAAATCGTGCCCGGCGCCATCGAGACCCTCATCGGCACCGCGAAAGAGCTGCGCATCGGCGACCCGCGCGAGATCGGCGTGCATGTCGGGCCGGTCATCGACGCGGAGGCCAAGGACAAGCTCGACCGCTACATTGCCCACGCCAAGGCCGAAGGGCGGCTGCTCTTTGCGGGGGAGGCCCCGGCCAAGGGAACCTTCGTCGCGCCGGCGGTCATTCGTCTCCGGCGCGCCTCGGAGTTGCGGGAAGAGGTTTTCGGCCCCGTGCTGCATGTCGCGACCTGGCGCGCGGCCGATTTCGAGGCGCTGATCGGAGAGATCGAGGCGAGCGGCTACGGGCTGACCTTCGGGCTCGAAACCCGCATCGAGGAGCGGATGCAGGCGGCGGCGCGCCGCGCGCCGGCGGGCAACATATATGTCAACCGCAACATGATCGGCGCCGTCGTCGGCAGCCAGCCTTTCGGCGGCTTCGGCCTCAGCGGCACGGGGCCCAAGGCGGGCGGCCCGGATTATCTGCGACGCTTCCTGCGCGAGACGACAGTGACCATCAATACGGCGTCGAGCGGCGGGGACGCCGGGCTGCTGTCGCTCGAGGAATGAGCGCGACATTTGGCGCAAAAGGCCAGGCTTGAATCAGGCGCGGAAGACGCAGAATTTTTATCGTGTCGAGGCGACGAACGTCGCTCAAATTTGTTTTTGGATGACCATTGTCTGAACGGAGGAGAAAAAATGGCTCAGGAGCAAAACGCCCCGGTTAAAAAGGATGGTGGCGCGCTGATCTCTCCCGACATGTGGGACTGGCGCCCCTTCGAGGCGCTGCGTCGGCAGCTCGACCGTTTCTTCGACGAGGCGCCCTTGCAGAAACGCACAGGCGACATGGAGCCTTTCGGATTCATGGGCTGGCAGGGAACGCCCCCCGTCGATTTCGTCGAACGCGACAACGAATATGAAGTCACGGCGGAGCTTCCAGGCCTCGACCAGAAGGACGTGGAAGTGAAGGTCGCCAACGGCGGGCTTGTGATCGGCGGCGAGAAGAAGATGGAGCGCGAGGAAAAGAACGAAGGCATGTTCTTCTCCGAACGGCGCTACGGCTCGTTCAGGCGCAGCTTCCGCCTGCCGGAGAATGTCGACGTCGACAAGATCGAGGCGACGTTCGAAAAAGGCGTGCTGAAAGTGGTCCTGCCCAAGTCGGCCCAGACCACGAGTGAAGAGAAGAAGATCGACATTGCCGCGAAATGACCGTCGGTCCCGTGGATGCCCGCGTCGAGCGCGGGCATGACGGGAGAGAGCGCCCCGGCATTCCTCGCAGCCGCCCTCGCCCGTCATGGCCGGGCCTGTCCCGGCCATCCCTTCACCGCATCATATGGCTCAGCGCCTCGAACAGGCCGAAGTCCACCGCGGCCAGCATCACGCCGATAAGCGCCGCCTGGGCGATGAAGCGATAGGTGTAATGAGATGCCCGCATCTTGCCTTCCCTAGGCGGGAGTTAGCGGGAGAACGGTGTCCGGCAAGCGGCCCGCGCGCCAAGATTTTCAAGGGAAAGCGCCTGCTGACCGAGGGCGCATGCTTCGTGCTAGAAGCAATGGATGACTGACGATTCCCCTATCCGGACCGCCCGTCTCCGCCAGATTCCGCCAAGCGTCTGGGCGCTGGGGCTCGTCTCTTTGCTCATGGATTTCTCTTCGGAGATGATCCATGCGCTGCTGCCGGTCTATCTCGTCGGCGCGATGGGGGCGACCATGGCGGAGGTCGGCGTCATCGAGGGCGTCGCCGAGGCGACGGCGTCGGTGGTCAAGATTTTCTCGGGGGCCGTGTCGGACTGGTTCGCCAGCCGCAAGCTCCTTGCGATCCTCGGCTATGGCCTCGCGGCCGCGACCAAGCCCATGTTTCCCCTCGCGCCCGATGTCGCCTGGGTGATGGCGGCGCGCTTCATCGACCGTGTCGGGAAGGGCATTCGCGGCGCCCCTCGCGACGCGCTCGTCGCCGACGTGACGCCGCCGGAATTGCGCGGCGCCGCCTTCGGCCTGCGGCAATCGCTCGACACGGTCGGCGCCTTTCTCGGCCCCGCCGTCGCCGTCGTCGCCATGTGGCTGACGGTCGACGATATTCGGACGGTCTTCTGGGTCGCGACGATTCCGGCCGTTCTGGCCGTGATCGTCCTGGCCGCGGGCGTCAGCGAGCCGGAGAACACGCGCCCCGCGCGGCCGGCCCGCTTTCCGCTGCATTGGGAAGAGCTGAAACGGCTGGGCGGCCGGTTCTGGCTGGTCGTGGCGGTGGCGACCCTCTTCGGCCTCGCGCGCTTCTCCGAGGCGTTTCTCATTCTGAAGGCCGCGACCGTCGGCCTGCCGGACGCACTCGCGCCGCTCGTTCTGGTCGTCATGAACGTCGTTTACGCTGGCGCTTCCTATCCGGCGGGGTCGTTTTCGGACCGCGGTGACCGGATTTCCCCGCTGGCTGTCGGAATTTTCATGCTGCTCCTCGCCGATGTCGCCCTTGCTCAGGCGCAGTCGCTCCCGCTCGTCTGGGTCGGCGTCGTTCTGTGGGGGCTTCATATGGGGCTGACGCAGGGGCTTTTCGCGGCGCTCGTCGCGGACGCGGCGCCGGGGGCGCTGCGGGGCACCGCCTTCGGGGTGTTCAATCTTGCCGGCGGACTGGCGCTGTTGATCGCGAGCCTCGCCGCCGGGAAGCTCTGGGACGTTTATGGCCCGGGGGCGACCTTCGCCGCGGGCGGCGTTCTGGCCGCCCTGTCGCTCGCGGCGTTGCTCACGCTCGCCATTGCCAGAAGGTGAGCGGTCGAAGGAAATTCACTCCTTGGCCCGTGGTCGAAAATGGCGGAGTTGCGGCGCCGCACCATTTGAATTATCCACTTCTTAGGGCGCTTTTCAGAACCATTCCGTAGAGGCGCGAAAGAGGAAGCAAGCATGGCAAACGCTGGAATCGACGAGCGCGCCGCAAGGCGCCCGCTGTCGCCGCATCTGACCATCTTCAGGCCGTGGCTGACGATGGCGATGTCCATGGCCCATCGCATCACCGGGGCAGCGCTCTATCTGGGCATGGCGCTGATGGCGCTCTTTCTGCTCGGGGCCGGCTTTGGCGGGTGGCTGCACGCCCTTACCGGCTGGCTGGCCTCCGGCTTCATCGGCGGGTTGATCGTCTTCCTGACCACCTGGGCGATTTTTCACCATCTGCTTGGCGGCGTGCGACACGCGCTCTGGGACCGCGTCCTGTATATGGATCCGCAGGGCCGGGAGTTCCTCGCGCAGGCTACCCTCTATGGCGGTGTCGGTCTGACCGTGGCGCTGTGGATCTTGAAGTCTCTCGTCGGCTGAGGAAAGGCTCGTCTATGTCGGTTCCGACTCATTTCAAAAGCGGCCGCACGGGACAGGGGGCGGCCTATGTCTCCGATCGCGAGGGCTCCGTCCACGCGCATTTCATGCGCCTCTCGTCCTATGCGCTGGCGCCGCTGGGCCTCCTGTCCGCCTGGTGGCTCGCAGGCCTCGTCGGCAAGACGCTGGAGGGCGTGAAGGCCGAAATCGGCCGTCCGATTCCCGCCATTGTGCTGGTCGCTTTCGGCGTCCTCGGCATGATCCATGCGCGTCAGGGCATGATCGAAATCATCGAGGACTATGTCCACGACGCGGCGCTGAAGGAGAAGGCGCTTTACTGGAACAAGATCGCCGCCATCGCGATCGCCGCCGCCTGGACGCTGGGGATCATGCTGATCGCAGCGCCGAAGTAAGCGCAGGTTTCAAAAGAAGAGCCGTACAACGATAAAAAGGCTGCAATCATGGTTGCCACTGGCGCTGCGAATTCCGTTTCCATCGGCGGGCGGGCCTATCCGATCACCGACCATACATTCGACGTGGTGGTCGTCGGCGCCGGCGGCGCCGGCCTGCGCGCCGTGGTCGGCTGCGCCAAGGCGGGGCTGAACGTCGCCTGCGTGACCAAGGTCTTCCCGACCCGTTCGCACACGGTCGCGGCGCAGGGCGGCGTCGCCGCCGCGCTCGGCAACATGGGGCCGGACGAGTGGAAATGGCACATGTACGACACCGTCAAGGGCTCCGACTGGCTCGGAGACCAGGACGCGATCGAATATATGTGCCGCAACGCGCCGCAGGCGGTCTATGAGCTGGAGCACTGGGGCGTGCCCTTCTCGCGCACGACCGAGGGCAAAATCTATCAGCGCCCGTTCGGCGGCATGACGACCGATTTCGGCAAGGGCCCGCCCGCGCAGCGCACATGCGCCGCCGCCGACCGCACCGGCCACGCCATGCTGCACACCATGTACGGGCAGGCGCTCAAGCACGAGACGCAGTTCTTCGTCGAATATTTCGCGATCGACCTCATCATGGACAGCGAGGGCGCCTGCCGCGGCGTCGTCTGCCTGAAGCTCGACGACGGCACGATCCACCGCTTCCGCTCGGCGCTCACCATTCTCGCGACCGGCGGCTATGGCCGCGCCTATCTCTCCGCGACGTCGGCCCATACCTGCACGGGCGACGGCAACGCCATGGTGCTGCGCGCCGGCCTGCCGTTGCAGGACATGGAGTTCGTGCAGTTCCACCCGACCGGCATTTACGGCGCGGGCTGCCTCATCACCGAGGGCGCGCGCGGCGAGGGCGGCTATCTCACGAACAGCGAGGGCGAGCGCTTCATGGAGCGCTACGCGCCCTCCGTGAAGGACCTCGCGCCGCGCGATATGGTCTCGCGCGCCATTACGGTCGAAATTCGCGAGGGCAGGGGCGTCGGCAAGCGCAAGGACCACGCCTATCTGCATCTCGAGCATCTCGATCCGCAGATTTTGCACGAGCGCCTGCCGGGCATTTCGGAGAGCGCGAAGATTTTCGCCGGCGTCGACGTGACGCGCCAGCCGATCCCGATCCTGCCGACCGTGCATTACAACATGGGCGGCATCCCGACGAATTATCACGGCGAGGTGCTGCGCAAGGTGGACGGCAATCCGGACGCCGTGGTGCCGGGCCTCATGGCGCTCGGCGAAGCGGCCTGCGTCTCGGTGCATGGCGCCAATCGTCTCGGCTCCAATTCGCTGATCGACCTCGTCGTCTTCGGCCGCGCCGCGGGGCTTCGCGCCGCGGAACTCGTCACGCCCGGCCAGTCGCAGCCGGAGCTGCCGGCGGATTCGGCGGAACTGCCGCTCACGCGCCTCGACTTCTTCCGCAACGCCAATGGCGCAACGCCGACTGCCGAGCTGCGCGACAAGATGCAGCGCGTGATGCAGTCGCATTGCGCGGTTTATCGCACGGGCGAGGTGCTCGCCGAGGGCGTCGCGGGCATTCACGAGGTCTGGCGGGAGGCGGCGAACGCGAAGGTCTCCGACCGCTCGCTGATCTGGAACTCCGATCTCGTCGAGACTCTCGAATTCGACAATCTCATCGTGCAGGCGGTGGTGACGATGGAATCGGCGGCGAACCGAAAGGAATCGCGCGGGGCGCACGCCCGTGAGGACTTCCCCGAGCGCGACGACGCGAACTGGATGAAGCACACGCTGGCCTCGATCGATCGGGAGAGGAAGTCGGTTGGGATCGATTACCGACCGGTGCACAATTACACCATGACGAACGAGGTCGCTTACATCGAGCCGAAGGCGAGGGTTTACTGAAATGGTCGAATTCACCCTCCCCAAGAACTCCGTCATCGCCGAGGGCAAGGTCTGGCCGAAGCCGGAGGGCGCGACGAATCTGCGCGAATTCAGGATCTACCGCTACAATCCCGACAGCGACGCCAATCCGCGCATCGACACCTTCTTCGTCGACATGGACGACTGCGGGCCGATGGTGCTCGACGCCATCATCTGGATCAAGAACAAGGTCGATTCGACGCTGACCTTCCGCCGCTCCTGCCGCGAAGGGATTTGCGGCTCCTGCTCGATGAATATCGACGGGGTGAACACGCTCGCCTGCACCAAGGGCATGGACGAGATCGAGGGGCCGATCAAACTCTATCCGCTGCCGCATATGGGCGTGGTCAAGGACCTCGTGCCGGACCTCACCATCTTCTACGAGCA
Source organism: Methylocystis sp. IM3 (assembly GCF_038070105.1). NCBI lineage: Bacteria > Pseudomonadati > Pseudomonadota > Alphaproteobacteria > Hyphomicrobiales > Methylocystaceae > Methylocystis > Methylocystis sp. IM3. The sequence continues at coordinate 2,668,424 of NZ_JBBPBZ010000002.1, read as the reverse complement.
GCATGCGGCGATCGAGCCCTGGCTGCACGCGGGCGCCAATCCGGAGAAGGAGCGCCTCCAGTCGCCGCAGGATCGCGCCAAGCTCGATGGACTCTATGAGTGCATTCTCTGCGCCTGCTGCTCGACCGCCTGCCCGAGCTATTGGTGGAACTCCGACCGCTATCTCGGCCCCGCGGCGCTGCTCCAGGCCTATCGCTGGGTTCAGGATTCGCGCGACGAGGCGAAAGAGGAGCGGATCGGCTATGTCGACGACACCTTCCGCCTCTACCGCTGCCATACGATCCTGAACTGCACCAAGGTCTGCCCCAAGGGCCTTTCTCCCGCCGCGGCCATCGCCGAACTCAAGAACCTGGCGATCGCCGAGCAGGAGGCGGGCGCTTGATCCCGCCGCATTGCGGCGTTAGGACGGCTCACTGTTTTGGGAGAACAAGGCCATGCGTTCTAGCGCGCGTCTTTTTCGTGGATCCATCGTCTTCGCGGCTTTCCTGATCGGCGTGGGCGCCGAAGCCGCCATCGCCCAGGAATTGCAGCTCGACCCCAAGGCGCTGGATACGTCCGGCGGCTCGTCTGTTCAGGTCAAGCGCAAGGGCAAGAAGGGCGCCGACGCCGCCGCGCAGCAGCCGGCGCAGGGCGGCAAGACCGGCGCGGCCGCTTCCGGGCCGAACCGCCAATTCGGAGAGCTCGAGGGCTGGTCGCCCGGCAAGGCGCCGCCCAAGCCCAAGGATAGCAGGGACCCGGACCCGGCGCCGAGCAAGAACAACACCGTCAATGTGACGCCCTCGGGCAATATGTCGGTCGGACTTCCCTTCTAACCGCCGGCCGGAGGCCGGATGGAGTTCAAAATGGCGTATAAGGTCGCCGTCGCCGGCGCCACGGGCAATGTGGGCCGCGAGATGCTCGACATTCTGGCGGAACGGCGCTTCCCGGTGTCGGAGGTCGTGCCGCTCGCCTCCTCGCGCTCTATCGGCCTCGAAGTCTCCTTCGGCGACAAGACGCTGAAGTGCAGGCATCTCGACACCTACGACTTCTCCGACACGGACATCTGCCTGATGTCCGCGGGCGGAAGCGTCTCCAAGGACTGGTCGCCCAAGATTGGCGCACAAGGCTGCGTCGTCATCGACAACTCCTCGGCCTGGCGCATGGATCCGGACGTGCCGCTGATCGTGCCGGAGGTCAACGCGGACGCGACGGCGGGCTTCACCAAGAAGAACATCATCGCCAATCCGAACTGCTCGACGGCACAGCTCGTCGTGGCGCTGAAGCCGCTGCACGACGCCGCGACCATCAAGCGTGTGGTGGTTTCGACCTATCAATCCGTCTCGGGCGCCGGCAAGGACGCGATGGACGAACTCTTCGCGCAGACGCGCTCGGTCTTCGTCTCGGACCCGATCGAGGCCAAGAAATTCCCCAAGCGCATCGCCTTTAACCTCATTCCGCAGATCGACGTCTTCATGGAGGACGGCTTCACCAAGGAAGAGTGGAAGATGGTCGCGGAGACGAAGAAGATCCTCGATCCGAAGATCAAGCTCGTCGCCACCTGCGTGCGCGTGCCGGTCTTCATCTCCCATTCGGAGGCGGTGAACATCGAATTCGAGAAGCCGATCTCGGCGGATGAAGCGCGCGACATCCTGCGCGAGGCGCCGGGCGTTCTCGTCATCGACAAGCGCGAACCCGGCGGCTACATCACGCCGCATGAAGCGGCGGGCGAGGACGCGACCTATATTTCGCGCATCCGCGAAGATCCGACGGTCGATAATGGCCTCGTGCTCTGGTGCGTCAGCGACAATCTGCGCAAGGGCGCGGCGCTCAACGCCGTGCAGATCGCGGAAGTGCTGATGAACCGCAAGCTGCTGACGCCGAAGAAAGCGGCGGCCTGAGCGACTGTCCTGATTGCTTCGGCGTCATTGCTGTCCAATGAAACAATCCGAGCCTGCGATACGGCTCTGGATTGTTTCGGTGCTGCGCCCCTCCAATGAAATGACGGCGGGGAAACCCTGCCGCCCTGCGGGCCTGTGCGTAGCCGCACATCCACACCGATAGGCGTCAGCTACCTTCTCTCCATCAAACGACGCAGTCACATGGAGAGAGCAAATGACGAACCTCGGCAAGATCATCACCGGCTCGATCGCGGCTCTGGCCCTGGCCAGCACGATTGCCGCAACCCCGGCTTCCGCGGGCGGCTATTATTATCGCTCCGGCCCGGACGCGGGCGCCGTTGCTGGCGCGGCCATCGCCGGCATGGCGGTTGGCGCGATGGTCGGAGCCGCTGCGAGCCAGCCCCACTATGATTACGGCTACGGTCACCCGGGCTATGGCTACGCCTACGGACGCCATCACTACGGCTACGGCTATTATGGCTATTGAGACGTGGGTTCGCCAATGGGTTCGCCAAGGGGTTCGCTTGGGAGGGATCGGCGGCGCCGCCTCCCAGAGCAGAACAGTGGATATGACGTGACAACAGCCTTCTTGATCATTGCCGTCGCGCCTCGAATACGCCCGGCAGGACGCCTCACTTGCTGATCTTGAACAGCGCCGGGTCGGGCGTCTTGGTCTGGTCGATATTGAAGAGGCTGATCAGCGTCTCGTAGCCCTGCGGGTCCTTGACCTGCCATTGTTTCAGCTTGAACGTCTTGGGGTCGAAGATCAGGCGCAGATGCGACGTGCCGCCGAAGGTCGCCTTGTCCTCGATGAAGACGGCGACGCCGGAATCGTCGATCTGCACGTCCTGAACGGTCACGTCCTTTTCGAGGTCGATCTTTTCCTTCATCAGGAATTTTAGCGGCGTCTGATTGATAAAATAGAGGTCCTGCGTATTGAGCCGCCGATCGCGCACCGCGACCTGCGCGCCATCCGCCACGACCTCCATGGTCGCGGGCTGGGCATATTCGAAACGGACCCGGCCGGCGCGCTGCACATGCAGCTTGCCCTCGGAGCGCAGCCCATCCGCGCCGATCTGCACGAAATCCGCCGTCATCACAGGCGAGGCGTTGAAAAAGGCGTTGGCGCGCTTGAGCGCCTCGTCTCGGGTGAGGGCCTTGGCCGGCTCGGGCGGGGTCGCCGGATTGGCGAGCTGCACCGGATCGCCGGGCTTCGCGGCCGTGGGCTTTGCAGTCTTCTTGCCCGCTTTGGCTGGTTTGGCGTCGGCGGGTTTGGCGTCAGCCGGCTTGTCCTGCGCAGGCTTGGCCTCCGCTGGCTGGACTTCGGCCGGCTTTGTTTCTGCCGGCTTTGCTTCTGCCGGCTTGGCGTCCGTCGGTTTGGCGCCCGAGGGTTGCGGCGCGGCTGGCGCGGTCTCCTCGGCGATGGCCGGTGCGGCCAGGGCGCATGCGAGGGCGATGGCGAGGGCGGTGTGCTTCACGGGGGCGTCATCCGGTTTCAGGGGCCGAAGAGCGTTTTCGTAACATAACTTGGCGGAAATAGGGGCGTCGCGCCGTCGCACCCCCTTTCGCCGCCCGCGCCGCGCCTCACTCCGCCGCCTCTATATCGAAGGCGCCGCGGTCGACGCCGCCGCCCACCAGAATCTCGCGCTTGCCGGCGTGATTCGGGGCGGAGACGACGCCTTCCTTCTCCATGCGCTCCACCAGCGAGGCGGCCTTGTTGTAGCCGACCGACAGGCGGCGCTGGATGTAGCTCGTCGAGCATTTCTTGTCGCGCAGCACGATGGCGACGGCGCGGTCGTAGAGATCGCCGCCTTCCTCGGCGTCCATCGAGCCGGGCAGGGGGGCTTCGCCGTCGTCGCCCATGTCCTCGTCGTCGGCGGTGATGGCGTCGAGATATTGCGGGGCGCCCTGGGCCTTGAGATGGGCCACGACATGCTCGACCTCGGCGTCGGAGACGAAGGGGCCGTGGACGCGTGAGATGCGGCCGCCGCCGGCCATGTAGAGCATGTCGCCCTGGCCGAGAAGCTGCTCGGCGCCCTGCTCGCCGAGAATGGTGCGGCTGTCGATCTTCGAGGTCACCTGGAAGGAAATGCGCGTCGGGAAATTGGCCTTGATCGTGCCGGTGATGACGTCGACCGAAGGACGCTGCGTCGCCATGATGAGATGAATGCCGGCGGCCCGGGCCATTTGCGCGAGACGCTGGATGGCGCCTTCGATGTCCTTGCCGGCGACGAGCATGAGGTCGGCCATCTCGTCGACGATGACGACGATATAGGGCAGCGCCGCGAGATCCATCTCCTCGTGCTCGAAGATCGCTTCGCCGGTCTCGCGGTCGAAGCCCGTCTGCACGGTGCGGGTGATGGTCTCGCCCCGGGCCATCGCCTCGACGACGCGGGCGTTGTAGCCGTCGATGTTGCGCACGCCGAGCTTCGACATCTTCTTGTAGCGGTCCTCCATCTCGCGCACGGCCCATTTCAGCGCGACCACCGCTTTCTTCGGGTCGGTGACCACGGGCGTGAGCAGATGGGGGATGTTGTCGTAGACCGAAAGCTCCAGCATCTTGGGATCGACCATGATGAGGCGGCACTCTTCCGGCTTCAGCCGGTAGAGCAGCGACAGGATCATGGTGTTGATCGCCACCGATTTGCCGGAGCCGGTCGTGCCCGCGACCAGAAGATGCGGCATGCGGGCGAGATCGACGATCACGGGCTCGCCGCCGATGGTCTTGCCGAGCGCGATGGCGAGCTTGTGGTTCGAATGGATGAAATCCTCGCTCGCAACCAGTTCGCGCAGATAAACGGTCTCGCGGCGCTGGTTGGGAAGCTCGATGCCGATGGCGTTGCGGCCCGGCACGACGGCGACGCGCGCAGAAACCGCCGACATGGAACGGGCGATGTCGTCGGCGAGGCCGATGACGCGGGAGGATTTGATCCCCGGCGCCGGTTCGAGTTCGTAAAGCGTCACGACCGGGCCGGGGCGCACATTGATGATGTCGCCGCGCACGGAGAAGTCTTCGAGCACGCCCTCCAGAACGCGGGCGTTCGATTCGAGAATGTCCTCGGAGACCTTGACCGCCCCGCCGGTCTTTTTGGGTTCGGCGAGAAGTTCGACCTCGGGATAGTCATAGACGCCCAGCGCCGCCCGCGGGGGACGGGCGGCCTCTCGGGTGACGCGGCGGGCGGGCGGCTGGGGCGCGGATGGCGCCGCGCCGCGCGCGGCCGGCGGAGCGGCGGCCGTCGCGGAGGCAAGGGGCCGCCTGGCCGGCGGCGCCTCGATGGGGTCGTCGTCGGTTTCGTCGTCGTCCTCGATCGGCGCCTGTCGCGCCCGGCGGGGCGCGTAGGGCATGTAAACTTCGATGTCGTCGAAGGTCGGCTCGACGCGCGGCGACGCGACGACGGGCTCTTCCACGACGGGGCGGGGCGCGCGGCTCTTGAGCTTCTCGACCAGGCGAACGAGCGAGGCTTTCGCCGCGAAGCCGAGATGGAACAGGGCGCCGATCGATATGAGGGCGAAGCCGGGCTCCCCGGCCTTGTCCTCGTCGTCCTCGAGGTAAGGCAGCGGCGCTTCGTCCTCGAAGAATTCGTCGCGCAGATCGCCCGGCGATTCAAAACCGAGGCCCATGGCGCCGCTGACAGAAAGAATGGCCACGAAGGCGGCGCCGAGGCCGGAGATGGCCATGACCACGCCCGAGCCCGCGAACATGGTGCGCGGCACCGCGAGGATGGCGTCGCCGGCGACGCCGCCCAGCCCGGTCGGCAGCGGCCAGCGGTCGGTGGGCGGCAGCAGGGAGGCGGTGGCGGCGGTGGCGAATATGCCCGCGACCCAGAGCCCGAGACGCAACGCGGCGCGTTCGATGCGGCCGCGCCGGATCATGCGTAGCCCCTGGGTGGCGAGCGGCAGGATCGCCGCAATCGCGCCGAATCCCACGAGCTGCATGAGAATATCCGCAACCGCCGCGCCCGGATGCCCGAGCAGGTTGCGGACATGGCCGCCCGTCGCATGGTTGAAGGAAGGATCCTGCGCAGACCAGCTCACGAGGGCGAGCGTCATGGCCGCGGCGCTTCCCACCATCAGCGCGCCGACGGCCTCCGCCGCGCGCCGCGCCGAGAATTCGCGAAATTGTTCAGAAAAATGGTGAAAGCGATGGCTACGCATGTGAAAACAGGCCCGCGTGGGGTAGGCGCCGCCGTAAGAGCGCGCCGACCCCGCGAGGGTAAAAAACCTCGGTTAAGGCCCGCTTAACATGGGGTGATTTTTAGGCGATTGTTAACAAAGGATTGGCGAGGGAAAAGCCTTTCCTGTCATTGGGTTGGGCTCAACATACGAGCCGGCGCCGCACCGCGGCGGCGCCTGTTTGGCGCAAGGATGCTACCGGCCCGCCTCCGCGCAACAGGACGCCCCCTCCTCCCGCCTGCCGCCGGTGGCGATGATCTGGTTCAGCTCGGCCCCGTAGATGAAGATCATCGCCAGCGCGTAGAGGAAGACGATCGCCATCATGATCGAGGCGAGGCCCGCATAGGTCGAGACGTAGCTGCCGGCGAACTTCGCGAGATAGGCGCCGAAGCCCGCGCCGAAAGCGAGAGAGGCGACGAGCGTCAGCACGAGGCCGGGGGCCACCTTGAGCAGGCTTCGGCGCCCGGCCGGCAAAAGCTTGTGCGCGGCGAGCACCGCCAGCGCGACGACGCAGGAGGTGACGCCATAGCGCACCGGCGCGTAGAGCGGCTCGAGTTCGTGCATCAGCCCCGGCGCGTGTTTTTCCGCAATCGCCCGCGCCAGCGGGGCGAGCACCATGAGAAAGGCGATGGCGAGCAGGGACGCCGCGCCGAGGAAGACATAAAGGATCGACTCGAGCCGCAACACCCACCAGGATCGCTCGTCGCGAATGTCATAGGCGCGGTTCAGGGCGATGCGCAGGGCCTCGACGCCGCTCGAGGAGAAATAGATCGCGAGCACGGCGCCAACCGTGAGCAGACCGCCGCGCGGCTGCGTCAGCACATTGTGGATTTCCGCCGCGATGGGCTTGGCCACATTCGGCGGCCAGGTCTCGAAGATGAGCGCCGTCGCGGCGTCGGCCTCCTCGCGCATGCCGAAGAAGGCCGCGAGCGCGGTGACGAAGATGAGAAAGGGAAATAGCGAGGTGAGTATGGACAGCGCGATATGGCTGGCGATGGCCCAGCCGTCGTCGCGGTTGAGTTTCATATAGGCGTCGAAAAAGATTCGGATCAGCCGCATGGCGATCAGCCTAACCGCGACGGATGGCCGTGGCCAGCGGCAGCCGCTCGATCAGCGCCATGGCGGCCGCGGGGTTTCTCGCCTTGGCGCCGCGGATCACGTAGAGAAACACATCCCGCGCCGCGCGCCTCGGCGTGTTGGGGCTGAGGCGGGGAAGCTCCTCCGGGGCGCCGCCTGCGGCCCATGCCTGCGCCCGGTTCGCCCAGACGTCGAGCCGCGCGGCGTCGTAGCCAGCGCGCCGGTTGGCCTGCGTCCCCATGATGCGCGCATAGACGAAAGGGGCGGTGAGGTCGGCGATCAGCGGGAAATCCGAGTCGCCCGCGATCACGATGGCGATGCGATGCGCCCGCGCCAGCGCGACGAAGGCCGAGGTTTTGAAGCTCTCGTTCCGCACTTCGATGGCGTGACGCAAGGCGACGCTCTCCGCCTCGCGAGGAAGGGCGGCCAGAAAGCCATCGAAAAAATCCGGGTCGAATGTTCGGCTCGGCGGAAACTGCCAGAGGACGGGGCCGAGCTTCTTTCCGAGCGCGGCGACGCCGCTTTCGAAGAAGCGGCGGATGGCGTCCCGCGCCTCCTGCACGCTGCGGCGGGTGACCGCGTAGCGCGGCGCCTTGACGCTGAAGACGAAGCCGTCGGGCGTGGCGTCGCGCCATCGGAGAAACGTCTCGCGCTTTTGCGTGCGGTAGAAGGTGGCGTTTATTTCGATCGAGGTCAGACGCCGGCTGGCGTATTCGAGCTCATGCGCATGGGGAAGGTCTTGCGGATAGAAGACGCCGCGCCAGGGCGCGAAGCTCCAGCCGCCGACTCCGACATGGATGCGGCCCGCCGCCATTCGCGCGCTCCCTTGGCCAGAGAGCGCAGATAGCGCGCGCGTTTCGCGGAGCGAGGGCGATCATGAGCCCCGCTCGGGCCGGCCGGTCGGGGCGTCAATACTTGCAGTTGGCGCCGTGCAGCTTGCCCAACGCCGCCAGTTCGTCGAGCGAGAGAACATGGTCCTGGTATTGGCAAGTGAAACCATCGGGGAATTTCCACGTCGGAAACGCTATTGTTCCGCTGAGCCCCAGTTTTTGGCCCCAGTTCGGGTCATAGTTTGGGCAGGTATTATTCGCCTCGATATAGGTGACATACTGCCATGCGGAGTCGAACATCGCCTTCTGCGCCTGGCAGCGGGGGCAGTGGCATGAGCCGAACATCATCGCGCCGCTTTGTGTGAGGCATTTTGCGAAGTTTTCTTTTCTCCACCTCAAGACCATTGCGTAGATTATGGCGGCAAGAGCCGGGGAAATTATGATGACTGGAAAGTAATAATAGTCGGGCATAATTTTTACTCGCGGAAGAATTAAGAAATGGAAGTTAAGCTTATCCCGGTCGCCCCCGCCAGACGCGTTTTGTCGCACACACGCCCGCCGCCGCTTGCGGGCGTTTCGTACGGGCGCGTTCTGGTCCAAGGCCTCAAAACCTCGGGGCTGGATGGGAGGTCGGTTCGGGATCGACCCAGTCCTCGGCTTCGGTGACGAAACTCACGCCCCTGCTGTAAAGGAATTCGATGAGGCGCCGTTCGATGTCGTCGCGCAGGGCGAAATCGGGCTTGTAGGCGAGGCGGCGCCAGGGCAGGAGCGGGGGCTCGAGCGTCACGGCCAGGATATAATCTTCGGCAGGCTCGTCCCGCAGGGGTTTTCCCGCATGGGCGACGGCGACCCACAGGGGCGAGAAGCCTTTTTCGCCGATCGCAAAGCCCCAGCCATAATCCTCGCCCACGGGCTCGCCCATCTCGAGGCGGGCGCCGTCCTGGGCCTTGAGAAAATCGATGAACTCCTGTGCGAACTGCTTGCCGGGATGGCCGTGGACGTTTTGCGCGCCGCTCGGGTCGCCTGCATAGCGGTCGGTCGTCGCCTCGAAGACCCGGCCGGCGTTCCTGTCCCGCGACATGACAACGGCCAGACGTACATTGGCGGCCGAGATCAGCGCCGCGAGCAGCGCGAAGGGAATGAGAAGCTCCTCTTCCGGCGTGAACTCGTACATCGCCATGGAAGGATCGAGCGCGACGTAAATCCCCGTCAGCACGCCGAACGGAAGGAGCAGAATCAGCGCGGCCAGCGTCGGCCCGGAAAGAAGGGCAGGCAATATCTTCCAGATCAGGCGACCTCTCGTCATTCCAGGCTCCCGCATTCGACGAAGAAGCAGAAACTAGGCAAAGTCGCCGTCAAGGCAAAGGGGCTCCAGTCCCGCGCGACCTGAGAGGGATATTTTCCCGGCTTACGCAGGAGCGGCTCCATGAAACTGATAAGCGACGCATTTTCCGACAATGGCGCGCTGCCGCCGCATTTCACCGGCGACGGCGAGGACATGTCCCCGGCGCTGGAATGGAGCGGCGCCCCGAGGGGGACAAAGAGCTTCGTCCTGCTCGTCGACGACCTCGACGCGCCGGGCGGCGTCTTCCACCACTGGGCCTGCTACGACATCCCCGCCTATCACTCGACGCTCGTCGAAGGCGCCGGACGCCCGGAGGGCTTCGAGGACTTCCGTCACGGCGTGAATGATTTCGAGGAGCTCGGCTACAACGGCCCTGCGCCGCCGGAGGGCGACGGCCTGCACCGCTATCGTTTCCGCCTGCTGGCGCTCGACTGCGCCGAGCTTGCGATCCGCACCCATCCGACCTGCGAGGAAGTCGAGGCCGAGGCGTCGAGGCACGTGCTCGCGGAGGCGGAGCTCACGGGGCTCTACCGGCGTGAACTGGCCGGATCTTCTCCGCCGGGCTAAGGATGGCCGGGGAGCGGGGAGATGGGCCTTTTCGATTTTCTGTGGCCCCGGCGACGTCGGGAAAAAGCGGTCGATCCTGCAATCGAGGCCGTGGCGCGCGAGGTTTGCGCCAGTCTGGCCGCGCTCGGCCTCCATGTGGGGTCGCAAGGCCACGGGGCGCGCTTTGTCGAGATCAGGGCCTCGACCTCGCCGAAACTCGTCACCACGCCCGACGGAACCGAGGCGTCGGGCGTCGCGCTGCTGCTGGCCGGGGGATACGACCCGCCGGCCGTCGTCTTCGAGCAGATCAATTCGTTGGAGCCGGGGCTTGGCCGCCAGATGGTCGGCGCCGTTCTGGCGGGCGCGCGGACGCGGCCCGGCCTCTTCCCCTGCGTGAAGGTCAACGACCTCTCGCCCTTCCAGCGCGACGGCCGTCGCTGGTGGGAGAATGTCGCGGACGCCCATCCCGATTTCGACTGGCGCATCACCCATGACCCCGACGCCTCGCACTGGCCCGCGCCGGCGAGGCCGGAGGAGATCGCCTCTTCCCCGGATTTCTTGCGCAGGCAAGAAAAGCTGCGCGCGCTCGCCGCGCACTTCGGCCACGATCCCGCAATCGTGACGCTCAGCCCCGAGCGGAAGGTCTTTCCCTTTCTCGGACAGAGCTTCGCGTCCGAGGGCGAGGCGACGCCCGACGGGCGCGTGACGCTCTATTACGATCCCGAGATGAGCGACGCCCGGCTCGGCTGCTGTCTCGCTCACGAGCTTCAGCATTTGCGCTATTTCGCGGTCCGCGAGGCCTGGCGCGCCGAGCTGCCGGACGGCCCGCTGCATCGCCGCTTCGCGCGCTTCACGCCGGAGCTGCTCGCGGCCCGGCGCGGCGTCTCGAATTATTCCAACGAGCATTGGGACGCCTGGACAGGCGCGCGGCAGCCGCGGCTCTTTTCGGACGAACTCGCCGAGGGCGGGAGCGAGCCGATCAACGAGACGATCGCCGAGGTCGCCAAGGCGCTTTACAACTGGGGGCCGGATGTTCGGATCGACCCCGTGTGGCGTGAGCTCAGGGACGCGATCGACGCGGAATATGCGCGGCTTTCCTAGATGCCGACGCCCATGCGGCGCAGCACGGGGACCATCATCAGATAGGCCCCCGCCGTCGCGCCGATGGAGAGCCCGAGGCTCGCCCAGAAGCCGAAGCCGTACCGGATCAGCAGGGGCAGCGCCGGGAACAGCACGAGCGAGGGGATGATGAGCCAGAAGATCTGCGCCGAAAGCTCGGCGATTTTCAGGGGCGCCTCGCCGTCGATCCTGAGCCAGACGAAGGCGAGCAGGGAGGTGAGCGGCAGGGACGCGACGAAGGCCGCGAAAGCGGTGGAGCGCTTGGCGATTTCCGAAACAGCCACGATGAGGAGGGCTGAAAGCAGGACTTTGACGGCGTAATAGAGCATGGTGGGCGGGACTGTAGTTTCCGGCGGCGGCTCCGGCAACGGCGGCTGTGCCTTTTTGCGCATGGCCCTATCTGACGCGGGGCCGCCTTTTTTCCGAAAGGAACTCCCATGAGACAGATTGCCGGGGCTTTGTTCGCGACAGCCGGATTTTTCGCGGCCTCCTGCGGAGCGCGGGCGGAGATGGACTGGTCGGCCGTCGACGCGGCGGTCGGGCGGAAAGCGATGGTCAGCGGGCCGGTCCACAAATATGGCCTCCCGCGCACCGACCTTCATGTCACGCTGGACGGCGTCTCCGTCAAGCCCGGCCTCGCGCTCGGCGGCTGGGTCGCGTTCGAGCCCATAGTCGAGCCCATGGGCCGGGGCGCCGCAATGATGGGCGACCTCGTCCTGACCGAGTCCGAGGTCGGCCCGGTCATGCGGGCGCTGCTCGACGGCGGCGTGGGGGTGACGGGGGTCCACAACCATCTGCTGCGCGCAAGCCCGGCGACCTTCTACATGCATGTCGCGGGCGAGGGCGACCCTGCCAGTTTGGCCCGGATCGTGCGGGACGCGCTGGCGCAGTCGAAGACGCCCCTCGAGGCGGCGGCGCCGGCCGGCGGGGAGCCCCCGAAGCTCGACTTCGACGCCGCGAAGATCGACCGGATTCTCGGCTTTCAAGGGAAAAACAACGGCGGAATCTATCAGTTCAGCATCCCCCGCGCGGAGCCCATCCAGGCGCGCGGAATGACGGTCGCGCCAGCCATGGGAACGGCGATCTCCCTCAATTTCCAGCCGACCGGCGAGGGCAGGGCGGCGATCAGCGGCGATTTCGTGGCCCTGGGCAGGGAGGTCGAACCGCTGCTGAAGGCGCTGCAATCGAACGGGATCGAGGTCACCGCCCTCCACAACCACATGCTCGATGACGAGCCCCGGCTGTTCTTCGTCCATTTCTGGGCCAATGACGACGCGGCGAAGCTCGCGAAAGGGCTGAGGGCGGGCCTCGACGTCCTGCATCACGCCGGGCATAGCTGACCGGTCTGCGGCTCGCCTTTCGCATCCGTCTGTGCTAACCCCGACGCTCCCCCGCAGGGGGCAAGAACAAATCGGGCAAGAACAACGGGTCTGAAACGCAAGGGTCGCGCGAGAGATGTCGGACATTTTCCATGAGGTCGACGAGGACGTCCGCCGGGACAAGGCCGCCGAGTTGTGGCGGCGCTATCAGACGCCGATTTTCGTCGTCGCCTTTCTGATCGTCGCCGCGACCGGCGCCTGGAGCTATTATCAGGACAAGCGCCTGAAGGCGGCCGAGGCCGCGAACGCCCGCTATGTGGCCGCCGTGCAGCTCGCGGAAGAGGGCAAGAACGCCGAGGCCGCCGCCGCCTTCGACGCCTTGGCCAAGGACGCCCCCAAGGGCTACGCCGCGCTCGCCCGCGTCCGCGCCGCCGAGGCGCGGCCGGATAAGACGCAGGCGCTCGCCGAGCTCAGCGCCATCGGCGAGGATCCGAACGTCGACAAGCTGACCCAGCAGATCGCGTTGCTGCGGGCGGCGCTAATTGTGCTAGAGGGCGACGACCGGCAGAAGCTCGAGCGCGCGCTCGGCCCGCTGATGACCTCGGACGGCCCTTTCCGCTTCTCCGCGCAGGAGTGGAACGGCCTCGACGCTCTGTTCAACGACGATTTCGACGAGGCCGAACGCGTCTTCGAGCAGGTGCTCGCCAACTCCGACGCCCCCCAGTCGATGCGCCAGCGCGCCTCGGCCTACAAGGGCCTGCTGCACGCCAAGCGCGGACCGAAGCCCGCTCCCGCTGCCTCCTCCGGCGGAACCGACGGCGGCAAGATCAATGTGACGCCGGTCATCGAACCGGAATCCGGCGGCGCCATGCCGGCGGGCACGGCGCCTCTCGAGGCGTCCCCGGCCAAGTAGCGCCCCTATCCCCCTCTCTCCGTCGGGGAGAGGGCAATTTTCGCCACGGCGTCGACCCTCTCCCGGCGGGAGAGGGTTTCGCGTTATAAAGGCTCGAAGAGTTCGCTCATGTCCTTCTCGCTCGCCATCATCGGCCGCCCCAACGTCGGCAAGTCGACGCTGTTCAACCGGCTGACCGGCAAGAAGCTGGCGCTTGTCGACGACCGGCCCGGCGTGACCCGCGACCGGCGCGAGGGCGAGGCGAAGCTCGCCGATCTGCGCTTCACCATCATCGACACGGCCGGGCTGGAGGAAGGCGCGCACGCCACGCTCGAGGGGCGGATGCGCGCCCAGACCGAGAGCGCGATTCTCTCCGCGGACGCCATCCTTTTCGTGATCGACGCGCGGACGGGCGTGACGCCGGATGACAAATATTTCGCCGATCTCGTCCGCCGCGCCGGCAAGCCCGTGATCCTCATCGCCAACAAGGCGGAAGGCAGAGCGGGCGAAGGCGGCGTGCTGGAGGCCTTTTCGCTCGGCCTCGGCGATCCCGTTCCCTTTTCCGCCGAACATGGCGAGGGCGCCGGGGCGCTCTATGAAGCCCTGCGCGAGGCGCTGCCCGAGCAGACCGCCGAGCCTGCCGAGGAAGAGGAGCAACAGGAGGAAAATCTCTACGACGACGAAGAGGACGGCAGCGATCTCGACGTCACCAAGCCTCTGCGCATCACCGTGGTGGGACGGCCCAACGCCGGCAAATCCACGCTCATCAATCGCATTCTCGGCGAGGAGCGGCTTCTCACCGGTCCCGAGGCCGGCATCACGCGCGACTCCATTGGCGTCGATTTCGTCTGGCGCGACCGCAAGATGAAGCTTTTCGACACGGCGGGGCTGCGCAAGCGCGCCCGGGTCGTCGACAAGCTGGAAAAACTCTCCGCCGCCGACGCGCTGCGCGCCGTGCGCTTCTCGGAGGTGGTCGTGCTCCTCATTGACTCGACCATCCCCTTCGAGAAGCAGGATCTGACTATCGCCGATCTCGCCGCGCGCGAGGGCCGCGCCTTCGTCATCGGGCTCGGCAAGTGGGACCTCGTGGAAGACAAGGGCGCGACGCTCGTCAAGCTGCGCGAGGACGCCGAGCGTCTGCTGCCGCAGGTGCGCGGCTGTCCGGTCGTGCCGGTCTCGGGCGCGACGGGGCAGGGGCTCGACAGGCTCATGGAGGCGATCCTCGCGACTCATGAAGTGTGGAACCGCCGCATCGCCACGGCGCGGCTCAATCGCTGGCTGTTGCAGGCGGTGGAGGAGACGCCGCCGCCGGCGGTGTCGGGCCGTCGCATCAAGATTCGCTACATGACGCAAGCCAAGTCGCGCCCGCCGCATTTCGTGCTGTTCGGCAATCAGCTCGACGAATTGCCGGCGAGCTACGAGCGTTTCCTCATCAACGGCCTGCGCAAGACCTTCGATCTCCCCGGCGTGCCGATCCGCATTTCACGAAAAGCGGGCGACAATCCATACGCCGGGAAGAAGAAGACGCGGTGAGGCCGGCGATCACTCGGCCGCATGGCCGATAAGCGCCGCGCGCACGGCGACGGCGAAGGCGTCGCGTATCGCTTCCTCCTGCGAGAAGCTGATCCTGAGCGCGCGGGGGATTTCGAGCTGCACGCCGGCGCCGCGGCGGCCCCTGTTGCAAATATTGTCGGGATGACGCCCCGCGAGCGGATGTCCGTCGCCCACGGGCTTGGCGCGAAAGCCGCTATTTAGAAGCTCGACGCAGATGGCGTCACGCAAGGGCTCGTGCAATCCGCCAACCCAGATGGACGCGCCGTCCATCCCGTTCTTTCGGCCATGCACGCCGACCACGACTTCGGAAGCGGCGACGAGTTGCAAGGCTTGCGGCTCGTCGAAGCGCGTGGACGTAATATGCAGGCCGTCGCCTTTGGCGCGCAGCGTCAGACTTTCGAAGCAGTAGAAAGAAAAGCTTTCCCGGGCGATGGCGGCCGCGGCTTCCGACGTGCCGGGCTCGATATAGCCGCCATGCGGCGCCATGATCGCGATCGGCGACGGTCGCGCCGCGACGCGGATGCGAAAATGCTCGCCCTCGGTCTCGCGCGCCGCAAGGGCGGCGAAGCTGTCATATTGATCCGGCATTGAATGAAATTAGTCCCAGTAGGAGGTTGCCGCCATGACCTTGAAGCCCTCGCCCGAAAAACTCCTGTCGCTCGGCATGTCCTTCTGGAACGCCAAGACGCTGCTGTCGGCGGTCGAGCTCGGCGTCTTCGACGCGCTGGCCGAAGCGCCGGCGGATTGCGAAACGCTGCGCGGGAAGCTCGGCCTGCATCCGCGTTCCGCGCGTGATTTCTTCGACGCGCTGGTGGCGCTGAAGCTCCTCGACCGGGATGACCAGAACCTTTATCGGAACACGGCGGAGGCCGACTTCTTCCTCGTCCGCGGGAAGCCGAGCTATGTCGGCGGCATGCTGGAGATGGCCAACGCCCGCCTTTACGAAAGCTGGGGGCATCTCACCGAGGCGCTGAAGACCGGCCGCCGCCAGAGCGAAAACAAGGAGGAGGGCGACCTCTTCGCCGCGCTCTACGCCGACCCCGAGCGGCTGCGCGGCTTTCTCGCCGCCATGTCCGGCGTGAGCGCCGGCGCCGCCCGAGCCATCGCCGACAAATTCCCCTGGGATCGCTACAAGAGCTTCATCGACATCGGCGCGGCGCAGGGCATGGTTCCGGTCACGATCGCCCGAGCCCATCCGCATCTGACCGGCGGCGGCTTCGACTTGCCGCAGGTCGGACCCGTCTTCGAGGGCTTCGCCGCCGCGAACGGCCTTACCAATCGGCTGCGCTTCTTCCCCGGCGACTTCTTCGCCGACCCGCTGCCGCAGGCCGACGTGCTGATCATGGGACATATTCTGCACGACTGGGATCTGGCGCAGAAGCGGCTGCTGCTGAAGAAGGCTTATGACGCGTTGCCGCCCGGCGGCGCCCTGATCGTCTATGAGGCGCTGATCGACGACGAGCGGCGCGAGAACGCCTTTGGCCTGCTGATGAGCCTCAACATGCTGATCGAAACGGCCGGCGGCTTCGATTACACGGGCGCCGACTGCCAAGGCTGGATGAAGCAGGCGGGCTTCTCCGAGAGCCGCGTCGAGCATCTCGTTGGTCCGGACGCCATGGTGATCGGGGTGAAATAGGCAGACGCCCGGGGCGAAAAGCGGCCGGGAAATGTCCGAAATCAGTTGGACGCGGGCTAGTTTTGAATTATTCTAAGAAAGCGTCGCCGGAGCCCTTTGCGGGATTCGCGCGTCAATTCTCCTTGGAGGCAATAATGGCATCGCTCAAGGGCAGCAAGACCGAAGAGAACCTGAAGGCCGCTTTCGCCGGCGAATCGCAGGCGAACCGTCGCTATCTCTATTTCGCTCAGAAGGCCGACGTGGAAGGCTACAACGACGTCGCCGCCGTGTTCCGCTCGACCGCGGAAGGCGAGACGGGCCACGCCCATGGCCATCTCGAGTTTCTGGAGTCTGTCGGCGATCCGGCCACCGGCCTGCCGATCGGCAAGACCGCCGACAATCTGAAGGCCGCCGTCGCCGGCGAGACCCACGAATACACCGACATGTATCCGGGCATGGCGCGCTCGGCCCGCGAAGAGGGCTTCGAAGAGATCGCCGACTGGTTCGAGACGCTCGCCAAGGCCGAGCGTTCGCATGCCGGCCGCTTCCAGCGCGCGCTCGACGAGCTGAAGTAAACGATAGGGCTCCCTCTCCCCGTCGAACGGGGAGAGGGCGATTTTCCCGCACGTCAGGACGAACATGAGAGAAGGCAGTCTCGAAGCGCCGATCCGGCATCCGCTGGACTGGGAGAATCCGGATTTCTACGACGAGGCGAAGCTCGACGCCGAAATGCGGCGCGTCTTCGACATTTGTCACGGCTGCCGCCGCTGCTTCAACCTGTGCGATTCCTTCCCGCGGCTGTTCGATCTCGTGGACGAATCGAAGAGCGGCGAGCTCGACACGGTCGCAAGCGCCGACTTCAAGAAGGTCGTGGACGCCTGCACGCTTTGCGACATGTGCTTCCTCACCAAATGCCCTTACGTGCCGCCGCACGAGTTCAATCTCGACTTTCCGCATCTGATCCTGCGCTATCGCGCCGTCGAGGCGAAGAAGCAGGGCGTCGGCGCCATTGATCATGCGCTCACCGAGACCGACCGCAACGGCAAATGGGCGACGCTGATTTCGGGCGCGGTCAATTGGGCGACGCGCCGCGGCAGCCCCCTGCGCGGCCTCGAAGAGAAATACGCCGGCATCGACAAGGGCGCCGAACTGCCGGAATACGCCAGCCAGACGCTCGAGGCCAAGGCAAAGGCCAATCCGCCCGCCCGCGATGAAGCCGCGCCGGCGAAGGCCCGCAAGGCCGTGCTCTACGCGACCTGTTACGGCGACTACAACGACACCTCCATCGGCATGGCGGCGCTCGCGGTGCTGGCGAAAAACGGCGTCGAGACCAAGGTCGTGCATCCCCATTGCTGCGGCATGCCCAAGCTCGAACAGGGGCTGCTCGGCGAAGTGGCCGAGGCCGCGCGCAAGGTCGCCGCCGCCTTCGCGCCCTATATCGACGAGGGCTATGACATCGTGGCGCCCGTGCCGTCCTGCGCGCTGATGCTGAAGTTCGAATGGCCGCTGATCCTGCCGAACGACGCGAGTGTGAAGCGTCTCGCCGAAGCGACCTTCGACCTGTCCGAATATGTCGTGGACATCGCCCGCAAGGAAGGGCTCGCCGACGGCATGGCGCCGATCGAGGGCGGCGTAGCGTTCCATATGTCCTGCCATTCGCGCGCGCAGAATTTCGGCCAGAAAGGCGCAGAGCTGCTCAAGCTCATCCCGCAGGCGGATGTCGCCGTCGTCGAGCGCTGCTCGGGGCATGGCGGCGCCTGGGGCTACAAAAAGGGAAATTTCGAGACGGCGATGAAGGTCGGCAAGCCGGCCATGCGCCAGCTCGATACGGCGGGCAAGAAGCATGTCGTGTCCGAATGCCCGCTCGCCGGCATTCATCTGGAACAGGGCATCGCGCGGCTCGCAGGCGACGCGCCGAAGCCCGAGCGCGTCGGCCATCCGATCGTGCTCATGGCGCGTGCTTATGGCGTCACGGGCGAGTAGGCGGCAAAGCGTACGGAGCAGCAACGAGATGACGACACGTCACGAACTCACCCGCGCCGACATCCTCCCTTGGGCGGAATACGCCAAAGGCCGCACGGAGCACCGCCGCCGCGTCACCGCGATCAAGCGGAGCCGCCGCGTCGAGGTCGGTCCCTATGTGACCTTCTACTTCGAGAGCTTCGAGACCATGTGGCTCCAGGTGCAGGAAATGCTGCACATCGAGCGGGGCGGGGACGCGCAGATTCCCGAGGAGCTCGCGGCCTATAATCCGCTGATCCCCAAGGGTCGCGAGCTGGTGGCGACCTTTATGATCGAGATCGACGACCCGCTGCGCCGTTCGCGCGTGCTGGCGGGCCTCGGCGGCATCGAGGAGACGGCCTTCATCGAAGTCGGCGGCGCGCGGGTCTTGGGCAAGGCGGAGGCCGACCAGGACCGCACTTCGGCCGAGGGCAAGGCCAGCTCCGTCCAATTTGTGCATTTCCCCTTCGCCGACGCGGAGGTCGCCGCCTTTCGGGAGCCCAATGCGCGGGTGATTTTGGGGTTGTCCCATCCCAATTACAGCCATATGGCCGTGCTGTCGGAGGCAACGCGGGCGGCGCTGGCGGGGGATTTCGCGTAACGGACTCACTCCCTGGGTCGGCACCGCCATTGCGCGCAAACCTGAACCGTCCTGTGCGGCTCCAGCATGCAGGACCGTCTCGATGTGCATGTCGCGACGGTCCCGGCGCCGCAATGCGGCGTGAAGGCCTCTCGAAGACAGGCGCGCTTGCTGGACAGATGCCAGGCTGACGCTGTGGGGATTTCCGCCAGGCTGAAAGCGAGCAGGGCGGCGGCGGCCAGGGTGATGCGACTCATTTCAAACTCCGTGCCAGGACAGATAGGGTCCTGCCATGGGCGCGGCGATGCGGCCACGGGATTGTTGCGATCGGGCGCGCTTGCCTTTAAGCCGTGCGCCAGACCACTTGGCCAACGAGCTCTCCTTGACGACCCCGAACAACCGAGACCCCGTTTCGCGACGGCGCACTTTCGCGATCATCTCGCACCCCGACGCCGGTAAGACGACGCTCACCGAGAAGCTGCTGCTTTTCGGCGGCGCCATTCAGCTCGCCGGCGCGGTGAAGGCCAAGCGCAACGCGCAGCAGACCCGCTCGGACTGGATGAGCATCGAGCGCGAGCGCGGCATTTCTGTCGTCACTTCCGTGATGACATTCGAATATGCCGATTGCGTCTTCAACCTGCTCGACACGCCGGGCCACGAAGACTTCTCGGAGGACACCTATCGCACCCTCTCGGCCGTCGACTCGGCGGTGATGGTGATCGACGCGGCCAAGGGCATCGAGGCGCGCACGCGCAAGCTTTTCGAGGTCTGCCGCCTGCGCGACATTCCGATCGTCACCTTCGTCAACAAGCTCGACCGCGAAGGCCGCGATCCCTTCGAGCTGCTCGACGAAATCGAGAAGACGCTCGCGCTCGACACGACGCCCATCACCTGGCCCATCGGCTCGGGCAAGAATTTCGCAGGCACCTATCGTTTCGCGACGAAGACGATCCGCAAGATCGACAAGGACGACGAACTCATCGAGACGCGCGGGCTCGACGATCCGATCTTCGACACGCTGCTGCCGCCGGGCGCCGCCGACGCCTGGCGGGACGAAGCCATGCTGGCGGAGGAGGGCTCCAAGCCCTTCGATCTCGCCGCCTTCCGCGAGGGGCATCTCACGCCGGTCTTCTTCGGCAGCGCGCTCAGGAATTTCGGCGTGCGCGACCTGATCGACGCCATGGCCGACTATGCGCCGAGCCCGCGCGCGCAGGAGGCCGACAAGCGCAGCGTCGAAGCGGGCGAGCCCAAAATGACCGGCTTCGTCTTCAAGATCCAGGCGAATATGGACCCCAATCACCGGGACCGCATCGCCTTCATGCGCGTCTGCTCGGGCAAGCTCACGCGCGGCATGAAGGCGAAGCTCATTCGCACCGGAAAGAACATCCCGCTGAATGCGCCTCAATTCTTCTTCGCGCGCGACCGCTCCATCGCCGACGAAGCCTTCGCGGGCGACGTGGTGGGCCTGCCCAACCACGGCCAGCTGCGCATCGGCGACACGCTCACCGAGGGCGAGGAGATCGTCTTTCGCGGCGTGCCGAGCTTCGCGCCGGAAATCCTGCGCCGCATTCTCATTTCGGACGCCATGAAGGCCAAGAAGCTGCGCGAGGCGTTGCAGCAGCTCGCGGAGGAGGGCGTCGTGCAGGTCTTCACGCCGCATGACGGCTCCGGCTCCATTGTGGGCGTCGTCGGCGCACTGCAGCTCGACGTGCTCGCGACGCGGCTCGAAGCCGAATATGGCCTCACGACGCGTTACGAGCAGCCGCGCTTCTCCATCTGTCGCTGGGTGACGTCAGACGATCCCGTGAAGCTCAAGAGCTTCGTCGACTCGCATGGCTCGAGCATCGCGGACGATCTCGACGGCGCGCCGGTCTTCATGTCGTCCTCGGCTTTTCAGCTCAATTACGACGCCGAGCGCAACCCCGACATCAAATTCTCGGATGTGAAGGACTATCAGAAAAAGGCGGCTTGACCGGCTTCGCCGCAGCCACTGCGGCGCCGAGAGAGTCCGGATGGTGGCCCATGACCGGCGAGATGCTTAGACCCTCGCAGATGTGAAGGCCGCGCCGAGATGAGGCGCGCGCCCGCCATGGGCTGGCTCTCCACGAAGCGAAGCAAGGGTTTTTGACGCGCGCCGCCATATCTACCCCTCTGGCTATCGAGAGGGTCGCCGATGTTGCTGGCGCGCGCCGCAGCCGCCATTGTTGTCGCCGCGCTGCTCGCATCAACCCCTGCGCCAGCAAAGGCGTTGCGCCAGGAGGCGGGGGACGCGCGCAAATTCGAGTGCGTCTTCGGAAAAGAGGGGGCGTCGTCCAAGTTGACGATGAAGCTTGCTTCCAGGGACTTCGGGGAGGAGAGCGTCGTTTTCGTCGGCCGCATCTGGCTCGACAAGAAGCCGCTGTTCGGCCAGCCGATCAAATTTCTCTATTCCAAGACCGAAGAGGGCAAGGCCACGCTCGGCGCTGGCGTCCTGACGCAGAAGCGCACGCTCTACTACACCGAACTCTTCATCAACTTCGATCCCGAAAGCGGCAAGGCCACTTTCGAGGCGGCGACCGCCGGCGCGTCGACGACGCTTCAGGGCGATTGCAAGTTGAAATAGTGGGGCGCTTTGTGCAGCCTGTGACGCTACTACGCATCTTGCCGCTCTTCCCGTTGCGCCCGCGTCGTGATAATCGAGGCCCCTCAACTCGCGCGGCATGGAGAGCCGGTTGGTCCCGCGGCAGTCGGGCAGCCGTATTTTTTGCTTATCTTTCGCGCACTTAGGCTAGAGGAAATTCCATGAGCCAGTCCGGTTTCTTCACCAACTCCGTCGCGCAGACCGACCCGGAGCTCGCCAAGGCCATCGAGCTCGAGCTCGGCCGTCAGCGCCACGAGATCGAGCTGATCGCGTCGGAGAACATCGTTTCCAAGGCGGTGATGGAGGCTCAGGGCTCGGTTCTGACCAACAAATACGCCGAGGGCTATCCGGGCAAGCGCTATTACGGCGGCTGCCAGTACGTCGATATCGCTGAAAATCTCGCGATCGACCGCGCCAAGAAGCTCTTCAGCTGCGGCTTTGCCAATGTCCAGCCGAACTCCGGCTCGCAGGCGAACCAGGCGGTCTTCCTCGCGCTGCTGCAGCCGGGCGACTCCTTCATGGGCCTCGACCTCGCGGCGGGCGGCCACCTGACGCACGGCTCGCCGGTGAACCTCTCGGGCCGCTGGTTCAAGCCGATCAGCTACACCGTCCGCAAGGACGATCAGCGCATCGACATGGATCAGGTCGCCGCGCTCGCCCGCGAGCACAAGCCGAAGCTCATCATCGCCGGCGGCTCTGGCTATTCGCGCATCTGGGATTTCGAGGCGTTCCGCAAGATCGCCGACGAGATCGGCGCCTTTTTCATGGTGGATATGGCCCATTTCGCCGGCCTCGTCGCCGCGGGCCTGCATCCCTCGCCGTTCCCGCATGCGCATGTCGTCACCACCACGACGCACAAGACGCTGCGCGGCCCGCGCGGCGGCATGGTGCTGACCAATGACGAGGACATCGCCAAGAAGATCAACTCGGCCGTGTTCCCCGGCCTGCAGGGCGGCCCGCTCATGCACGTCATCGCCGCCAAGGCCGTCGCCTTCGGCGAGGCGCTGACGCCCGAGTTCAAGGCCTATCAGCAGCGCGTGAAGGACAATGCGCAGACGCTGGCGCAGACGCTCGTCGACGCCGGCCTCGCCATCGTCTCCGGCGGCACCGAGAACCATCTGATGCTCGTCGACCTGCGTCCGAAGAAGATCACCGGCAAGGCGGCGGAAGCGGCGCTTGGCCGCGCCCACATCACCTGCAACAAGAACGGCATCCCCTTCGATCCGGAGAAGCCCTTCGTCACCTCCGGCATCCGTCTCGGCACGCCGGCGGCGACCTCGCGCGGCTTCGGCAAGGAAGAGTTCAAGCAGGTCGGCGCTCTGATCGTCGAGGTGCTGGACGGCCTGTCGTCGAAGGGCGAAGAGGGCAACGCCGGCACGGAAGCGGCAGTGAAGGAAAAGGTCCACGCCCTGACCGCCAAGTTCCCGATCTACTGATCGACGATTGCGTTTCCCTCTCCCCGCCTCGGCGGGGAGAGGCTTCTCACCCCATCCCTCTCCCGTCGCCGGGCGGGGGAGTAGGCTGTCCCCATGCGCTGTCCCTATTGCGGCTCCTTCGACACGCAGGTGAAGGACTCGCGGCCCGCCGAGGATTCGTCCTGCATCAGGCGGCGGCGGGTCTGTCCGACCTGCGGCGGCCGCTTCACGACCTTCGAGCGCGTGCAGCTGCGCGAGATCATCGTCGTCAAGAAATCCGGCAAGCGCGCGCCCTTCGACCGTGACAAGCTCATGCGCTCGGTCGAGATCGCCCTGCGCAAGCGCCCGGTTGAGCCCGAGCGGGTCGAGCAGATGATTTCGGGCATTGTCCGCCAGCTCGAGAGCCTGGGCGAGGCGGAGGTCGAAAGCCGCCGGATCGGCGAACTCGTCATCGAGGGCTTGCGTTCGCTCGACGCGGTGGCCTATGTCCGGTTCGCTTCGGTCTATCGCGACTTCCGGGAAGCGCGCGATTTCAACGCCATCATCGACGAACTGGAGAGCGGCGGCGACTTCGCCGACGACGCCGACGACTAGATGAGCCTGCACACAAAGATACTCACGCCCGCGACCGACGACGCCTATATGGCGGCGGCGCTGGCGCTCGGCCGGCGCAACATGGGCCGCACCGCGCCCAACCCGGCCGTCGGCGCGCTGGTGGTGCGCGAAGGGGTGATCGTGGCGCGCGGCTTCACCGCCGAGGGCGGCCGCCCGCATGCGGAGGCCATAGCCCTCGCCGCCGCCGGCGAGGCCGCGCGCGGCGCGACGCTTTATGTCACGCTGGAGCCCTGTTCCCATCACGGCGCGACCCCGCCCTGCGTGGACGCCATCATCGCCGCCGGCGTCGCGCGCGTCGTCACCGCCATGGAGGACCCGGACCCGCGCGTCGCGGGCAGGGGCCACGCCATTTTGCGCGAAGCGGGAATCGAGGTGCTCGTCGGCCCGGAGGCCGCGGCGGCGCGCTGCGATCATCTCGGCCATGTGCTGCGCGTCACCAAGCATCGCCCGATGGTGACGCTGAAGCTCGCGCAAACGGCGGACGGCTACGCCGCCGGCGCCGCTCACGATCCCCGCCTTCGGATCACCGGCCCGATCGCCGACGCCTACACCCATGTCCAGCGGTCGCTGCACGACGCCATCGTGGTCGGCTCCGGCACGGCGCGCGAAGACGATCCGCTGATGACCGTTCGCCTGCCGGGCGTAGACGGGGCCGCGCGTCTGCGCGTGGTGATCGACCGCAAACTCGCCCTCTCGCCGCGCTCGCGCCTCGCCGCTACGGCGCGGGACGTTCCGCTGCTCGTCATCGCCGGCGCCGACGTTCCCGAAGAGGATGCGCGCGCCTTCGCGCATGTCACGGGCGCCGAGGTGGCGCGCGTTCCCACGCAGGAGGGGGCGGTCGACCTGCTGGCCGCGCTCCGGCTCCTGGCCGATCGCGGGATCACGCGCGTCTTCAGCGAAGGCGGGCCGCGCGTGGCCGAAAGCCTGCTGACCATGGGGCTCGCCGACGAGGTGATCCTGCACAAGGGCCTGAAGCCGCTGGGCCGCGAGGGCCGCCTCGCGCTGACCCCCGCCGCCCGCGCCGCGCTGGAGAGGCGTTACCGCATGATCGAAAGCCGCATGCTCGGCCCCGATCAAATGACGCGCTATGCGCGGATGGACTGAGCCGCTGGCGGAGAGAGACGCATGTTCACCGGCATTGTGACAGACATTGGCGAGGTCGTTTCCGTCACGCCGCGCGGCGATCTGAGGCGGCTGCGCATCGGTTGCGCCTATGACGCCGAGACCATCGCGATCGGCGCCTCCATCGCCTGCGCCGGAACCTGCCTCACCGTCGTCGCCGTCGCGCGCGAAGAGGGGCGCACGGTGTTCGACGTCGACGCCGCCGCCGAGACGCTGGCGAAAACGACCGTGGGCGCATGGGCGCAGGGGACGCGCATCAATCTTGAGCGCGCCCTGAAGATCGGCGATGAACTGGGCGGACATATCGTGACCGGGCATGTCGACGGCGTCGCGCGCATTCTCTCCCGCGACGATTTCGACGGCATGGGGCGGTTCTGGATCGAGGCGCCGCATGAGCTCTCGCGCTTCGTCGCGCAAAAGGGTTCGGTCGCGCTCGACGGCGCGTCGCTCACCGTGAACCAGGTCGAGGGCGACCGCTTCTCGGTCCTGCTCATCCCGCACACGCTGGCCGTGACGACCTTCGGCGGGCGCGGCGCCGGAGACGCGCTCAACATCGAAGTCGACATGATGGCGCGTTACGCGGCGCGGTTGAGTGGACGGGACGGCTGACAAGCCGTCGGGCATGTGACATAAGACGCAACTCCAAATCAGCGATATCCGCGGCTTCTCGACCCCCTCCCATCCTCCCCCCACAAGCGGGAGGGGACATGTCGCCGCCTCGATAAGGGCCACGATCTTCGCCCTCCCCGGAACGCGGGCGAGGGTAGGGGACGGGCGCCGGAGTTCAAACGAATGGCAGGTTTTTCTCCCGACGACATCGACGCTGCGCCTGTTCCCGACGCTCGCATCCTCGTCGTCGCGGCCAGGTTCAACGCCGATATTGTCGGCCTCATGCGAGACGGCGCTTTGGCGGCCATCGAGCGGCTCGGGGCGACCGCGACCGTGATCGAGGTTCCCGGCGCGCTGGAAATCCCCTGCGCCGCCGCGATTGCGCTCGACGCGGCGGAGAAAGCCAGCGCGCCCTATGACGGGCTCGTCGCGCTGGGCTGCGTCATTCGCGGCGACACCTATCATTTCGAAATCGTCGCCAATGAAAGCTCGCGGGCGCTGACCGACCTCTCGGTCGCGCGCCGGCTGCCGATGGGCAATGGAATTCTCACCGTGGAAAATGAAGGTCAGGCCGTCGTCCGCGCCGATCCGCGGCAAGGCGACAAGGGCGCGGACGCCGCGCTTGCCGCGCTGGCGCTCATTCGTCTGAAGCGGAGCCTCGCATGAGCCTCGACCAGCGCTCGGCCGCGCGCCTCGCCATCGTTCAGGCGCTCTATCAGATGGAAGTCGCGGGCAAGGGGCTCAACGAGATCTTCGCCGAATTTGAGTCGCACTGGATCGGCCGCGAGATCGAGGGCGTACAATACAAGCCCGCCGAAATCGCCTTCTTCCGCGACGTGCTGCAGGGCGTGCTCACCGACCAGGTGGCCATCGACCGGCAGATCGACCGCGTGCTCTCGGGCGGCTGGCCGCTCGCGCGCATCGAGGCGGTGATGCGCGCGGCTTTGCGCGCCGGCGCCTATGAGCTGCGCGCCCGCAAGGATGTGCCGCCGCGCGTGGTGATCAAGGAATATGTCGACGTGACCGCCGCCTTTTTCGGACAGACCGAGTCCGGCATGGTGAATGCGGTTCTGGACAAGATCGCGCGCGAGGAGCGGCCGGGAGGCATGGGGTGACCCCCTGAGGGGCGAGGCGGGCAGATGAGCAGCCGCTACAGCGAAGACGAACTGATCGCCCGCGTGTTCGCGCCCATCGCCGGCCCCGCCGCGCTCGGCCTGAAGGACGACGCCGCGCTGCTGCCGGCCTCCACCGAGCCGCTCGTCGCCACCACAGACATGCTCGTCGCCGGGGTGCATTTCTTCGCCGACGATCCGCCTGCGGCGATCGCCAGCAAGGCGCTGCGCGTCAATCTCTCCGATCTCGCCGCCAAGGGGGCCGAACCCGCGGGCTTTCTGCTGTCGCTCGCGCTGCCGCCGGACTGGACCAACGACTGGCTCGAAGCCTTCGCCGCCGGCCTCGCGGCGGACGCCGCGGCCTATGGCGCGCCACTCCTCGGCGGCGACACGGCCGCGACGCCGGGACCGCTGGCGATCTCCATCGCGGCGCTCGGGCGGACGCCGCGCTTCACGCCGCGCACGGGGGCGCGTCCGGGCGACGCCGTCTTCGTCTCGGGAACCATCGGCGACGCGGCGCTCGGCCTCATCCTGCGGCGCGATCCCGCGCTCGCGGCGCGCCTCTCGCCGGGCGCCCGCGACTGGCTGCTCGACCGCTATCTGCTGCCGCGGCCGAGGCTCGACCTGATCGGGACGTTGCGCGCCAGCGCCAGCGCCGCCATGGACGTCTCCGACGGCCTCGCCGGCGATCTCGCCAAGCTGTGCCGCGCGTCGGGCGTCAGCGCCCTGGTGGAGGCGCCTCTGGTTCCGCTGTCGACGGCGGCGCAGGAGGCGATCGCGATCGCGCCGGGCCTTCTGGAAACGGCCCTAACGGGTGGAGACGACTACGAAATTCTGTTTACCGCCGATCCGGCTTTCACGCCGCCGCCGGGCGTCTTCCGCATCGGCGCCATTGTCGCGGGAACAGCCGCGCCGGTCTTCCGCGACGCCTCGAAAACACAG
The DNA here is from genome assembly GCF_038070105.1 of Methylocystis sp. IM3. Classification (NCBI taxonomy): domain Bacteria; kingdom Pseudomonadati; phylum Pseudomonadota; class Alphaproteobacteria; order Hyphomicrobiales; family Methylocystaceae; genus Methylocystis; species Methylocystis sp. IM3. The sequence goes on along the minus strand of NZ_JBBPBZ010000002.1, from coordinate 2,641,061 downwards.
ATGATTTTCGCAAAAAGCGCGTTCAGCCATTTCTGAACCGCCATTGCCGCTTTGCCGCGTTTCTGGCAGAAAGTCCGCGGAAATTCGCGGCGCCCCGGGCCGATTCGTCGGCGCGGACGCAATCCCTTTTTCCGTTTTGCGCGAACCTTTCGCGACCCTCCCGGCCGCCATGGCCGTGAAACGAAAAGGCGAACCCTAATGGTTTTGTTTCTCACCATCGTCTTCGGACTCATGTCCGTCGCCTACGGCGTAAAGACGTCGCAGGAGCTGCTGGCGGCCGATCCCGGCTCGCAGCGCATGCAGGAGATTTCCGGCGCCGTCGCTGAAGGCGCGCAGGCCTATCTGAACCGCCAGTACAAGACCATCGGCATGGTCGGCGGCGTGATTTTCGTGCTGCTCGTCATCCTGCTCGGCTGGGCGGTCGCGTTCGGCTTCGCCATCGGCGCGGCGCTCTCGGGCGCGGCCGGCTATATCGGCATGAACGTCTCGGTGCGCGCCAATGTCCGCACCGCGCAGGCGGCGACGCAATCGCTCGCGGGCGGCCTCGACATCGCCTTCAAGGCGGGCGCGGTCACGGGCCTGCTGGTCGCGGGCCTCGCGCTGCTGGGCGTCGCGGTCTATTACGCGATCCTGACCTGGTTCGCCGGCTATACGGCCGCCGACCGCGTCGTGGTCGACGCGCTGGTGGCGCTCGGCTTCGGCGCCTCGCTGATCTCGATCTTCGCGCGTCTGGGCGGCGGCATCTTCACCAAGGGCGCGGATGTCGGCGCCGACCTCGTCGGCAAGGTCGAGGCGGGCATTCCGGAGGACGATCCGCGCAATCCGGCGACCATCGCGGACAATGTCGGCGATAACGTCGGCGATTGCGCGGGCATGGCCGCCGACCTCTTCGAGACCTACGCCGTCACGGTCGTCGCGACTATGGTGCTGGCCTCGATCTTCTTCGCCGGTCAGGCCGGACTTGCGAGCGCCGTGCTCTATCCGCTCGCCATCGGCGGCCTCTCCATCGTCACCTCGATCGCAGGCACCTATTTCGTGAAGCTCGGCCAGGACGACACGGAGTGGGGCAAGTTCGCGGCGCCCTACTTCGAGAAGATCGGCCTCAAGAACGACTCCATCATGGACGCGCTCTACAAGGGCCTGATCGCCACGGGCGTGCTCTCCATTCCGGGCCTCTTCCTTGCGACGCTGTTCACCGTCGGCCTCGGCGAGGTCGGCAAGGTCAATGGCGAGCCGATCAACGGCTTCGCGCTGTTCCTGTGTGGGATCATCGGCCTCATCGTGACGGGCGCCATCGTCTACATCACCGAATATTACACCGCGACGGGCAAGCGCCCGGTGGTGTCGATCGCCCAGGCGTCGGTGACGGGTCACGGCACCAACGTCATCCAGGGTCTCGCCGTGTCGCTCGAATCGACGGCCGCTCCGGCCGTGGTGATCGTGCTCGGCATCATCCTCACCTATCAGTTCGGCGGCCTCTACGGCACGGCGATCGCGGTCACGACGATGCTCGGCCTCGCCGGCATGATCGTCGCGCTCGACGCCTTCGGCCCCGTGACGGACAATGCCGGCGGCATCGCCGAAATGTCCGGCCTGCCGAAGGAAGTCCGCCAGTCGACCGACGCGCTCGACGCCGTCGGCAACACGACCAAGGCGGTCACCAAGGGCTACGCCATCGGCTCGGCGGGCCTCGGCGCGCTGGTGCTGTTCGCGGCCTATACGAACGACATCAAGCACTTTGCCGCGACGGGCGTCTCCTTCTTCAAGGGAATGGAGAACATCGACTTCAGCCTGTCGAACCCCTTCGTGGTCGCAGGCCTGATCTTTGGCGGTCTCATTCCCTACCTCTTCGGCGGCATCGCCATGACGGCCGTCGGCCGCGCGGCCGGCTCGGTCGTCGAGGAAGTGCGCCGTCAGTTCAAGGAGAAGCCCGGCATCATGGACGGCTCGGCCCGTCCGGATTACGGCCGCGCGGTCGACATGCTGACCCAGGCGGCGATCAAGGAAATGATCGTCCCCTCGCTGCTGCCGGTCGCGGCGCCGCTCGTGATGTTCATCGTGGTTCTGCTGCTTGGCGGCGGCAAGGCCAACGCCCTTGCGGCGGTCGGCGCTCTGCTCCTCGGCGTGATCGTGAATGGCGTCTTCGTCGCTATCTCCATGACCTCCGGCGGCGGCGCCTGGGACAACGCCAAGAAGTCCTTCGAGGACGGCTTCGTCGACAAGGACGGCGTGAAGCACCTCAAGGGCTCCGAGGCGCATAAAGCCTCGGTCACGGGCGACACCGTCGGCGACCCCTACAAGGACACCGCCGGCCCGGCCGTGAACCCGGCGATCAAGATCACCAACATCGTCGCGCTGCTGATGCTCGCCATTCTGGCGCATTGGGGCTGATCCCGAAAGGATCGTGCGATCTTCAAAAGGGCGGGGGAGACCCCGCCCTTTCTGTTTTCCTGTCCCCGTGAGAAGAGGGCGCATGATCGGCAAAGCGGGAAAGCGCGCGCGGCAGGCGGCCTTGCTCATGGCGGCGCTGCTGTGTTCGGCCTGTCTCTCGAATGTGCAGTCGCTCGGGCCGAATATGGCCCGTCTCGATCTCTCCGGGGTCGAGGCGGGGCCGGAGGACCTGGCGCTCCAGCAGCTTCTGGCGCTTGGCGCGCGGGAGACGCTCGCGCGGGGATATACGCATTTCCGCTTCATCGATTGGGCACCGGGCGCAACGCAGGTCGTGCAGCCGGGCCAGCCGCTCAGAGCCAATTTCGCCGTGACGATCGTGATGTTCCGGGAGGGAGAGCAGGGCTCGAACCCGGTTTTCGACGCGCGCCGGATCGCGCAGGCGCGGTAGCGCCGCTCACCTTTCTCATGAAAAGAAAAGGGCGGGGGAGGGGACCCCGCCCTTTTCCGGCGCAGGAGGCTTCGGGGACGCTCGCCTCGAGCGCCTTACGCTTTCGGGGGGCCGTAATAGCCGGGTTTTTTTTGGGTCTCGTCCTCGAGCAGCTTCGCGCCCTCGACGACATGCGGCGCGAGGCCGGCGCCGCCGGATGCGATGAGCGCCAGCAGCTCCTGACGCATGCGCGGGTCCCAATAGGTCCGCAAGTGATTGCGGATCCCTTCCGCGCGCCGCTCCGGGGGATAGGGCGCGAAGAAGTCTCCGATCTGATTGGCCATCAGAACGATGCGATCCAGCGCCATCACCGGCGCGCCGCCCGGGCCGCTCTGCTGCGTCGCGCTCATTCTGCGGGCTCCAGTTCGCGGGTCGAGGGTCTGGCGCCCTCGGCGGCGCCTGCGCCGGAATGGGCCGCGATGCGCACGACATCGACCGCCGTGACCTTGTATTCCGGACAGTTCGTCGCCCAGTCCGAGAGATCGGACGTTACGGCGTTCGCCTTCGACTTGGCGTGATGGAACGTCGTGTAAACGACGCCCGGATTGACGCGGGCCGACAGGCGGGCGCGCAGCTCGATCTCGCCGAAGCGGCTCGCGACGCGCACGAAATCGCCGTCCTTCACGCCGCGCGCCGCCGCGTCCTCGGCGTTGATCTCCAGCACGTCCTCCGGATGCCAGAGAGAGTTCGGCGTGCGCCGCGTCTGCGTGCCGACGTTGTACTGCGAGAGAATGCGCCCCGTCGTCAGCAGCAGCGGATACTGATCCGAAGTGCGCTCGGCCGTCGGCACATATTCCGTCAGCATGAAGGTGCCGCGGCCATTGGCGCGCGGGAACTTCTCGCGATGCAGAACCTCGGTGCCTTCGGGCGCGCTCTCGTCGCAGGGCCACTGCGCCGAGCCGATGCGGTCGATCAGATCAAAACTCATGCCGCGATAGGCGGGCGACAGCCGCGCGATCTCGTCGAGCACCTCGCCGGGATTGGAATAGGAGGCCGGATACCCCATGGCGTTCATGAACTTTACCGTAATCTCCCAGTCCTGATAGCCCGCGAGCGGCTCCACCACCTTGCGCACGCGCGAAACGCGCCGCTCGGCGTTGGTGAAGGTGCCGTCCTTCTCCAGCGACGACGAGCCGGGGAAAAAGACATGGGCGTATTTCGACGTCTCATTGAGGAAGAGGTCGTGGAGCACGACGCATTCCATGTTCTTCATGGCGGCGATGACGTGATGCTGGTTCGGATCGCTCTGAACCGGATCTTCGCCCATGACATACATGCCCTTGAACGAGCCCGCGACGGCGGCGTCGAGCATGTTGGGCAGGCGCAGTCCCGGCTCGGCGTCGAGCGTCACGCCCCATTCGGCCTCGAAGCTCGAACGCACCGCGTCGTCGGTGACGAAGCGATAGCCGCTGAACACATGCGGCCAGCTGCCGAGACAGCTTCCGCCCTGCACATTGCCCTGGCCGCGAAGCGGGTTCACGCCGACGCCCTCGCGGCCCAGCATGCCGCAGGCGAGCGCGAGATTGCCGAGGCACATCACGCCCGTGGAGCCCTGCGAATGTTCGGTCACGCCGAGGCCGTAATAGATCGCCGATTTCGGACCCTTGGCGTAGAGCCGCGCGGCGGCGCGAATGTCCTCCGGCGCGACGCCCGCCAGCGGGCCGACGACCTCGGGCGCATATTTGTCCGAGCCGACCAGCGACGCCCAGTTCTCGAACTCGCTCCATTCGCAACGCGCGCGGATGAACGCTTCATTGTAGAGCTTCTCACGCACGACGACATGGGCGATGCTGTCGAGGATCGCGACATTCGTGCCCGGCCGGATGGCAAGATGAATATCGGCCGCGCAATGCGCCGATTTCACCGTTTCCGTGCGTCTGGGATCGACGACGATGAGCTTCGCGCCCTGCCGGATGCGCCGCTTCATCAGCGAGCCGAAGACAGGATGGCCCTCCGTCGGATTGGCGCCGACGACCATGATGACATCGGACTGCAGGATGGAGTCGAAATGCTGGCTCGCCGCGCCCCAGCCGACCGTCGCACTCAATCCGAACTGCGTCGGCGAATGGCAAATGCGGGCGCAATTGTCGATGTTGTTGTTGAGGAGGACGGCGCGCGCGAATTTCTGCACGAGGAAGATTTCCTCATTCGTGCAGCGCGAGCTCGAGACAGCGCCGATCGAGCCGCGCCCATAGGCGGCCTGGATGCGCTTGAACTCATTCGCCGCATAGCTGAACGCCTCCTCCCAGGAGACCGGCGTCCATGGATCGTTGATCGACGCGCGGATCAGCGGCGTGCGCACGCGGTCGGGGTGATCATAGTAGTCATAGGCGAAGCGGCCCTTGATGCAGCTGTGGCCATGGTTCGCCTTGCCCTCCTTCCACGGCGTCATGCGCACGATCTTGCCCCCGCGCGTCTCGGCCTTGAAGCCGCAGCCGACGCCGCAATAGGCGCAGGTCGTGACGACCGATTTTTCAGGCTTCAACGGGTTCGGCATGGACGTATTCTCCTTCGAACAAACTTTTTTCAACCAGCGCATGACTGGGACACGCCTGCACGCAGGCGCCGCAGCTCACGCATTCGGATTCAAAGAAGGGCTGATCCTGACTCGCGACAACTTTCGACTCGAAGCTTCTTCCGGCGATGGTGATCGCAAATGTTCCCTGCACTTCGGCGCAGGCGCGCACGCAACGGCTGCACACGATGCATTTCGACGGGTCGAACAGGAAGTAAGGATTCGATGCGTCGACCTCCGCATCGAAATGAGTCTTGCCCTTGCCATAAGGGTGAGTGGCTACGCCTTCCGCCTCGAGCGTTTCGTGGAACTCGCTCCAGCCGCCGTCGATCTCGCTTTCAGGAAAATCCGAGAGATAAAGCTCCAGAACGCCCTTGCGCAGCCGCTGCAACGTTTCCGACTGGGTCTTGACCTTCATGCCCTCGACGACAGGCGTCGTGCAGCTCGCCGGAAAGCCGCCGCGTCCTTCGATTTCAACGAGGCAGACGCGGCAGCTCCCGAAGGGCTCGAGCATGTCGGTGGCGCACAGCTTCGGGATCGGGCGCCCCGCCATGGCGGCCGCCAGCATCACCGATGAGCCGGCCGGAACGGTCACGGGCGCGCCGTCGATCTCAAGAGTGACGGGCGCGCCGTCCTTCGGCGGCGTGCCATAGTCGATGTCGTCCTTCAGGCCGCGAAGTTCGGACCACATTTGAAAATGCCTCCGCTCGTCAATCGGCGCCGACCTTCCCCCCCAGCTCATTCGTCGCCGGAGGCGCGGGCGCTTTTTTAGAACTCTTCAAAACCGCAGTTTAGCGGGCGAAAACACGGGAAATCATAGAAAAAGCGAATTTGAACCTTCGCAAAAACGAATGGATCTGGTTGCGGGACGCAGCCTTATTCGTCTTCGGGGCATGACAGGCGCCGCCGCTTCCGGCATTATGCCGGCTCCCTCCTCGGGCCGCTCGCGCGCAAGCTCATGACCCATCCTTTCTTCTCTCTTCATACGCATGGCTTCGTCCGCGCCGCCGTCGCCTGCCCGGTGGTGCGCGTCGCCGATCCGGCCTTCAATGTCGCGCGCACCATCGAGATGGCGGAAGACGCGCACAAGCGCGGCGCCTCGCTCGCTCTCTTCCCGGAACTCGGCCTGTCGGCCTATGCGATCGACGATCTTTTGCAGCAGGAGGCGCTGCTCGACGCCGTCGATTCGGCGCTCGCCACGCTCGTCGCCGCGTCGCGCGCGCTCCATCCACTGATCGTCGTCGGCGCGCCGCTGCGCCATCGCGGGCGGCTCTACAATTGCGCGATCGCCATTCTGCGTGGGCGCGTGCTCACCGTGACGCCGAAGACCTATCTGCCGAACTACCGCGAATTCTACGAGCGCCGGCATTTTGCTTCGGGGGCCTTCGTCGCGGGCGAGGAGATTTCCGTCGCCGGCGAGCTGGCGCCTTTCGGTTCGGATATTCTGCTGGAGGCGAGCGACTTCACGGGACTTACCATTCACATGGAGGTCTGCGAGGACGTCTGGGTTCCCATTCCGCCGTCGTCGCGCGCGGCGCTCGCGGGCGCGACCGTGCTGCTGAATCTTTCAGCCTCGAACGCCATCGTTGGAAAATCCGATTACCGCCAGACGCTCTGCGCGGCGCATTCGGCGCGCTGCCTCGCCGCCTATCTCTACTCGGCCGCCGGGCAGGGCGAGTCGACGACCGATCTCGCCTGGGACGGCGAGGCCATGATTTACGAGAAGGGTGATCAGCTCGCGCGGGCGCCGCGCTTTTCGGATGAGCCGCAGCTCGTGCTGGCCGACATCGACCTCGGCCGCCTTCTCGCCGAGCGCGCGAGGCAAGGCAGTTTCGGCGATTGCGCCGACGTGGAGGCGGGCGCGACGCGCTACCGGCGGGTGAACTTCGAACTCCGCGCGCCCTGCAACGTCGATCTCGGGCTAATGCGGGACGTGCCGCGTTTTCCCTTCGTGCCGAATGACGACGCGCGCCTCGCGGAGCTGTGTTTCGAGGCTTTCAACATTCAGTCGCACGGGCTCGAGCAAAGACTGCGCGCGGCCGGAATCAAGAAAGTGGTCATCGGCGTGTCGGGCGGCCTCGATTCGACTCATGCCCTGCTCGTCGCCGTGACGGCGATGGAGCGCCTTGGCCTGCCGCGCGAAAACATCCTCGCCTATACGCTGCCGGCTTTCGCGACGAGCGACCGCACGAAGAGCAACGCCTGGCGGCTGATGCGCGCGCTCGGCGTCGCGGCGCAAGAGATCGACGTTTCGGACGCCTGCCGGCAGATGCTGGCGGATATTGGCCATCCCGCCGCGCGCGGCGAGGCCGTCTATGACGCGACCTATGAGAATGTGCAGGCCGGCGCGCGCACCTCTCTTCTCTTCCGGCTCGCGAATTTCCACGACGCCATCGTCATCGGCACGGGCGATCTCTCCGAGCTTGCGCTCGGCTGGTGCACCTATGGCGTCGGCGATCAGATGTCGCATTACAACGTCAACGCCTCCGTGCCGAAGACGCTCATCCAGCACCTCATTCGCTGGTGCGCGCGCGACGCGCGCTTTGGTCCTGAAACCGTCGAGGTGCTCGTCGATATTCTCGCAACCGAAATCTCGCCGGAACTCGTCCCCGGCGTAGAGGCGCAGCGCACCGAGGCTTTCGTCGGTCCTTACGCGCTTCAGGATTTCAACCTGTTCTACACGACGCGCTATGGCTTCAGCCCGGCGAAGACGGCTTTCCTGTCATGGCGCGCCTGGCGCGACGCGAAATCGGGCGCGTGGCCGTCCGTCATCGCCGAGGGCGACCGGCGCGCCTATGATCTTCATGAGATCAAGCACTGGCTCACGGTCTTCCTGCGGCGCTTTTTCGCAACGAGCCAGTTCAAGCGCACGGCTCTGCCGAATGGCCCGAAGGTCAGCTCGGGAGGCTCCCTCTCGCCACGCGGAGACTGGCGCGCGCCGAGCGATTCCTCGGCCGAAGCCTGGCTTTCCGCGCTCGGCGACATCCCTTAGAAAAAAGGACCGGCTGACGCCGGTCCAGGTGGGAGCACCAAAGAGAGAAAAGCGCAAGTCGCCATCAGGCTCGGCGGAGGAAACCCACGACAGCCGAGATGACGAAGAGAACGAGCGCCACCCAGAAGAGAATTCGCGCGCCTTCCACGGCCGTTCCGGCGACGCCGCCAAATCCGAAGAAGGCGGCGATGACGGCCACGATGAGGAACAGGATCGCATAGTGCAGCAGGCTGCCCATGTCGGCCTCCGTGATGAAACTTCACTCCATGGAAAAACGCGCGCCTGCCAGTAGTGTTCCGGCGCAAACGAGGCGGGCCGAAGCGCAAGATAAGAGGCAAGCGGACGGCGGCGCCTCTCGCCCTCGAGGTCTCGACCAGGCGCTTGGCGCGCACTAGATTTTTTCAACGCCGGAAGTCTCCGGCGGATGAAGGTGCGGCTTTCCGGATTGCGCCATGTGCTATTCGCTCGAAGCAAGCATTACGGCCGGAGTCGGCTTGGGTTTGGCTGGCTTTGGAATGGTGTCGAAGGCAATCAGTTTCGATCGGCGAATGCTTCTGTTTGCCGCGTTTCCGCTGGTTTTCGCGCTTCATCAGTTCACGGAAGCCGCCGTCTGGTGGACGGTGGACGATCCAAAGGCGGGCCAGCCCTATCGCTATCTCTACACGCTGATCGCCTTTGCGCTCTGGCCGGTGCTGACCCCTTACGCCGCCGCCCATGCGGAGCTCGACCCGGAGCGCAAACGCCTGTGGCGCATGCTCGGCGGCGTGGGCGTCATTCTCGCCGTCTATCTCGTCGCGAAGCTCGCAGGCGCCGGCGGCATCGACCTCAAGATCGTTCGCCATGCGCTGGCCTATGACCCGCTGTTTGAGCGGCCGCCGCTTCTGGCGCATCTCCTTTACGTCGTGCTGACGGTCGTGCCGCTCGTCTGTAGCGCGCGGCGCGGCGTGGCGCTCTTCGGCTGGGCGGTCTTCGCCACATTCGTCTTCGCGATCGCCGAGAACCGGCCGGCCTGGTATTCGCTCTGGTGCCTGGCGGCGGCGGTTTTCAGCCTCATGCTCGCCTTCGCCATCGAGGAGCAGAGGAGCCCGGCGCCGGAGCTGGAGACGCAGGGCTGATCAGATCGCCGTGGCGCGCGCGAAGTCTAAATAGATGGCGCGCAGCCGCTTCGCTCTTTCGCCCGGCGCGCCGGCCCCGACAGGACGGCCGTCGACGGAGATGACAGGGAGAACCAGATTGGATGCGCTGGTCAGAAAGGCTTCCGCCGCCTCGTGAGCTTCCGCCACAGAGAACGGCCGCTCCTCCACCGTGAGCCCTTCGCTTTCGGCCAGCGCCGTCACGGCGCGGCGGGTGCATCCGGGCAGGATCGCGGCCGAATTGGGCCGCGTCACGATCGCCCCGCCCCTGGTGATGATGAAGGCCGTGGAGGACGAGCCCTCTGTGACGAAGCCCTCGTGATCGACCATCCAGGCCTCCTGACAACCCGCCTCCGTCGCCGCCTGTTTGGCGAGCACCTGCGCCAGCAGGGCGATGCTCTTGATGTCGCGCCTCGCCCAGCGAAGATCGGGGACCGTGAGGACGTTTACGCCCGTCTGCGCCGCCGGAGAGGCGAGGATGTTCTTCTTCTGCGTAAAGCCGACGAGGGTCGGTTTCACGTTCTTGGGGAAGGAGAAGTCCCGCTCTGCCGCTCCGCGCGTGATCTGGAGATAGACGAGCCCCTCCGCAACGCCGTTGCTGGCGACGAGCGCCCGCTGGATCTCGACGATCTCTTCTATCGGCACGGGGCTTTCGAGCCTGAGTTCGCCGAGCGAGCGCAGGAGCCGCGCCATATGTGCGTCATTGTCGATCAGCCGGCCCTCGATCACCGCGGCGACCTCATAGACGCCGTCGGCGAAGAGGAAACCGCGGTCGAGGATCGAGACGCGGGCGTCTTGGAGCGGCGTGAAGACGCCGTTTACATAAGCGATGTCGGACAAGGGGCGGCCCTTTCTTTTCGCGTCCTTCTTACGGCGTCCCTTGGTTTTGCGGTAGCGTCGCCGGGGAGCGATTGTCGACGCCTACTTCCCGGACTCGCTTCCAGGTAATAAAAGCGCATAGACAGGGGGGCGTCGTGGGCGAGGAAATAAAAGCCACAGGCTTCACCGGCGAGGACAAGGCCCGTTTCGCGGCCCGGCTCGCCGAGGAGACCGAATGCGCGCGGGCGCTGTTTGCGGCCGACAAATTCTCGCGCTCCGGCCACATGCTCGGCTTCGAGGTCGAAACTTGGATTCTCGACCACAATTACTTCCCGGCGCCGATCAATCAGCGGCTGCTTGAAACGCTGGACAATCCTCTGGTCGTGCCGGAGCTGTCGCGCTTCAACCTGGAGCTGAACTGTGAGCCGCTAACCCTCGAAGGCGACGCGCTCGGCCGCGCGCAGGACAGGCTGATGGAGGTTTGGCGTCAGTGCAACGAGGCGGCGCATCGCCTCGACGCCAATCTGGTGCTGATCGGCACGCTGCCCACGATTCGCGACGAGGACATGACGCTTGGCAACATGTCCCCGCTCAATCGCTATTATGCGCTCAACAGCGAGGTGCTGCGCATGCGCGGCGGCCGGCCGCTCAGGGTCGACATATTGGGCCGGGAGCATCTCGTCTCCGAGCACCGCGACCTCATGCTCGAGGCGGCGACCACGTCCTTCCAGGTTCACCTCAAGTCGCCCGCCGATCTCGCGCATCTCTATTACAACGCCTCCATCGCCGCCTCGGCGCCCATTCTCGCCGCAAGCGGAAACGCGCCGTTCCTCTTCGGCAAGGCGCTGTGGGAAGAAACGCGCATTCCGCTTTTCGAGCAGGCGGTCGATGTGCCCGGCCCGGCGCGCGTCTGCATGGGCTCGGGCTACGCCGGGCAGTCCCTTCTCGAAATCTTCGAGGAGAATCTGCGCGATTATGACCCGCTGCTGCCCATCGCCTTCGAGGACGGCCCCGACGCCCTGCGCCATCTGCGTCTGCACAATGGCGTCATCTGGCGCTGGAATCGGCCGCTGATCGGCTTCGACGCGGATGGCGCGCCGCATCTGCGCGTGGAGCACCGCATCCTGCCCGCCGGCCCGACCTTCATCGACATGATGGCCAACGCCGCGCTGTATCTCGGCCTCGCCCGCGCGCTGGCCGTTCAGGGCGACAATGGAACGGGCGGCCTCTCCTTCGAGGAAGCGCGGCGCAACTTCTACACGGCGGCGCGCCACGGACTCGACGCCGTGCTGATCTGGACGGGGGTGGGCGAGATCGGCGCCGACCGGCTGCTCACCGAGCGGCTGATCCCGCTGGCGCGGCAGGGGCTCTCCGATCTCGGCGTGACGGATGCGCGCGGCCATCTCGACGTGATCGAGGCGCGGGTGCGCTCGGGCCAGACCGGCGCCGCCTGGCAGCGCAAGGCGCTCGACGCCTGCGACGGCGATCTTTTCGCCATGATGGCCGCCTATTGCGAAGGACAACGTAGCGGCGCGCCCGTGCACGAATGGGATTTGTGAGGATGAACGTGATCGACGCGCCCTGCGCGGTAATGGATCGACTGCCCGAAGGTTTCCTCGATTGCCCGGCGGACAGGCTGAGCGAGCTTCTGCCCGGCCCCACGCTTTTCGATCTGCCGGGGCGCGACCTCGAACCGCTCTTCGTCTCCACGCTGCTGCACGGCAACGAATATAGCGGGCTCGAAGCGATGCAGGCGGTGCTGCGCCGCCATGCGCCGCGCGGGCTCAATCGTGCGCTGCTGTTCTTCATCGGCAATGTGCGCGCCGCCGCCGCCAATGTGCGCACGCTCCCAGGGGAACTCGACTATAATCGCGTGTGGCCGGGGACGCTCCATCCGGACGATCCGCAGGCGGCGATGGCGCAATGGGTCTATGACTACGCTGCGGCGCGCCGTCTTTTTGGGAGCATCGACATCCACAACAACACCGGCTTCAATCCGCATTACGCCTGCGTGCGTCGATTGGAGCCGAAGTTCATTTCGCTGGCGCAACTCTTCTCGCGCACGGTCGTGCATTTCCAGAGGCCGGTCGGCACGCAGGCGGCGGCCTTCGCCGAGCTCTGCCCGGCGATCACGGTCGAATGCGGCAAGGCGGGCGCGGGCTCTGCAACCGCTCATGCGATCGAACTCGTCGATGCGGCGCTGTCCATTTCGCATCTGCCCGAGCACGCGCCGACCGCGCAGGACGTCGATCTTCTGCGCACCTGCGCCATCGTCAAGCCGCCGGCCGGGGCGACCTTCTCCTTCGACGGTTCGCCGGCCGACTTCATGTTCCGGTCGGACATCGACCGTCTGAATTTCAGCGAACTGGAGCCTGGCGCCTCCTTCGGCGTCGCCCGCGCCGGTATGCGGCTCGACATTCTGCCCGGCGACGGCGACCATTCGCCGCCGGATGATTATTTCGCCTACGAAGGGGGCGAGATCACGCTGACGCGCCCGGCCATCCCCGCCATGCTCACCGTCGATCCCCGCGCGGTGGAGCAGGATTGCCTGTGCTATCTGATGCACCGCATCGGCATGGACGGCGCGCCGCTCTGAGCGTCACAATGACAGCCGCGCGACGATCGGCGCGTGGAGCGAGCCGAGGATCGGGTCCTTTGCAAAGACTTCGTCCAGAAGCCCCGCGTTGAGAATGCGCGTCTCGCGACAGGCCCCGGCGAGGGCGTTGGAGGCGAGAATATGGTCGATGAGCTTGGGGCGGCCCGCGTGCAGCACCGTGTAGCGTCGTGACGCCTCGACCCTGTCTTCGAGCGGCGTCAGCGCGCGCGGCCCCTGTTGCGTCTCATTATCCCCGCCGCGCAAGAGCCTCGTTGGCGCGTCATGTTCGTCGGCGTTGAAATCACCGCAGACGGCGAGACGCGCGTCGGGCTCCGCGTCGAAGAGCGTTTCGATGAAGAGACGCGCCTCCAGCGCCTGACCCTCGCGCTTCTGCGCGGCGACGAACTGCCCTTCGATCTGCGACTTGCTCGATCCCTCGCCGCGCGCCGTCGCGACAGGCGCGGGCCTCGGGGCGCGCAGATGCAGGTTGAGTACATGGAGGGGCGGCCCGCCGGGCGTCTCGATGGCGGCATAGAGCAGCGGCCTGTCCCATTCGATGAGGATGGGCTCGGGCGCGACGTCCCCCTCGCTGGGCGGCGGCCATTCCCAGCGGCTCACGATGTCGTGATGAATCTGCCTCGTCGCCCCGATCGGCCAGCGGCTGAGGATCGCGAGGTTGTGCACGTCCGCGGGCGCGCGAGTTCCCGGCCGCAGGCTCGCCGCGCGCGCGTAATGCGCGTAAGGGGTCGCGGCGATCAGCCGGTCGAGCGCGAGATAATCGCGCGGCGCGTGCTTGTGCGGCTTCTGCGCTCCGACCTCCTGAAGGCAGAGCACGTCGGCGTCGAGCGACTCGAGCAGCGGCAGCAGCGCCGCGCGCCGCGCCTCGAACGCCGCCGCGCGGGTCGCGGCCCAGTCGAGGTTTTCGAGATTGAAGGTGGCGATCCGCAGATCCATCACGTCATTGTCGCGCGCCCGCGCCTTCCGCGCCAGAGCGGCGCGGCGGACGCCAACAAAAAACGCCCCTCGACGGCGCCCCAGTTTGGCGGCACTATGCCTCGCGCTTTACTGAGATTTTCCCGGAGCTTCCCAGTGTCCGTTTTCGACGGCATCCCTTTTTTCGCGGGGCTCGACCCTGCGCGCGCCGAGGCCTTCGGCCGCCAGTGCGTCCGCAAGCGATACGACGAGGGCGAGCTGGTGCTCGACTTCGAGGACCCATCCGAGGACGTCTATTTCATCGTCGGCGGCGACGTGCGCGTGTTGGTCCGCACGGCGGCGGGCAAGGAGATGATCCTGGGCGATTTCGGACCGGGCAAGTTCTTCGGCGAAATGGCGGCGATCGACGGGGCCAAGCGCTCAGCCAATGTCACGGCGCTGACCAATGCGGAAATCCTACTCGTCCCGCCCGGAGTCTTCCGCGAGATCGTGCTGCATGCGCCGGAGATCACGGAGCGGCTGCTGCGCCTGCTGACGGCGCGCGTGCGCGAGCTCAACATCAGGCTGTTCGAGCGTTCCGTCCTCGATCTGCGCCACAGGCTTTACTCCGAGTTGTTGCGCATGTCGGCCCCGCGCAAGGGTCACGATGGCCAGTCGATCATCTCGCCGCCGCCGTTCCAACACGATCTCGCAGCGCGGATCGGCTGCCGGCGCGAGCAGGTCAGCCGCGAACTCGGCGCCATGATCGAGGAGGGCACGGCCGAGAAAATCCGCGGCGGCCTCGTTCTCCTTCGGCCGGCTCTGCTCGAAAAACGCGTCCGCGACGCCATGAACGAGGCGGAGTGACGGCCCCGCGGCGTGCGCCCGCGCACACAAGAGTCTAGCGGCGGCCCCTATACATGTCCTTGCTCGCAATCGGGAGTATTGGACGTTCGAAGGGGTCCGCGATGACTGTTCCGTTGACGCCGATCGCAACTTGTCGAGAGATCGCCGGGCTCGGCCCGCATGAAATCCTGCTCGGGGCGGTTCCGGGCGAGAAACACGAGCGCATGCTCGCCGGCTATTGCCGGAACCGCCGCTCGCGGGCGGTCGCCCGCACGAAGGTCGTCGCCGACATTCGCGCTGCGGTCATGCATGGCGCGACGCGGGACGCCGCCGATCTCCTGATCGTCCTGCGCCGTCTCCTGTCCGCCGCTGCGCCCTTCGGCCAGCCTTGCGCGCGGCGCCCATTGCGCAGGCGCCGCCGCGCCAGAGCTGTCGCCTAATGGCAACAGTCGCTTTTTCTTACGACGGGCGTCGCCCGGCCCGGCTCTGCCGGAGCCGTGATTTCACGGCTGGATAGAGGTTTGTGCCACAAGGCCGTGGCCGCCCCGGTCCTGGATGGCTTATTGTCAAGTTGAAGGTTCGGCGCGATGAAACTCCTGTTATCCGGGAGCGGCGCGTGCGCTTTTTCAAACTGCAACCGACGCGATTTTTCCTTGTCGCCCTGATGGCCGCCGCGATGTGCGCGCCCGCGGCCGCGCAGGACGCCCGCGCCGAACGCGACCGGCTCGCCGCGCATATTCAGGCCCATCCGGAGGACGACGCCGCGACCTATCGCTTCGTCGCTCTCGCGACCGAACTGAGAGATGACGAGGCCGCCATCGGGGCGCTCGAGCGGCTGCTGATGTTCAATCCGGACCTGTCCCGGGCGCGCAAGGAACTCGGGTTTCTCTATGCGCGGCTGGGGAATTGGGCCGTCGCCGCGCAGCATCTCAAGGAGGCGCGCAAGAGCCAGAGCCTCGACGCTGTGCAAAAGGCCCAGATCGACGCGCAACTGCCGGATATCGAGAAGCGAACGCAGCCGAGCCGCCTGACGGTTCGGCTTCACACGGGCCTTCGCGCCCAGTCCAACGCCAATTATTTTCCAGCCAGTTCGCTGTTTCAGATCGGCGGGGCGGGCACGGTTTCGCCCGGCGGGCCGAGAGGCGACGTCAATGCGTTTCAACTCGTGCAGGCCGCGCATGACTACGAATTCGGCAGTCAGCGCGGCGATCAACTCGAGACGCGTTTGACCGCCTATGCGACCGAGCAGTTCAGGCTGCCGCAATACAGCGTCGCGCTCTTCGCCGCTTCGATTGGCCCCCGCTTCTTCATCCCGCAGGGCGCCGTTCAGGGCCTCTCGATCCATCCTTATGCAAGCGGGGCGGTCTCTCTGCTCGGGTCGAACAATTATCTCGATACGGGCGGCGCGGGGGCGAGTCTGCGGGCCGATCTGACCCCCGACTTCTGGCTGGAGCCGGGCGCCGAGTGGCGCAGCCTGTGGGTCGCACGGGCGCCGAGCGCCTTTGGCGTCGCGCCCGAGGCGACGCTCTCGACGCTCGCGACGGGCGACGCCGTCACGGGCTATCTCAACGGCGGCTATGCGCTTTTCGACGCCGTGCGACTCGAAGGCCGCATCGGCTACACGCGCGCCGGGGCCTTTTATGCCGCACAGAGCTCCAACCAATTCGACGCGCAGGCGATGCTGCGGCTCGAGGTCGATTCGCCGCATCCAGCCCTGGCGCGACGGTGGACAATCTCGCCTTACGCGCGCTTCACCCATCTCGCCTTCGACGCGCCCAATCCGCTCGTCTCGCCCTTCGTGGCGCGGCGCGATGCGGCGTGGACCTATGGGGTCATGCTGGATGCGCCCGTGACGCCCATGCTCGGCTTCGCGGCCAATCTCGAATTTGCGCGCAACGACTCGAACCTGTCGAACTTCTCGACGCGCAATGTGTCGGTCTCCTTCGGCCCCACGGCGAAATTCTAGAGGAGGGCGCGCGGCGTCATGGTCAGGCTTCACAAGCGCATCGTCGGCGTCCTCTCCCTCGCGCTGGCGTTCTCCACGGCGGCGGGGGCGGAGAGAGTCGGCAATGTCGGCGCCGTCAATCCGGCGGCCTTCGGCGCCCCGCCCGGCGCCGTGCGTCGCGCGCTTTCTCTGGGGCAGGGCGTCGAGAAGGGCGAACGCATCGACACGGCCGGGGAGGGGAGCGCGCAGATCGTCTTCGACGATTCCTCGACGCTGACGGTCGGACGCAACAGTTCCGCGGTGATCGACGACTTCGTTTACCGAGGCGCCTCCGGCAGCCAGGGCGTCCGGCTCGCCAAAGGCGTCATGCGGTTCGTGGGCGGCGGGGTGAGCCATGGAGCCGGCGTCAGTCTGAGAACGCCGACGGCGGTCATCGGGGTGCGCGGCGGTTCGGTCCTCCTGCGGACCGGGGGCGACTGCGAAACCCTCGTCGTGCATCAGATCGGCGTCGTCGAAGTGATGGGCCCCGATGGCGGGGCGCAGACGCTCAACCGCCCCGGCTTCGGCGTCTGCGCCTCCGAATCGGGCGTTTCCGAACCTTTCCGCGTGCCGCCGGAGACCATCGCCGCCATGGTCGCGGACATGGGGAGCCGCCGCGGCCAATCCGGCGGCGCCCGCGTCAGCCATTCCAACGACAGCGCCGCGGCGCTCGGGGACCACGCCCCGGCCAGCGTCGAGCCGTCGCCGGGTCTTTCGGCGCTCGCGCCCGTCTGGGCCGGCGGCGCGTTGGTGCAGAGCAGCGCCAACGCCACTAATCAGCCCGCGCCACCCCAACCGCGCCCCGCGCCGACGGCGTCGCAGCAGGAGGCTCCCCAGCCCCCCAAGCCGCCGGCGCCGCCCCCTCCTTCTCCGCCGCCGCCTCCACCTCCACCTCCACCTCCTCCACCGCCGCCGCCTCCACCGCCGCCTCCTCCTCCGCCTCCTCCGCCTCCGCCCCATCATCCCCATGGCTGCACTGGCTGCGACGACGACTAAGCGAGGGAGAGGCTCGGAACCTCAGTCTTGTTGAACTGTCCGGCGTGAACTAGCGTGGCCGAAACGCCTGAGTGGCCGCGCGATTGCGCGATTCTGACGGAGCGCCGATGCTCTCGCGCAAACAAGTCTTTCTGGTCGCCGCGCTCCTCGCCGGCCTGCTGACGCTGCCCTGGGGCCTGTTGCAGCCCCGTCTGCTCGACGACCTGCGCAACATGGTCTTCGATCATTTTCAGCGCCTGTCGCCACGCGTCTATGATCCCGAGGCGCCGGTGCGCGTCGTCGGCGTCGACGAGGACAGCCTGAAGGCTTACGGCCAGTGGCCCTGGCCGAGAACCCGCATTGCCGCGCTCGTCGACCGGCTGAGCGAACTGGGCGCGGCCGCCGTCGCCTTCGACTTCGTCTTCGCCGAGCCGGACCGCGCCAGCGCCCGGATGCTCGTCGACTCGCTGCCCGATGCGAAGCTGCGCGCCGATGTCTCGCGGCTCGTCGCCAAGGCTCCCGACAGCGACGTCCTGTTCGCAGAGGCTGTGGGTCGCGGGCCGGTCGTGGTGGGCGCGACGCTCGCGGCGCAGGGCGCCAGGTCCTTCCCCGTGAAATCGGGCGTCGTCGCCGCGGGCGACGATCCGCTGCCTTTTGTCTATGAGTTTCAGGGGGCCATCCTGCCGCTTCCCCCATTGATCCAGAAGGCGCGGGGGCTCGGCGTCACCAACTGGCTGCCGGATCGCGATCTCGTCGTGCGGCGCGTGCCGCTGCTCCTGCGCGTCGGCGACGCCATGGCGCCCTCGCTCGCCCTCGAAGGCTTGCGCGTGGCGCAAGGGGAGCCGAGCGTTATCGTGCGCTCCTCCAACGCCAGCGGCGAAACGGCCCTTGGCGCGCAGACGGGGGTCAACGCCGTGAAGGTCGGCGCCTTCGAGATCGCCACGGGATCGACGGGCGACGTGCGGCCGCGTTACGCCTTCAGGGACCCACGCCGGACCATCTCCGCCCAGGCGGTGCTGGAGGGCCGGGTTCCGCGCAGCGAAATAGAGGGCCGCATCGTCTTCGTCGGCGCACTCGCGACGGGGCTCGGCGACGTGCGCGCGACGCCGCTGGAGCCGGTCGTTCCCGGCGTCGAAGTCCATGCGCAAATCGTGGAGGCGCTCACGAGCGGGGCGCTGCTGTCGCGCCCCGACTGGGCGCTGGGGCTCGAAATCGTCCTGTCGGCGGTGGCCTTTCTGGCGACGATGCTCGTTCTCTTTCTGGCGCCCCTGGCCGTCTCCACGCTCTATGCGCCGCTCGCCGTGGCCGGCCTGTTCGGCGGCTCCTATCATCTCTTCGAAAAATACGGGCTGCTGCTCGATCCCGCCTATCCGAGCCTCGTGGTGATCGGCTCGTACGTCGTGGGCGCGGTCATGCTGTGGCGCTTCGAGAATTCAGCGCGCCGCCAGGTGCGCAACGCCTTCGGCAAATTCGTCGCGCCCGCAGTCGTCGACCGCCTCGCCGAAAATCCGCAGCTCCTTGTGCTCGGCGGCGAGACGCGCGAGCTGACGGTGCTCTTTTCCGATCTGCGGAACTTCTCCGGCCTCTCCGAGGGCATGAGCGCGCGCGAACTCACCCAATTCATGAATGATTATCTGACGCCCATGACCGACGCCATTCTCGAATGCGAGGGCACGGTCGACAAATACATGGGCGACGCCATCCTCGCCTTCTGGAACGCGCCGCTCGACATCGCCGACCATCCGCACAAGGCGCTGAAGGCGGCGCTGGCGATGCGCGAGTCGCTCGTCGCTTTCAACGCGGCGCGGGCCAGGGCGGCGCAGGAGGCGGGGCGTCCCTATGTGGAGGCGCGCATGGGCTGCGGCCTCAATCTCGGCCCCTGTAACGTCGGCAATATGGGCTCGGTGCGCCGCTTCGATTATTCGATCCTCGGCGATAATGTGAATCTGGCCTCGCGGCTCGAGGGCGCGAGCAAGGCGTTTGGCACGGACATCATCGCGTCCGGCGCCGTTCGGGACGCGGCGCCGGACATGGCCTGGCTCAATCTCGGTCGCATCGTGGTCGTCGGCCGAAGCGAGCCGACCCCCGTTTTCTCGCTCGCGGGCGACGACCATTTCGCGGCATCTCAACCGTATGTGCGCTGGCGCACAGCGCATGACGAGATGCTGGCAGAGTATGAGGCGGGTCGCTTCGACGGCGCTGCGGCGCGCGCGGCGGACCTTGCGCAAACGCATCCGGGCCTCTGGGCAAGCCTCTACAAGGCCCTAGAAAAACGATATGCGGGCCTCGCCCGGGAAAGCGTGCAGGAAGGCTGGTCCTCGGTATGGAATTTGACAAGCAAATAGACGTCCGCCACGCACTTCCAAAACACGGCTTCCCACGGTTTCGGTATGACTGACGCAATCGTCCAAAAATACTGGTCGCTACTCGCCTCCCGCCACGACGCCGGCGCCTTCGCCGCTCTCGACGCCGCCTATTGCGAGCCCCAGCGCGCCTATCACGCCTGGGGCCACATTGCCGATATGCTGCAAAAGCTCGATAGTCTGCCGCATCTCGCCGCGCGTCCCGATCTCGTCGCGGCGGCGATCTTCTGGCACGATTCGGTCTATCTCACCCTCGAAGCCGACGGCCGCCCGCGCACCGACCCGGAAAATGTGCGCGACAGCGCCGCGCTTTTCGAAAGCCATTCGAAATTCGACGACATGGAGCGCGACGCCGTTCACGACCTCATCATGGCGACCGCCCACCATATGAAAGCGCGGGCGCGCAAGGAGTATTATCCCGGCTTCGCGCAGGACCTCGATCTCTTTCTGGATCTGGACCTCTCCTCGCTCGCGGCGCCCTGGCCGGTCTTCCTCAAGAATTTGGATGACATCCGCTTCGAATTCGCCTGGGCCCCCGAGCAAGAGTTCTTTCTCGGACGCACGAAGATGCTCGAGAGTTTCCTCGGCGGCGGCGAGGCGCTTTTCCGCCTGCCGCAAACGCGGGCGCTGTGGCTCGAGGCCGCGCGCGCCAATCTTCTGCGCGCGGACGCCGAGTTGCGCGAGAAGATGGCTCAAGCCCCCGAGAGCAGCATTTCCAGCGCCTGCTGAACCGCGCTTTCACGAATCTCGCTTCGGGTGAGAGGGCCGAAGCGGCGCTCGACATGACGGGTCGCCGCGCCGCGCCGCGCCAGCGCAAAGTGAACGAGCCCCACGGGCTTTTCCGCCGAGCCGCCGCCAGGCCCGGCGATTCCCGTGATCGCGACGGCGAGATCGGCGCGGGAATGCGCCAGCGCACCCTCGGCCATGGCGCGCGCGACGTCCGCGCTGACGGCGCCATGGGCGAGGATCAGCGCCTCCGGCACGCCGAGCATGTCGCGCTTGGACTCGTTGGAATAAGTGACGAACCCGCGGTCGAAAATCTCGCTCGACCCGGCGATGTCGGTGATCGCGCCGGCGACGAGGCCGCCGGTGCAGGATTCGGCTGTCGCGGCGACGAGCCCGCGCGCGCGAAGCGCGGCGAAAAGCTGTTGCGCGAGTTCGGTCAGATGAGCTTGCACCATTTGTCCCTGCGGTCGTTCACTCGATCGTAATGCGCCCATCGGTCCTCGGCGCGATGGCGCCCGCCCGGCGGATCGCCTCGATGACGACGGCGGAGACGAGCGGCGCTGCGTCTCCGCTGACGAGAGGCTTCGCGCGCAGAAAGGCGTCATATCCATCCTTCCCGCTCGCGAGATAGTCGTTGGTCGCGACCTTGTAGAGGCGCATTTCGTCGAGCGGCGCGCCAGCCGCCTCGATGGAGGAGAGGCGGGACCCCGGAACGGCGTCGCCCCGCAGCCGAAGGCGCGCGCCGGATATTTGCGCGAAGCGCCCGGCGTCCTTGCCGAGCGCGCCATAGGCGCTTTCCAGCACGGCGCGCAGATCAGCGCCGCTGAGTTCGAGCGTCACAAGCCTGTTGGCGAAGGGCAGGGCGGCGAGAACGCTCTTGCGCGTCAACGTGGCGCCGGAGGCGAGAACCGCGTCGCCGCGAATGGCGCCGCCATTGAGGATTGCGACATCCGCGCCCGCCGCCTCCCGCATGGCGTCGGCGAGAAAATCGCCGAGCGCCGTTTCGCGCGTGCGCACGCTCGCCTTGCGGCCGTCGAGTTCCGTGCGCGTGGCGCCGATCGGCTCGTCGAGGCCCTTGTCCAGCCTCGCGCGGATTTCGACGGCGCGCGCGGCGACCGCAGGGTCCGGCGCCGCGTCGGCCGTATCGAGAATGCGGAACCTCGGGGTCCATGTCACCTTGCGCGCAGGCGCGTCGGAAATGGAGATGGCGAGATCGACCGCCACGAGCTGCGCGCCGTCGGCCTGCGTCTCGGCGATGGCCGTGCGGCCGTCGAAGGCCACGAAGAGGTTGTGATCGTGGCCGGAGAGGATGACGTCGACGAGCCCGGTCTTGGCCAGCCGCAGATCGTCCTTCCATTCGGAATGGGTGACGGCGACGATGAGATCGGCGCCCGCCTCGCGCAGTTTCCTTGACTCCCGCCGCGCGGTCTCGATGGCGGGCGCAATGCGCAGCGTCCCCGTGTTGGAGCGCTTGTCCGATTCGTCCTCGGTCAGGCCGAAGACCCCGAGCCGCACGCCATCCATCTCGATGATCCTGCTGTCGGCGAAGCCGGGCATGAGATTTCCCGCGCCGTCGCGCAGATTGGCGGCGAGGCGCGTCGCCTGCAAATCGCCCATGCGTGAGCGGAAAATGTCTTCCCCAAAGTCGAACTCGTGATTGCCGGGCGTGAAGACGTCGACGCCGATGAGATTGAAGAGCTCCACGATGTGGGCGCCTTTGTCGAGGCTCGACAGCAGGGAGGGGGAGAGCGTATCGCCCGCAAAGGCTACGAGCGTGTTTTGCGCCTTCGCGCGCTCGGCCTTCAACGCGCCAGAGACGCGCGCAAAACCGCCGCGCCCGTTGCGCTCGTCCATCTCGTAGATGTCGCTGAAGACGATGAGCGTGAGATGTGCGGTGCGCTCCGAAGCCCTCGCCCAGCCAGCGAGGGCGAGAAGCAGCAGGACGGCGGCGAGAATGCGGCGCATGCGTTTTCATCCCGTATTGGATCCGGGACCGCATGTTGCCGCGCCCGCATGACGGTTTCAACGCCGCCGGGGTGGATGGCCGCCCCGCCTGACGGCGAGAGCCCTCACCCCGTCGTGACGATCACGAAATCCTTGCCCGTGCGGCTGTCGGGCGAGAGCGGGGCGTCGGTGAGCACCATGGTCATGCCGGGGTGCATCCGCTGCTGCATCGCCTCAACGAAGGCCGGATCGGCGGCGATCCTTTGCATCACGGCGTCGTCGCGCATGGCGGGCGACGCCGCGGCGCTATGGGTGATCGCGCTCCAGCGCAGGCCGCGCGCGTCATTGGCTGCGCCGTTGAGCACGAAGACATGCGAGCCCAGCGCGTCGCCGCCCTTCAGCGTCAGCTTCGAGCGCGCGACGACGCGGTCGTTTTCGATGAGTTCAATCACGCGGTCGGCCGAGGAGACGATGACGCTCGTCACGGGGTAACTCTCGGCGGCCGCCCAGTCGGACGGAAGCTTCTTGCCGTCGAGGCTCGACACCACCTGTTCAAATTCATGCTCCGCATAGCCCGAAAGCACCATGCCGGGATGCGTCAGCTCCCAGGGATCGGTGTGGGCGCCGGCGATGATCACCGGCGTCCCGACATGGGTGACGCCGAAGAGCAGCTCCGAGAATTTCATCGGCAGGCGCACGCAGCCGTGAGAAGCGGGATAGCCCGGCAGATTGCCGGCGTGCAGCGCGACGCCCGACCAGGTCAGCCGGTTCATGTTCGGCATCGGCGCGTCATCATAGATCGAGGAGTGGTGGTTCCTGTCCTTTTCGAGCACGACGAAAACGCCGGTGGGCGTTTCGTGTCCCTGCTTCCCGGTCGAACAGGTCGAGACCGCGATTCGGACGCCGTTGCGATAGACGTGGACGCGCTGTTCCGGGATCGACACGACAACCGAGACGGGGCCCGACTCGGAGCGTTCCGGATGCCAGGTGAATTCGCCGGGCTTGAGCTGCGAAATCTCCTTCAACATCTCATTGGCGAAGGCCGGGCGCGCGGCGAAAGCGGCGGCGCCAGCCGCATAAAGAAACATGCGACGCGAAAAGCAATGCCTGATCATCATATGTCTCCCCTGTTACCGGGACGTGTCGCGCCAGTAACACGGCCGACTCCGTCGGCCAAGCTGTCAATAAGGGAGAAGGGTTTGTGCGCGTGTGCGCGGGCGCACGAGGCGCGCGGGGCAGGGGCGGTGATCCCCCCACCCGGCGGGCCGCCCTCCCCGCAAGGGGGAGGCATTTGGGGCTCATCTAAAGGGTGAGGGCGCGCGTTCCCCTTGCGGGGAGGGCGGGAACTTTAGGCCCCCGCTTCGCCCGCGACCTTGCCGAAATCGGCGACGCCCATCATCACGCGCCGAAGCTCCGCGAGCAGACGCAGGCGGTTGAGGCGCAAATCGGCGTTGTCGGCGTTCACCGTCACATGATCGAAGAAGGCGTCGACCGGTTCGCGCAGATGGGCGAGCGCGCGCATGGCGCCCTCAAAATCTTCCTTCTCCAGCCGCTCGGCCGTTTCCTCCCGCGCGCGGGCGATGGCCGCCGCGAGCTTGTGCTCCTGCGGCTCGATTCGAAGATTGGGCGTGTGGCGGTGGGCGTAGGCCTGCGCGCCGTCCTTCTTTTCCTCGGCCTTGAGGATGTTGACCGCGCGCTTGAAGCCCGCGAGCAGGTTCCGGCCGTCGTCGGTGGCGAGGAATGTGTCGAGCGCCTCGACCTTTCTGGTGATCATGAGCAGATCGTCCTGTAGCGGCGCGCCGGCGGCTTGCGCCTCTCCGGAGTCGGCGGCCGCCACGGCGCCGAGAGCCGCATCTATCAGATCGTAGCGCGCCCCCTTGTCCCGCAAGTAGACCTTCAGGCGATCGATGAAAAATTCCAGGAGGTCGGCGGCCGTCACGCCGACCATGCCCCCGTCCGTCTTCTTCAGCGATTTGGCGTGGAAGGAGAAGTCGTTGTAGTGGCGGTCGACGATCCGCGAGAGCGGCGCGCGCAATTCGTTCTCCAGAACGATGCGAATCACGCCCAGGGCCGCGCGGCGCAGCGCATAGGGGTCCTTGCTACCGGTCGGCTTCTCGTCGATCGCCCAGAAGCCGACGAGCGTATCGAGCTTGTCCGCGAGCGCCACCGCGATGGCGACCGGGTCCGTCGGGATACGGTCGCTCGGCCCCTGCGGCTTGTAATGCTCCTCGCAGGCGGTGGCGACAGAAGCGTCCTCGCCCTGGGCGCTCGCGTAATAGCGGCCCATCAGGCCCTGAAGCTCAGGGAACTCGCCGACCATCTCCGAGACGAGGTCGGCCTTGCACAAGGTCGCCGCGCGGGCGGCCTTTTCGGGATCGGCGCCGACGAGCGGCGCGAGTTCGCGCGCGAAGGCGGCGATGCGCTTCACGCGCTCGCCCTGCGTGCCGAGCTTCTCGTGGAAGACGATCTGGTCGAGCTTCGGGAGGCGGTCTTCGAGCCTCGTCTTGAGGTCGGTCTCGTAGAAGAATTTGGCGTCCGACAGGCGCGCGGCGATGACGCGCTCATTGCCCGCGACGATGGTCGCGCCGCCGTCCTCCGCCTCGATATTCGAGACCAGGATGAAGCGGTTGGTCAACGCGCCGCCCTTGCGCAGGACGAAGCACTTCTGATTCACGCGGATCGTGGCGCGAATGACTTCCGGCGGGATCGACAGGAAGCTTTCGTCGAAAGACCCCATCAGCGTCACCGGCCATTCGACGAGGCCCGCGACCTCCTCGAGAAGCCCGGCGTCCTCGATCAGTTCGAGCCCCCGCGCGAAGGCGAGATCCTTTGCGTCGTGCAGGATGATGTCGCGCCGCCGCGCCGGGTCGATCACGACCCTGGCGCGCTCCAGCCCCATGGCGTAATCCTCGAAGCGCCGCACCCGGAACGGCGCGGGCGCGAGGAAACGATGGCCGCGCGTCACGTCGCCCGACGGGATGCCCTCGACCTCAAAGGGAACGATGTCGGGCGTCTCGGTCTCCGGCCCGAAGGTCGCGACGATGGAATGCAGCGGCCTCACCCAGCGCAGGCTGTCGCTGCGCTCCGACGCGGCGCCCCAGCGCATGGATTTGGGCCAGGGGAAGCTCTTGACGATCACGGGCAAAATCTCGGCGAGAACGTCGATCGTGGCCGCGCCCGCGCGCTCGATGACCGCGAGGTAGAATTCCGCGCCCTTCTTGTCCTTCTCGATTTTCGCCTGATCGAGGGAGGAAAGCCCCGCGCTTTTCAGAAAGCCCTGGATCGCCGCCTCCGGCGCGCCCACGCGCGGCCCTTTGCGCTCCTCGCGCACATCCGGCTGGCGGCCGGGCAGGCCGACGACCTGAAGGGCGAGGCGGCGCGGCGTGGCGTAGGCCGCGGCGCCCTCATAGGTCAGGCCGCGGTCGACGAGGGCGTTGGTGACGAGCTTCTTGAGATCGTCCGCCGCCTGCCGCTGCATGCGCGCCGGAATTTCTTCGGAGAAAAGTTCGAGCAGGAGGTCGGGCATTCGGTCGTCTTTGTCGCGGGGCAGGGGGGAATCCCGGGGTGATGTTTAGTGCCCCCTGCGGCGCCGCGCAAATCGGTTCGGCTGCGCGTGGCTCACGCCTGCGGCCCCTCCCCGCCGCCGGCGGGGGAGGGAGACCGCCCGTCGCCGCCGGTCAGAGCTCCTTGTGCGTGCCGTCGCAGAGGGGCTCTTTCTTCGAGTGCTTGCAGCCGCAGAAGAACGCCTTGCCGGTGGCCTCGGCCTTGTAGGCGACGGGGGTGATTCCCGTGCCCTGATGGGCGCCGTCGCAGAAGGGCTGATTGGCGCTGCGGCCGCAGGCGCACCAATAATAGGTCTTCCCCTCCTCGACCTCGACCGGCATGGCTTTCTTCTGGAAGATGACGCGTTCGCTCATTTTGCTCTCCTTAGACCGGCTCCGTGGCCAGCGCCGGCGCGTCGAGCAGGAACTTCTCCACTTCGAGCGCCGCCATGCAGCCCAGACCGGCCGCGGTCACGGCCTGCCGGTAGATTTCGTCAGCCACGTCGCCCGCCGCATAGACGCCGGGGATGTTGGTGCGGGTCGTTCCCGCCTCGACGGCGATATAGCCCGAGGGCTTCACCGTGAGCTGACCCTTGAACAGTTCGGAAGCCGGCGCATGGCCGATGGCGATGAACACGCCCTCGGCGTCGAGCGTCTGCGTTTCGCCTGTCTTGACGTTCTTCACCCGCGCGCCGGTGACGGAGAGGGGGCCCTCCACGCCGAGGATTTCGTCGATCACATGGTCGAACAGGACCGTGACGTTCTGCTGCCGGCGCAGGCGCTCCTGCAGTACGCGCTCGGAGCGCAGCATGTCGCGGCGGTGCACCAGCGTCACATGCGAGGCGAGGTTGGAGAGATAGAGCGCCTCCTCGACGGCGGTGTTGCCGCCGCCGACGACGACGACTTTCTTGCCGCGGAAGAAGAAGCCATCGCAGGTCGCGCAGGCCGAAACGCCGAATCCCTTGAATTTCTCCTCGCTCGGAATGCCGAGCCATTTGGCCTTGGCGCCCGTCGCGACGATCAGCGCGTCGCAGCTGTAGGTCGTCCCGCTGTCCCCGATCAGGGTGAAGGGGCGCTTGTCCAGGCGGGCCTCGACGATATGGTCCGAGACGAGCCGCGTGCCGACATGTTCGGCCTGGAGGCGCATCTGCTCCATCAGCCAGGGGCCCTGAATGGGCTCGGCGAAGCCGGGGTAGTTCTCGACCTCGGTCGTGATCATGAGCTGGCCGCCCTGGTCGAAGCCGGCGATGAGCATGGGCTCGAGCATGGCGCGGGCCGCATAGATCGCCGCCGTATAGCCGGCCGGGCCGGAGCCGATGATGATGACGCGCGCATGCTGGGGGGCGGACATTTGAAAACTCGCAGGTCTGTCGTGACGAGCCGGCAATCTAACGATTATGCGCCGCGCCGCAACTCTCGGAACCGCGCGTAATCCGCTGCGATGCGCCGCGCGATTTCCGGCGTGGAGTTGAGCGGCGCGTAGGTCCAGTCCTCGAACGGCCCGCGCCAGAGGCGGATGGCGCCGGCGGCTTCCAGCGCGGCGAGATAGGCCCGGATCTTGCGGCGCGGCGCCAGCGGCTCGATCACATGGACCGGAACGCCGGTGGCGACCGCCTCGCCCACCATGCTCACGCTGTCGCCGGTGACGACGATGCGGTCGGCGTTGGCCAGCATGGAGACATAGGGGTTCTCGCCGGCGCCGTCCCAGCAGAAGCCGCCCGGCGCCGAAAGCGCCGCCCGCAGCGCCCGCGCGACCTCGGGCGGCGTGCGGCGCGAGGGGGTCGCCATGACGCCATAGCCGCCCGCGAGCAGGGCCGCGGCGATATGGTCGAGGTCGTGAACGACGCCCTCGGCGCCGCCGATGAGCAGGGCGACCAGGGGGCGCGGCAGGCCGGCGATGCGCGGATCGGGCGTGGCGCGGGCCTCGGCGAGCCGCGCGTCGCTGATTCGGTTCGGCGGCGTGAGGGGAGAGATGACATTGTCGCCGGCCAGGCGATCATGACGCGGCGCGACGATGAGGTCGGCGGCCGCTTTCCCGAGCGCCGGGGCGTTGACATAGACCGTGAAGACGCGCCCGCCCGAGTCGCGCTTCAGACGGCGCAGCGCCGGCAGCGTGCGCCGTCCGGCGGCGAGCGCGATATCCGGGTAGGGCGGCGCAAAGGCGAAGGCGTCGCGCGGGTCGGGCGGGCCGAAAGGCGCGAGCCAGGAATAGGGGGCGCGCGGCGCGACGGCGCGAATGTCGGGGACGAGGCCCAGAGCCTCCGCGAGCCCGAGCGTCTGCGCCTCGTGCCCGGCGCGGCCGTCGGCGAGGACGCGGAGGGCGGCCCCGCTCTCTCCGAGCGCGGGGAGGGTCTCGATGAAGGCCTGCGCCGGCTCCCTCTCCCACGTCTGCGGAAGAGGGCTGGGCAGGGGGGTCACACGAAAGCGACCTTCAAGATCTCGTAGCTCTTGCCGCCGCCGGGGGTCTTCACCTCCACCGTATCGCCGACCTTCTTGCCGATGAGCGCGCGGGCGATGGGGCTCGTGATGGAGACACGGCCGCTTTTCACGTCGGCCTCGGTCTCGCCGACGATCTGATAGGCTTTTTCTTCCTCGGTATCCTCGTCGACGACGGTGACGGTTGCGCCGAATTTGATCGTGGAGCCCGTGAGCTTGGAGACGTCGATGACTTCGGCGCGGGAAAGCTTGTCCTCGAGGTCGGCGATGCGGCCCTCGTTGAGCGACTGGGACTCCTTGGCGGCGTGATATTCAGCGTTCTCCGAGAGATCGCCATGCGCGCGCGCTTCGGCGATCTGCTGGATGATGCGCGGCCGGTCTTCCTGCTGACGGCGGCGCAGTTCCTCTTCGAGCGCCGCATATCCCGCGGCTGTCATGGGCACCTTGTCCACCATTTCTCGCACTTCGCTCCGATCATTGGCGGGAAAGCGGCTCCCCGCGCGGGCATCGCGCCCGGCGCGGGACGCGCGCGCCCCCGAATCACACGACTGACATCTGTGCCGCAAAATCGGCGCCGGCAGCGAGCCGGCGACGCTTCAGGGCGCCCGAAAGCGCGCCTGGGGCTCCGTCTTCGTTTTCCTTGTTTTCTCAGTCTTTCGCCGGCTGGAAATAGTCCTGTAGCGCCCGCGCCTCGAGGTCTCCCGACACATAGGCCCTGACCCCCTGCGCCGCCGCGATCGCGCCGGCGAGAGTCGTATAATAGGGAACCTTATGCAGAAGGGCGGCGCGGCGCAAGGAACGCGAGTCGGCCAGCGCCTGTGCGCCTTCGGTCGTGTTGAACACGAGCTGAATCGCGCCGTTCTTGATGGCGTCGACGATATGCGGCCGGCCTTCCGAGACCTTGTTGATCTTCTGCGCGGCGATGCCCTCCTCCTGAAGGAAGCGGGCGGTGCCGCCGGTCGCGACCACGCTGAAGCCGATTTCCTTCAGCTCGCGGATGGCCGGGACGATGCGCGGCTTGTCCGCGTCCCGAACCGAGACGAAGACGACGCCCTCGCGCGGCGCCTTGGTGCCGCCGCCGAGCTGGCTCTTCACGAAGGCCGCGTCGAAGGCGACGTCGAGGCCGATGACTTCGCCGGTCGAGCGCATCTCCGGGCCGAGCACCGTGTCGACGCCGGGGAAACGCGCGAAGGGGAAGACGGCCTCCTTCACGCCGATATGGTTCAGCGGCCCCGAGGGCAGGGTGAAGCCGGAGAGCTTCTCGCCCGCCATGACGCGCGCGGCGATCTTGGCGAAGGGCGCGCCGACGACCTTGGCGACGAAGGGCACGGTGCGCGAGGCGCGGGGATTGACCTCGAGCACGTAGATCTCGCCGTCCTTCAGCGCGAACTGCACATTCATCAGGCCGATGACGCCGAGCGCCATGGCGAGGCTCTTGGTCTGCGCCTCGAGTTCGGCGACAACCTCCGGCGTGAGCGAGCGGGGTGGCAGCGAGCAGGCCGAGTCGCCCGAGTGAATGCCCGCCTCCTCGATATGCTCCATCACCCCCGCGATCGCCGCCTGTTCGCCGTCGGCGATGCAGTCCACGTCCACTTCGATGGCGTCGGTGAGATAACGGTCGAAGAGCAGCGGGTTCTTGCCGAGCACCATATTGATCTGCCCGGTCTTGTCATTGGGGTAGCGCGTCTTGATCTCGGACGGCACGAGGCTCGGCAATGTGCCGAGGAGATAATCATCGAGCGCGTTGGTGTCGCGAATGATGGCCATGGCGCGGCCGCCGAGCACATAGGACGGCCGCACGACGAGCGGCAGGCCCAGTTCGCCCGCGACGATGCGCGCCTGTTCGACCGAATAGGCGATGCCGTTCTTGGGCTGCTTGAGGCCGAGCTTGTCGAGGAGCCGCTTGAACCGGTCGCGATCTTCGGCGAGGTCGATCGAATCGACGGGCGTCCCGAGGATGGGGGCGCCCATGGCGGCGAGGCCGTGCGCCAGCTTCAGGGGCGTCTGGCCGCCATATTGGACGATCACGCCGGTAAGCGTTCCTCGAGACTTCTCGATGTCGAGGATTTCGCCCACGTCCTCATTGGTGAGCGGCTCGAAATAGAGGCGGTCCGAGGTGTCGTAGTCGGTCGAGACGGTCTCCGGATTGCAGTTGATCATGATCGTTTCGAAGCCGGCGTCGTCCAGCGCGAAACAGGCGTGACAGCAGCAATAGTCGAACTCGATGCCCTGTCCGATGCGGTTCGGCCCGCCGCCGAGAATGACGACTTTCCTGCGATCCGAGGGCTCCGCCTCATTCGCCGGCGCGCCTGCGAAAGGCGTCTCATAGGTCGAATACATATAAGCGGTGGGGGAGGCGAATTCCGCCGCGCAGGTGTCGATGCGCTTGTAGACCGGGCGCACGCCGAGCGCGTGGCGCGCGGCGCGCACGGCCGCTTCCTCCATGCCGGCGAGCGTCGCGAGGCGCGCGTCCGAGAAGCCGGCGAATTTCAGCCGGCGCAGATTTTCGGCGTCCGTGGGCAAGCCGAATTTCTTCACTTTCTCTTCAAGCGAAACGATCTCGGCGATGCGCGCGATGAACCATGGGTCGATCTTGCTCGCCTCGTGGATTTCGTGCTGGCTCATGCCGAGGCGCAGCGCCTGGCCGACGACGAGCAGGCGGTCCGGCGTCGGCGTACCGAGCGCGCCGCGCAGCACATTCATGTCGTCGCCCTTGCCGAGCCCCTCGATCTCGATGTCGTCGAGGCCGCAGAGGCCCGTCTCCAGCGAACGCAGCGCCTTTTGCAGAGATTCCGCGAAGTTGCGGCCGATGGCCATGGCTTCGCCGACCGACTTCATGGCGGTCGTCAGCACGGGCTCTGAGCCGGGGAACTTCTCGAAGGCGAAGCGCGGAATCTTGGTGACGACGTAGTCGATCGTCGGCTCGAAAGAGGCCGGCGTCGCGCCGCCGGTGATGTCATTGGCGATCTCGTCCAGCGTGTAGCCGACGGCGAGACGCGCGGCGACCTTGGCGATGGGAAAGCCCGTCGCCTTGGAGGCGAGCGCGGAGGAGCGCGACACGCGCGGATTCATCTCGATGACGATCATGCGGCCCGTGCGCGGATCGACCGCGAATTGCACGTTGGAGCCGCCGGTCTCGACGCCGATCTCACGCAGCACGGCGAGCGAGGCGTCGCGCATGATCTGATATTCTTTATCGGTCAACGTCAGAGCCGGCGCCACGGTGATGGAGTCGCCGGTGTGCACGCCCATCGGATCGATGTTCTCGATCGAGCAGACGATGATGCAATTGTCCGCCTTGTCGCGGACGACCTCCATCTCGTACTCTTTCCAGCCGAGCACGCTCTCTTCGATCAGCACTTCGCTCGTGGGCGAGGCGTCGATGCCGCGCTCGACGATCTCGATGAATTCCGCCTTGTTGTAGGCGATGCCGCCACCCGTGCCGCCGAGCGTGAACGACGGACGAATGATCGCCGGAAGGCCGATGTCGTCCAGGGCGTCGAGCGCTGCGGTGAGCGTCTTCACATGATGCGAGCGCGGCGTGTCGAGGCCGATCTTGGTCATCGCCTCGCGAAAGCGTTCGCGGTCTTCAGCCTTGTCGATCGCCTGGGCGGTGGCGCCGATCATCTCGACGTCGAATGTCTTCAAGACACCCATCTTTTCGAGCGAGAGCGCGCAATTGAGCGCCGTCTGGCCGCCCATGGTCGGGAGCAGGGCGAAGCCGCCGGGGACGGCGTAGCGTTCCTTCTCGATGATCTTGGCGACGAATTCGGGCGTGATCGGCTCGACGTAGGTGCGATGCGCCAGATCGGGGTCGGTCATGATCGTCGCCGGATTGGAGTTGACGAGCACGATCCGGTAGCCTTCCGCCTTCAGCGCCTTGCAGGCCTGTGTGCCGGAATAATCGAATTCGCAGGCCTGGCCGATGACGATGGGGCCCGCGCCGATGATCAGGATGGTCGATATGTCGGTTCTTTTCGGCATGTCGCTTCTGTGGTTCGGCGCGGCTTGCGCACGTTGCTTTCGCCCTCACGTCCAGGGACCCGCCCGGCAGGTCGCCTCGACGCATGGGGCGATCAAGGGAATTCGTCCTCTCGGCGTCCTCGCCTGCTGGCGCCGCCCCGGAAGGGGTCGCCGCGTGGCGAGAAAGCCGTCGCCCGTCTCCGCGCCCTTCCGGGGGAAGCGCGCGCATAAAAAAAGGCCGCGTCTCCGGCCCTCTGGACCGGTACGCGTCCCGTATATGCCCGTCTCGCGGGCGGCGAGCGGGCGCGCCCGGCTCGGAAGTCGACGTGTTGTTAGACGATTATCGGCCGGATGAGAAGGGGGCAAAGCCCGGACCGCGCTTCGCCTTTGGAAGGCGCTGCGCGCACATTGGGCGCGTTGCTCAATTCGGCCACATAAAAACGCTCATTTTGTGCAGTTTACGGATTTCCGTACTTCCCCATTTTGGGCGGAACAGCCAAGATTGATTCGTCAGATTTGATAAGGTCTTGTGGCTGCTGCTGGTGGAGAAGATGTCGATCTCTGGAGATTCATCGGTTGCCGAGGCCGTGGGCCGTCGGATTCTCGAGCGAAACGGTTCGGACCTCATCGAGTTCTTTTATCTCCTCGACGAGAAGAATACGCTCGCCTTGCTACGTGAATTCGTCGTCCTTCGCGATGACGACCAGGCAAAAATCATCGAGTTTTTCAGAAAGATGAACCAGCGCGGCGATCTGAAGCTTGCCGTCGGCCGCGATGGCTTGTCTATCCGGCCCGGGGGTTGAGGGGGGCTGGAGCGAGGCGGCTCCGGACCGGATTCCTGCCACCGGGACGGAGCCGCCCGTTACCCAATCAGGCCGTGGCGGATGGCCAAGACAATCGCTGAGGTGCGGTTCACGGCGTTGAGCTCCTGCTTGAGCTGCCGCATGTATTTGTCGACCGTGTGTCCTGACACATTGAGGATCAACGCGATTTCCTGATCGGTCTTACCCTCGGCCGCCCATTTCAGGGTCAGGATCAGGCGCTCGGAGAGGCGCGGCGCTGCAATCAGGCGGTCAATTTTCACGAACCTCACAAAAGCGTAATGCGCAAAGAAGGCGAGTGTTCTCGCGACTTCCGGGCTCGATGACAGCTCGGGTCCGAAGAACCCGAGACCAAAGACGCCCGCGTCAGTCTCCACCACGGGGAAGAGCAGCCCTTTCCCTCCCGAAATCCAGCCATCCCGGCAGCGCGCGCATTCGACGACCCAATGCGTCATTATGCCAGTCTCGGGCGCGCGCCCGAAGAGATGCGTGCGGTTCTCAGCGAGGATGGCGGACGGCGCCTTCGGCTCCGCCTCCGCGTCGGGCGGCGGGTGGGAGCGCCAGCAGCCGGTCTCCGCGCAGGGCCCGGATGGATGCGCGGACAATTCCCCGGGGATCGCGCCCGCGATGATCGAGACCGCCCCGAATTGCAGAGCCATCTCGAGCAGGCGGAGCCCCAGGGCGCGCACCGATGTCGCCTCGTCCAGCGACTTGACCGCCTTGTCGGCGGTGGCGATTCTGGTGAGGAGCCAATCTTCGGACGCCAAGCTCGACCCACCTAACTTTTTGGTGACGATCCGTGAAGAAACATCATGTTCTGATGAGCTTGAGTTATTCGACCAATATCCTCGTGCATCAAGTGAAATCGTCTTCGTGGAGTGTTTTTCGATGATTTTTGCGCTGGTTTCGCTTGCCACACGCGTTATTTTGCAACTAAATGTAACGATTCGAGGGTCGGCAAAGATTCAAAGCTCGTCCCCGGCGCGGAAAGCGCCGCCGACGGTGATTCGCGCCTGTGCTCTCTCTCTGGCCGCGCTCGCCGCGCCGGCGCTGGCGGAGGAGCTTCCGGGCGCCCTCGCGGAATGCGCCGCCTGTCACGGGATGGACGGGATCGGGCGGGATGTCGAAATCCCCAATCTCGCGGGCCAGCACGAGCGGTATCTCTACACACAGCTTCAGGCGTTCAAATCCGGCCGGCGCCCGCACAAGGAGATGCGCTACGAGAGCCGCCATCTCTCCGACGAAGAGATGCAGGGGCTGGCGCGCTATTACGCCCAGCTTCCGCGCTGACATGGCTGTCTTTCGCCAGCTTACGGCCTATGCGTCGGTCGGCGCGGCGGCGACGGCGCTGCACTACGCCCTTCTGATCGGCCTGGTGGAGGCGGGCGGCTGGCCCCCGGTGCCCGCGACGCTGTGCGGCTATGTCGCCGGGGGCGTGGTGGCTTACGTTCTCAACCGCCGCCACACTTTCGCAAGCGACCGCTCCCACGCCGAGGCGGGCTGGCGCTTCGCGCTGACGGCGTTCCTCGGCTTCTGCATCACTTTTGCGCTCATGAGCCTGTTCGTGGCGCGGCTCGGGGCGCCCTATCTGCCGGCGCAGGCCGTCACGACGCTCATCGCCATGTTCGTCACCTTCGCGATCAACAGGGCCTGGACCTTCGGATGAGGCTCAGGGCCATTTCACCGTCGGCGGCATGGAGGAGAGGATCGAGTCGACGTTGCCGCCAGTCTTGAGGCCGAAGATCGTGCCCCTGTCATAGAGCAGATTATACTCGACATAGCGTCCCCGCCGGACGAGCTGCTCCTCGCGTTGCGCCGCGCTCCAGGGGGTCGAGACATTGCGGCGCACGAGCTCGGGATAGATCGCGAGAAAGCTCTCGCCGACGTCGCGGGTGAAAGCGAAATCCTTGTCCCACGCGCTGTTTTGCGGATCGCCCGCGCTGTTGAAATAATCATAGAAAATGCCGCCGATCCCGCGCGGCTCCTTGCGGTGCGGCAGATAGAAATACTCGTCGCACCACGTCCTGAACCGCGCATAGTCGGCGACCGGATGGCGCGCGCAGGCGCCGCGCATGGCGGCGTGGAAGGCGACCGTGTCAGGGTCCTCCTGCGTGCGGCGGGCGTCGAGGACGGGGGTGAGATCGGCCCCGCCGCCGAACCAGGCTTTCGTCGTCACGACGAAGCGCGTGTTCATGTGCACCGCCGGCACATTCGGATTCCAGGGATGAGCGATGAGCGAGATGCCGGTGGCGAAGAAGCGGGGGTCTTCGGCGGCTCCGGGAATCTGTTTGGCGAATTCCGGCTGGAACGTGCCGAAGACGGTCGAGCAGTGGACGCCGGCCTTCTCGAAGACCCTGCCATGGATCATGCCCATGCGACCGCCGCCGCCCGGCGCGCCGTCGTGGTTGTTCCGCTCCCAGGGCGAGAGAACGAAGCGCCCCGGCGCCGTCGCCTCGGCGAAGGGGCCGGTCGCCTCCTCCTCCAGCTTCTCGAAGGCCGCGCAAATCCGGAGCTGCAACGCTTCGAACCATTCGCGCGCTGCGATCTTGCGGGCTTCGAGCTGGTTCTGCGCGGCGGTCATCGGCGTCTCCTTTTTTATCCCGCTTCTTCGCCGCCCTGAGCCGCGCTTGTCAATTGCTGCGCCGCGCTCAGCGCGAGGCGTAATGCGCCACCCTGGCGGGCTTGGGTTGCGCCTGGCCTTCCGGATGCAGGGCCGCAGCGCCGGAAAGGCCGGACGAGAGATATTGCAGGACGGCGGTCTTCACGTTCCAGCCGCGCGCTTCGAGCTTCGCGACATAGCAGCTCAGCGGCTTGCCGATGTCCCACCGGTCGCCCGCCAGTTTCCGGGCGCGCATCTCCTGAATGACGGACGCCTGCACCTCGGGGGCGGTTTCGAGCTTCACCAGGCCCATGTCCCGCAATTTGTGGTCGAGAGACAGATCTTCCAGCATCTGGGCGTCCGGATGTTCGAATTCGCAGAGATTGGGAAGCGCGCCGGCGTTCAGCAGCCGCTCGAAGAGTTCGGGCTTCATGCTGCGGATGTCCTTGAAAAGAGCGTCCTTCGCCGGTTCGTCGAGCGAGACGAGCAGGGGGATCGCGGGCGCGTCCTCCGGCGACCGGAAGACGACCTTGATGTTCAGCCCTTCGACCGACGACATGCGCCGGAAGCTCGAGACGGCGTCGACCACCGCTTCGCGGACCGAGGAAAATTCCGTGATGAAAGCCAGGACGAAAAGCCCGACGAGAGAAGTCACGAAAAGGCTTTTCAGCGAGGCCATCAGTCGGTTGAAGCAATAGAACGAGACGCGGACTGCCTGGAGAGTCATTTTCGCCTCCCGATGAAAGGTTAAGATCGCCTTAAAATCTCGGCGGTCGATCGCACCCTAGGAGGCCGAATGCGCGCGCGCTGTGCGCTGGCGCACGAGGCGGCCGCTAACAGGCGTTGGGCGCGTCCCGGCCGAGTTGGCGAAGCGCCTCGCCCATGACCATCGCCGCCGCGACCGCCACATTCAGCGAGCGCGCCGGCGGCGCCATGGGAATGCGCAGCGCAATGTCCGCGGCGGCGAACACCTCGTCCGGGACGCCTGCCGACTCGCGGCCGACGA
This sequence comes from Methylocystis sp. IM3, assembly GCF_038070105.1. Lineage (NCBI taxonomy): Bacteria > Pseudomonadati > Pseudomonadota > Alphaproteobacteria > Hyphomicrobiales > Methylocystaceae > Methylocystis > Methylocystis sp. IM3. The sequence continues at coordinate 2,604,011 of NZ_JBBPBZ010000002.1, read as the reverse complement.
GGAGAAGGTCGCCGGGCTGGTAGGCGATGGCGGTGTAGGGCGTGGCGGCGCGGGTCGAGAGCAGGAGCAGGCGTCGGCCCGCGCCCGCCGCCGCCTGCGCGGCGCGCCAGGACTGGAAGGCGTCGAAGGAGGCGTGCCGGCGAATCGTCACGAGATCGAGGTAATCCATGCCGGCGCGCCGAAAGGCGCTGTCCGTGACGGGGAAGCCCGCCGGCCCGATGATCGCCGCCTCGACGCCGAGGCAGGCGCAGGCGCGCAGCATCGTCCCGGCGTTTTGCGGAATGTCCGGCTGATAGAGCGCGAGCGTGAGCGGGATCATGGTTTATGAGACTTTGCGGCAAAACGCCGCGATTGTGCGACGCGGCGCGAAAGGCTGGGGCAATGGCAAAGATTTAAGCGCGGCGCAAGTGGACATGATGCCTGATTGGCGCCACATAAGCCGCGCGCGAGCGGGGTTCATTCCGTCTTTCGCCGGGCCGTGGCCTTGCGGGCTGGCGTGCGGCGCGTAAAAGTGAAACGATTGCTTCGAGTCGAGTTCGCGCTTGCAGCCGCTACCGACTCGCAGCGATTGGGAGAGGTCAAGGCGTGAACGACAGAATCTTTCAGAAAGCGCCGGCTGAGCCGAGCCGTCGGGACATTCTCTACATCGCCACGGGCGTGGCCGCGACCGTCGCCGCCGGCGGCATGGTCTGGCCGCTGATCTCGCAAATGAACCCGGACGCCTCCACACGGGCGCTCGCCTCGACGGAGGTCGATCTGTCGGCGATACCCGTGGGGCAGATCGTCACCGTCAAATGGCGCGGCAAGCCGGTCTTCATCCGTCACCGCACGCCGGAGGAGATCAAGGCCGCGGAAGACGTTCCGCTCGCCGAGCTGCCAGACCCCGAGCCCGACTCCAAACGCGTCCAGAAGCCGGAATGGCTCGTCATCATCGGCGTCTGCACGCATCTGGGCTGCATTCCCACTGGCAAGGCCGGCGAATTCGACGGCTGGTTCTGCCCCTGCCACGGCTCGACCTACGATGTCTCCGGCCGTATCCGCAGCGGCCCCGCGCCTTCCAATCTGGAAGTGCCGAAATATACTTTCCTGAACGACGCCAAGATCAAGATCGGATAGGCCCGGGCCTGCCCGCATATTCCCCGCGCCCTTAGCCGCGCCTGACGCATTCGAGAAAGTTCCATGAGCGGACATTCCCAATACACGCCCAAGAGCGGCTTTGCCCGTTGGCTGGAGCGCCGGCTCCCCATCATCAGCTTCATGTATGATTCCTTCGTCGCCTATCCGACGCCGAAGAATCTCAATTATCTCTGGACCTTCGGCGCCATTCTCTCCTTCATGCTGGTGGCGCAGATCGTCACCGGCGTGGTGCTCGCGATGCACTACACGCCGGAAACCACGCTCGCCTTCGACTCGGTCGAGAAGATCATGCGCGACGTGAACTGGGGCTGGGCGCTGCGCTACGCGCACGCCAATGGCGCCTCGATGTTCTTCCTCGCCGTCTATATCCACATCTTTCGCGGCATGTATTACGGCTCCTACAAGGAGCCGCGCGAGGTGCTCTGGATCCTGGGCGTCATCATCTTCATGGTGATGATGGCGACGGGCTTTCTGGGCTATGTCCTGCCCTGGGGCCAGATGTCCTTCTGGGCGGCGACGGTCATCACCAATCTGTTCTCGGCGATCCCCGTCGTCGGAACCGGCATCACGACCTGGCTGCTGGGCGGCTATTCGGTCGACAATCCGACGCTGAACCGCTTCTTCGCCCTGCATTATCTCCTGCCCTTCATCATCGTGGCGATCGTCGCCCTGCATGTCTGGGCGCTGCATGTGACGGGTCAGAACAATCCGACGGGCGTCGAGGTGAAGAACGTCAAGAAGGACACCGTTCCCTTCACGCCCTACGCGACGATGAAAGACGGTTTCGCGATCGCGGCCTTTCTGGTCCTCTACGCCTGGATGACCTTCTTTGTGCCCAACTACCTCGGCCATCCCGACAATTACATCGAGGCGAATCCGCTGGTGACGCCGCCGCATATCGTGCCGGAGTGGTATTTCCTGCCCTTCTACGCGATCCTGCGCGCGATCCCGAACAAGCTTCTGGGCGTCATTGCGCTGTTTCTGTCGATCCTCATCGCCGCGGCCTTGCCCTGGCTCGATCGCTCGCCGGTGAAATCGGGCGCCTATCGGCCGCTGTTCCGCAAGTTCTACTGGATATTCGTCGCCGTTTGCATCGGCCTCGGCTATCTCGGCGCGCAACCGGCGGAAGGCGTCTATCTCTGGCTCGCCCGCCTCTTCGCCCTCTACTACTTCCTCCATTACGTGATCATCCTGCCGCTCATCTCGAAATTCGAGAAGTCCGAGCCGCTTCCGGAATCCATCGACGCCGCCGTCGCCAGGGGCGAGGTCTCCCATGTCTGACGCCGGCAACATATTCGCCCAACAGGATTCTTCGATGACGCGCAGACCGTTCTTGTCTCTCCTTTCGGGAACCGCTCTGCTCGCGGCTGTCACCGGGTCGCCGGCCCTTGCGGAAGGGCATCACGAGAAGAAACCCGAGGTTCACGCCTGGAGCTTCGCCGGCTTCTTCGGACAATATGACAAGGCGCAGCTTCGGCGTGGCTTCAAGGTCTACAAGGAGGTCTGCTCGACCTGCCATTCCGTCAAGATGCTGGCCTTCCGCAATCTCGGCCAGCCGGGCGGACCCGAATTCACCGAGCAGGAGGTCGCCGATCTCGCCGCGACCTACAAGGTGAAGGACGGCCCCAATGACGCCGGCGAATATTACGACCGCCCGGCGAGGCCGAGCGACCGTTTCCCGCCGCCCTTCGCCAATGAGCAGGCCGCGCGCGCGGCCATGTCGGGTGCCTATCCTCCGGATATGTCGGTTCTCGCCAAGGCGCGCGGCTACGGCCGCGGCTTCCCGACCTTCCTACTCGATGCGGTCCCCGGCCTTTCCTACCAGGAGCACGGGGTGGATTACATCGCGTCGCTGCTCAAGGGCTATACCGACCCGCCGCACGATATGAAGATCCCGGACGGTCAGTATTACAACGCCTATATGGCGGGAAATCGCATCGGCATGCCGCCGCCTCTCTCGGACGGCGCCGTGACCTATGACGACGGGTCGCCGCAGACGGTCGATCAATACGCCAAAGACGTCACCGCCTTCATGATGTGGGTGGCGGAGCCGCATCTCGAGGCGCGCAAACATATCGGCCAGGGCGTTGTCGCCTTTCTGATCGTCTTTGCGCTGCTGCTTTATTTCACGAAGCGCAAGATCTGGTCGAACGTCGCGCACTGAAATCCGGGCGCCTTGCCCGCGCGCGTGGCGCGGGCGTCTCCCGCGCTGTTCGGCCGCTCCGCGCCGTAGCGGGAAGCCCTCGATTTCGATGCGGCCGGACCCCAACGGCGTCGACGCGCCCGATGTCGGCGCTAGGCTTTCTCTCCCGCGATCTTCATCACAACCGCCCACTCGGCGTCCGTCACCGGCTGCACCGAGAGCCGCGAATTGTTCACCAGGACCATGTCCGCGAGGCGAGGCTCGGCCTTGATCTCTGCGAGACTCACGGGCCTGGCGAGCGCCTTCGTCGCCATCACGTCGACCATGCCGAACTTGCCGGTCTGGTCGGTGGGGTCCGGGTAGTATTCCTTGATGATTTCAACGATTCCGACGATCGCGCGCTCTTCATTGGAGTGGTAGAAGAAGCCGCGTTCGCCTTTCCTCATCGCCATGAGATGTTTTTTGGCGAGATGGTTGCGCACCCCGTTCCAGAACGTGCCCTCGGCGCCGGCGGCGACCTGCTGGTCCCATGACCAGGTCGAGGGCTCACTCTTGAGAAGCCAATGGGCCATCTAGAGCGTCGCCCCGACGACGCGCTTCCAGGCGCGCAGCTCCACCCGTTCGAAAAGGCCCGCCTCCGCATAAGGATCCTGCGAGAGCAGGGCGCGGGCAGAAGCTTCGTCGGGGCACTCGAGGATCAGCATGGAGCCGACCGGCTTTTCGCCCTCCAGAAAGGGGCCGCCGAGCTTCACTTGCGCCGCATGCGTTTCGAGAAAGGCGAGATGGGCGGCGCGGGTCGAGAGGCGCAGATCGACGTGGTCACGCTTGTCGTAGCAAAGGGCGACGAAGAGCAAGGCTCAAAACCTCGTGGCGGGAGTGACGTTCGCGGCTCTTGTCCCAAAGCGCGGCCGGGCGGTCAAGCCGCCGTCACTCGACCCGTTCGGGCGCGGTCTCGGCGAGTTCGGCGACGCGCGTTCCGAATTCCGTGAGCGCGTCACGCAGCGCGGCCACGTCTCCCTGGGCCGCCGGCTCCCCCGCTGCGCCATTGCGGCGCTGATGCGCGCGTTCGGCGCGCAACGCCTCGACCGCGCCGTGCAGCATGGCGTTGTCGGCGCGGGCGGATTCGAGCCTGTCGGCGGCGTTCCGGGCCTCGCCGCGTGCGAGGCGCAGGGCGTTCTCGAGCGACTCGACCTCATTACGCCGGCGCTCCTGCTCGGCGGTGAGTTCGGCGCGGGTCTCCTCACGCTCCTTGGCGACGAGACGGTTCTCGCGCTCCGCTGTCTCGAGCTCCTCGGTCTTGTGGGCGAGATGCTTGGCGAGCCCCGGCACGCGCGCGGCCTCGGCGGCGACGCGCTCATGCTCCTGCTTCAATTCCTCCAACTCGCGCTGCAATCTAGCGGTTTGCTCATGCAGCGCCCCGATCCTCGCCTCATGCGCCACGACGCGGCTGGTCTGGACGTCCTTCTCGCGGCCGAGCTCTTCCTTGTCCGATTCGAGCAGGCGGAGGCGCTCGACGTCGCGGTCGGCGCGTTCGGTCATTTCGATGAGGGCGAGTTCGGTGGAGCGCAGAAGATCGGTGCGCTCGGCGAGCACCTTCCTGGCCTCGCTCAGGGCGATCGCCATGTCGCGATTGTCGGCCTCGGCCTTGCTCAGCTGCGACTCGGCCTGGGCGACGCGCGCCGCATGGCGGCCGATGGCGGCGAGGTCGAAGGCCTTGGAAGCCTTCACCGACTCCATCTCCTGCTCCATCCGGCGCTCGCGAACGGCGAATTCGGCCCGCAGAAGGTCTCGCTCCGCAATGACCTCCTCCATGGACATGGGCGCGAGCATTTGCAGCCGCCGCATCGACAGGCGCATGGCCCGCCGCCAGAAAGCGGGCAGAAAGAGGAGCGTGATCAGCCCGGCGACGAGAAAGCCGAGCGCGAAATACATTGCCTGTTCAATCAAGACGCCAACCTCGCGCCGCCGCGCGCCCCATCGCCGGCGGGACGCGCGCAAGAGTGCCACGATTGGCCCGTGAAAGCAAAGACCGGCCCCGGTTTATGCCAAAGGTTGGGCCGCTTCGCGGGTGTCGTGGAACCGGGAATAGTCGATCGAGACGAGTCCGGTCTCGCTGAGGTCCATGATATCGACGTAATCGCGGCCATAGAGCGCGTCGGCGATCGGATAGTCGCGTCGCGCCCGCAGCGTCTGGCTGGCGGTTTCGTCGTGTCCCTCGAAAATGAGGATGAGGCTCGCGTCGCTTTCCGCGAAATCCTGCGCCGTCCAGCCGTGAAGCGGGCTCGCCTCGTCGATGAAACCGGCGGTAGAAGACGCCTTCCTTCGAATATTCGGACCGCATGAGCCAGAGCCTGGCGCTGGTGTCCACGATGACGTTGTGACGCTCATTGGCGAAGCGGATCATCAGCGTCCTGGCGCCGTCGAACATGGCGACGACGGGAGCGCGCGCGAACAGCACCCGTGCGCGGGGCTGGGTGAAGCGGGTGAAGATCAGGCCGGTGGTGACGGCGAGGGCGCAGACGCCGATGAAGGCGCCAATGGCCGCAACGGCGTGGCCATAGGGCGTCCTGGGGTGCATGTCGCCATAGCCGACAGTGGCGAAAGTCTCCATGCTGAAGAAGAAATAGTCGAGGAAGGCGCCGGGCCGCGCATTGGCGACAGGATCGTCCCCCAGCATGTAGAGCGTGGCGAAACAGAGGTTGCAGAGGACGAAAACCAGCGCTGCGCCAATGAAGAAGGCGGGCCAGCGGGCCGTGACCGCATGGTGATGAAGATCGCCCCAGAAACTCTGGCGCAGCCCATGCGTGACGGCCTCGCGATCGCTCAAGCGCAGACGCCGCGGCGGCGCGCGCTTTGGCGACGCATCAGGGACGCGGCGCCCTTCCTTGCCGGCACAGGCGCCTCAGAACGGGTTCCAGGTCGATTCCGGTGTGAATTTCAGATAGCTCAGGGCGAGGCCGAGCCGGGCGCCAAGGCCCGCGCGCACCGGCATGACCACGACCTCTTCATTGTTGAGCGCGGTGAAGCCCAATCCGCCCACGAGATAGGCCGAGCCGTTGACGCCCGCATAGCGGCGGTAGATCGAGTCTGTGTCCGGAAGATTATAGACGAGCATCATCGTGCGATCGCCGTCGGCGCCGGCGTCGAGTCCGATGGAGGGTCCCTGCCAGAACACCGACTTTTGGCCGGCGTTTCGGGTGAACATCTTGCCTTCGCCGTAACGCAGGCCGCCGACGAAGGCGCCGCCGGCCTCCTGGCCGAGAATATAGGCGTTGGGGCGGCCCCATTTCCTGTTGGCCTGTTCCAGGCCGTCGGCGAGCCCGCGCGAAATGGACCCAAAGAAGCGGTGTCCATTCTCGACGATTTCGCCGCTCGAATAGGCTTCCGGTCTTTGCACGGCGCGCGCCGCGCCGGGAAGGGCGGCGGAGGCCGCGGCGGAGGCCGCGAGGCGGAAGAGATCGCGGCGGGACGAGGGACGATGCCAGGCGCTCATGATCGCTTTGAACTCCAATACGCAGACAATGACGGGCCTCGCGGACGGGCCTCGCGACGGTTCGCCGCAGAATGCGGCCGCCGCGCGGCGCCGTCGCGTCAGGGGTGCGGCGGGCTTTGCGCGCCCGGCGAGAGTCGCGCGCCGTCGTTAATAAAGGCTTGCCGCGGCGGGATCGCCCCAGGCGACAAAGGGGCCGTTGCGATAATTCGCCGCCGACTTGTCGTAGAGAAGCGGCACGCCCGACGCGGCGAGCGTCACGCCGCCGGCCGCGCGCAGAATGGCGTCCCCTGCGGCCGTGTCCCATTCCATGGTGGGGCCGAAGCGCGGGTAAACATCGGCGACGCCTTCCGCGATAGCGCAGAATTTGAGCGACGATCCGACCGAAAGACGCGCCGCCACCGGCAAGCGCGCGACGAAGGCGAGCGTCTCAGGGTCGAGGTGCGATTTGGAGACGAGTGCAGCCAAACCGCCGGCGGGCGCCTTGCGGGTGCGCAGCGACCGCCAATCCTGCGGCGCGGGCAGGCGACCACCCGGGGGCGCCTCGGCCACGAAGCCGTCCACACCGGCGAACCAGACGCGGCCCTGCGCCGGCGCCGCGATCGCCCCCACGATCGGCGCGCCATCGGCGATCAGCGCGACGTTGATCGTGAACTCCGGGCTGCGGGCGAGAAATTCGCGCGTGCCGTCGATCGGGTCGATGAGCAGAAAGACCCTGCCGTGCGCCGTCGTTTCGCCACGAGCGGCCTGCTCCTCTGCAACCACGGGCAGGCGGGGCATATCGCGCGCCAGGGCGGCGAGCAGATGATCCTCGACGCGCTGGTCGGCCTCGGTGACGGGCGAACTGTCGTTCTTGAGCCGCGACGCGATCCGAGGGCGCGCCAGCACGTCCATCGCGAGCGCGCCCGCTTGGGCGACGAGATCGCCGAAGCGGCGCGCGAGTTCCTGGCGCTCCGACGGCGCCGCGTAACAGTCGATCATGCGCGCCCTTTCAGGCTTCGTTTACGAACAAAGGGCGCGCAATTTGCAATCCGTGCGGCCGCGGCTACCCTTGCGCCAGACGAAATGCACTGATTCGTCGCATGCGTGCCTGTTCGCGTTCTACAGCAAAAGATTCGGACGGGCCTCTTCATCAGCAAGCGGCGCCTCGCGCCATCGGGATTGCCCAATGACCAACTTCTCGCTCGACGCTCTCGATCTCGCCGCCTTGCTGTCGTCGCGGGTCTGCCACGACGTGATTTCACCCGTCGGCGCGATCGTCAACGGGCTCGAGGTGCTGGAAGAGGAAAAGGACGCCGAGATGCGCGGCCATGCGCTGGCGCTCATCAAATCCTCGGCGAATGAAGCTTCGGCGCGCCTCCAGTTCTGCCGCCTCGCCTTCGGCGCGGCCGGCTCGAAGGGGGCCTCCATCGACACCGGCGACGCGGAGACCGTCACCCGCCAGCTTCTCGCCGATGAGCGCACGCAGCTCAATTGGAGCGTTCCGCGCGTCCTGATGTCCAAAAACAAGGTGAAGCTGCTTCTCAATCTCTGCCTGCTGGCCGACGGCGCGATCCCGCGCGGCGGCGTGATTTCCGTCTCCTGTCTGGGAAGCGACGACGCCACTTCCTTCAAGGTCGAGGCGCGCGGCGTCAATGCGCGGGTCGCGGCGCATATCCCGGCGCTGCTCGCCGGCGAGGCGGAAGACAGCGCCGTCGACGCCCGCGCCATCCAGCCCTATTACACAGGTCTCGTCGCCAAGGCGTGCGGTCTCGAACTCGCCGTCTCGACCGACTCGGAGCTGGTCAGCATCGAAGCCCGTCCGGCCATGGCGTCCGACGGAATGCCCAGCGCGGCGCCGCAAAGCGCGGTTGCCTAGGTCAAGACGCTTCCGCTTCTTTAACCGGACGCGCCCATACTGCGCCGCGTCGCCGCGAAACGCGGCGGACGGGGTCGCTTGGGCGCGTTTTTTTGGCCGTCGGCGTCAGCCCTGATTTCATTTTGCAGCGATTGCGGCGCGCCTCCGTGAGGGCCCGCGTCCCCAAAACGGGAGAGCAAATGAAAGAAGTTCTTGTGGTCGACGATTCATCCGTCATTCGCAAGGTCGCGCGCCGAATCCTCGAGGGGCTTCATATGCGCACGAGTGAAGCCGCAGACGCGAGGAGCGCGCTTGTCGCATGCGAGAAGCGCATGCCCGATGGCATCTTGCTCGATTGGAATATGCCGGAAATGGGCGGCGTCGAATTCCTGATCGCGCTGCGCCAGATGCCGGGCGGCGCCGCGCCAAAGGTCGTTTTCTGTACGTCGGAGAATGATGCGGGACATATTGCGCGCGCGATGCGCGCGGGCGCGGACGAATATATGCTGAAGCCGTTCGACCAGAACCTCTTGAAGGCGAAATTCGAGGAAATTGGCCTGGTCTGAGGCAGGGAGCGCCTTCGCGCCCCAAGTGTAAAAGCCAAAGGGGCCATGTTCGCACGATATGCGAACATGGCCCCTGCTTTTTTGTTCAGCCTATCAAGCGGTGATACGCTCGTCGGCTTCGTTGGGCTCACGCAGAACATAGCCGCGGCCCCACACCGTCTCGATGTAATTGCGGCCGTCGCTGGCGTTGGCGAGCTTCTTGCGGAGCTTGCAGATGAAAACGTCGATGATCTTGAGTTCCGGCTCGTCCATGCCGCCATAGAGGTGATTGAGGAACATCTCTTTGGTGAGCGTCGTGCCCTTGCGCAGCGAGAGCAGCTCGAGCATCTGATATTCCTTGCCGGTCAGATGCACGCGCACGCCGCTGACTTCGACGGTTTTCTGGTCGAGATTGACGATGAGGTCGCCTGTGGCGATGACCGACTGCGCATGACCCTTGGACCGGCGGACGATCGCATGGATGCGGGCGACGAGCTCGTCCTTGTGGAAGGGCTTGGTGAGATAGTCGTCGGCCCCGAATCCGAGGCCTTTCACCTTGTCTTCAATTCCTGCCAGACCGGAAAGAATGAGAATGGGCGTCTTTACCTTCGCGACGCGCAGCGAGCGCAGAACCTCGTAGCCCGACATGTCGGGCAGGTTCAGGTCCAGAAGGATGATGTCGTAGTCATAGAGCTTGCCGAGGTCGATGCCTTCTTCGCCGAGATCCGTCGTATAGACGTTGAAATTCTCGGATTTGAGCATGAGCTCGATGCTCTGAGCCGTCGCGCTGTCGTCTTCGATCAATAAAACGCGCATGTTGGGTCCCCACCGAGCTCCATTAATCAACGACACGGCGCCGCATCGGGCGCGCATCGGCCGCAGGCCAGCCCCCTGGCTTGCAGCTCGTCCCGTCTAGTTTCCGACGGTAAGCGGAATTGGTTAATAAACCTTCACTTGCGCCCGCTCTGGCGCCCAAAGTCTTAATCCGGGCGCAGGCGAGTAACGCGCGAGACGCAACTCAGGTTGGGCGGGCGACTGGGGCTCGCGGTATCGCGAATCAGCCGCCACGATCCATCTATACGCCCTCGCGACTCGCGGGCGCAAAGCCAAAAATTTTCAATTCGGGGAACTGCGGAGCCCCGGCGCGTAAGTCGCTGCCGGAGCATATTTTTTAATCTTCGTCGCCGCCCTGGCCGGGCAGAAGGACGATGCAGTTGGGATTGAAGCCTGCCTTTTTGAGAACGTCGACGGCGCCCGCGGGCTTCATCGCCGTCAGATCGACGACCGTCACGGAGCCGTCGTTCAGTCCGGGCAGATTGAGCAGGCTGTTCTGCACGAAGGCATAGCGGCCGTCGGGCGAGAAGACGAGGTGATGTGCGCCTTCGGCGGCCGGAACGCTTGCGATGAGCCTCGGCTTTGCCGTGTCCGCAATGTCGAAGACATTGAGCGCGCCGGGCTTGGCGGTGGTGACGTAAAGCCGGTCGCCCGCCGCGCTGAATTCCATCTCGAGCGGCATGGCTTGTCCGATGGTCGAGAAATCGAAGGCGCGGTCGAGGTCGAGCCTTTTCTCCGTCTCCCGCCAGACGCCGGTCCAGAGCGTCCCGCCGCCCATATTGGTGACATAGGCCGTCTGCGGCGTCCGCTTGGGAACGAAGGCCGTCTCGACCGGCGCCTCGCCGGAGGGCGAGGGCTTGTTCGAAACTTTTTGCGTCGCCAGAAGCTTTCCCGTCGAAGCCTCGACGAGAGTGATGGTCTCGCCCGCCCGCGTCATGTCCGCCGGATCGACCGTGCTGGTGACGACCAGAAGGTCGAGGTTGTCGTTGAGCGTCAGCCCGTGCGGGTTCTTGATGAAGGGCCGGGCCGGCTCGCCCGGCTTTGGCTCCGGGGCGGCGATGACGGCGAGCGTCCGATTGGTCGCCGCGTCGCCCATGATCACATTGCTCGAGCCCATGCAGCTCAAAAACCAGCGCCGCCCGTTCGCCGTGAAGACCATGTCTTCTCCCACCTTGCAGTCAGGAACAGCGACGATCTCGGGGTTTTCCGGGAGGCGGGCGACATCGAAGACCGCGATGGCGCCGCGCCCGAGCGAGGTGACATAAGCCTTTGTCTTGTCGTGGTTGAAATAGATGTGATGGGCGACAAAATCCGGCGGCAGCGGGGCGTCCTTCACGATCTGGTTGAAGCGGGGCGACGCGGGGTCGATGTCGATGATGGCGATTCCCTCTCGCCGGGGCGCGATCCCCGGCTTGCTCTCATAATTGAGCGCGGCGAGCAGTTCCGCTCGGGCGGGCGTACCCGGCGCGGCGGCCAGGCGCGCCAGGCCAAGGAGCAGGGCGGTGGTATTCTTCATGGTCTCCTCCTGTGATTATTAATAGACCGGTCGGCTAGTTTGACGGCGTGACAATGTCGGCCCATGTCCGATTGGTCGATCTCCTGAAGAATTAGGGCAGGGGGGCGCCGGCGCCTTCGGGACGGCGTGAAGGCGGCGGATCCAGGCGGCAGGCGCCGAGCAGGGTCGATTCGACGAAAGACTTGAGCGGTTCGGCGGAGCGTTCGATCTTCATGCGCAGCAGGGCGCCCTGCCAGCCGTCGAAGAGCAGGTCGGCCATGGCGCGGGCGTCGCGGTCGCGGCGCACGGCGCCCTCGGCCTGCGCTCGGGCAAGGCCCTGGGCCATGAGATCGCGATAGCGGTCGACAGCCTTCTTCAGGGCCGCGCGGGCGGCCGGACTCGAATCGCCGATTTCGCCCATGAGATTGCCGAGCAGGCATCCGCCCGAAAAATCGTTGGCCTCGAGTTCCTGCGCGAGGTCGCGAAAATAAGCGACAAGCGCCTGGAGGCCATTGAGGCTCGGATCCGCCAGCCTCTCGTTCAGCCGGCGGAGAAAAGGCGCCAGATAATGCTCGATCGCCTGTGCGCCGAACTCCTCCTTGCTGGCGAAGTAATAATAGAAGGAGCCCTTCGGCACATTCGCCGCTTTCAGGATGTCGGCGAGGCCGGTCCCGTGGTAGCCGCCGGCCAGCATCATCGCGACGCCCTTGTCGAGCAGGCGCTTTCTTGCGTCATCGGAGGCGTTGCAGATGGACATGCGGTAATTATTAGACCGGTCGGCTATAAAGTCAACGGAGCGCTCGTTGCGCCGTGAGGGCGGTTCGCGAGCCTGGCGCGGTCGTCCCCGGATTGTCCGCGACTGTCCGCAGATTGGCGGAAAAGGCCGGGCCGCGTCATTGACTTGCGCTGAGCGTTTCTCCTATATGCCACGCGCGGCGCCGCTCCGAGAGGGGCGGCGTCCATCTGTTTTGCCCGCCCGGCGCCTCGCGCGCGTTTTTGCGAGAGGTTTCGACGGGGGAAGGAAGACGGGCCGAGGCCGAAAGGCCTTAAGGATCGCCAGCGGAGAAGTTTCGTGAAAAGAACCTATCAACCCAGCAAAATCGTGCGCAAGCGCCGTCATGGCTTCCGCGCGCGCATGGCCACTGTCGGCGGCCGGGCCGTGATCGCGGCGCGTCGCGCGCGCGGCCGCAAGCGCCTCTCGGCCTGAGCCGGCTCGGCGGAATGACGAAAAAGGCGGACGGCCAGATGACGACGGACGCCCCCGCCAAACCGCTGACCCTGCACAAGAAGCTGGCGCGTCTGCGCCGGCGTAAAGATTTCGTGCGTGCGTCGAAGACCGGCGCGCGCTTTTCGGCGCGTCTCTTCACCCTCCAGATGGCGGGTCGCGACGCGACGGAGGAAGTGGTCGGATCAGCGGCGGAGGCTCGCTTCGGTTTCACAGTGACCAGAAAAGTCGCGGGAGCCGTCGGGAGAAATCGCATCCGCCGCCGTCTCAAGGAGGCGCTCCGCATCAGCGGGGGCCTTGGCGCGCGGCCCGACCGCGATTACGTGTTTGTCGCCCGGCGGGGAGCGCTCGACGCGCCCTTTGCTGACATCGTCACACAAATGGCCGAAGGTTTCGCGCGGCTCGACGAGCGCCACGCCGCGAATCAACGGCGGAAACAGAAAGACAGGCCTGCGGCGTCATGAACGAAAACACCAAGAACATGCTCATGGCCGCAGCGCTCTCGTTGGTCTTCATCGGGCTGTGGGATTATTTCTACGCCTTCCCCGAGTTCGAGCGGCAGAAGCAGGCGCAGACCCAGCAGATGAAGCTGGCCAAGGCGCCCAAGCTCGGCGCGCCCGAGCAGGCTGGCGCAGCCGCGCCGGCGAGCCCCCTTGCCCGAACGCGCGAGGAAGCTCTGGCGCTGAGCCCGCGCGTTACGATCGACACGCGCTCCATCGCCGGCTCGATCGCGCTGAAGGGCGCCCGCATCGACGACGTGTCTCTGAAGCAGTATCGGCAGACCGTCGATCCCACGAGTCCGATCATCACGCTGCTTTCGCCCGAATATGGGCCCAACGCCTATTTCGCCGAAATGGGCTTCGTGACGGGCGAGACGGAGAACGCTCCCGCTCTGCCGACGACCGAAACATTGTGGACGGCCGATTCCGACAAGCTCGCCCCCGGCAAGCCGGTGACGCTGACCTGGGACAATGGCCATGGCCTCGTCTTCAAGCGCGTCGTTGCGGTCGACGACGAATATCTCTTCACCGTCAAGGACAGCGTCGAGAACAAGTCCGGAAAGCCCGTCGCGCTCTACAACTATTCGCGCGTCAATCGCATCGGCCGCCCGCCGTCGTCCGGATACGCCATCCTGCACGAGGGCTTTACGGGCGTGATCGGCGACAAGGCCGAGGAACTCAACTACGACAAGATCGAGAAGGAGCCCGAGGCCACCAAGACCTTCAAGGGAGTCGGCGGCTGGGTCGGTCTGACCGACAAATATTGGGGCGCCGTGGTCGCTCCCGACCAGAATACGCCGGTCGAGGCCCGCTATGTTGCCATGGGCGGCGCGACCAAGACCTATCAGGCCGCAACCGTCACCGAGCCGAAGACGGTCGAGCCCGGCGCGACGGCCGAGACCACGACTTACGTCTTCGCCGGCGCCAAGGAAGTCGATACGCTCGACGCCTACAAGGCCAATCCGGGCCTGAAGCGCTTCGATCTGCTCATCGACTGGGGCTGGTTCTATTTCATCACGCGGCCGATGTTCCGCCTGATCGACTTCCTCTATCGCGTGCTCGGCAATTTCGGCCTCGCCATTCTGGCGGTGACGGTCATCGTGAAGCTCGCCTTCCTGCCGCTCGCCAACAAGAGCTACAAGTCGATCGCCAAGATGAAGGAGATTCAGCCCAAGATCAAAGAGCTGAAAGAGAAATACGGCGACGACAAGCACAAGTTCAACATGGAGCAGATGGAGCTCTACAAGCGGGAGAAGGTCAATCCCGCGAGCGGCTGCCTGCCTGTGCTGTTGCAGATCCCGGTGTTCTTCTCGCTCTACAAGGTGCTCGTGGTCACGATCGAGATGCGCCACGCGCCCTTCTTCGGCTGGATCAGGGATCTCTCCGCGCCCGATCCGACGAATATCTTCAACCTCTTCGGTCTGCTGCCCTTCGATCCGACCCATGTCGCGATCTTTGGACCCTATCTCGCCCTCGGCGTCTGGCCGCTGGTGATGGGCGTCACGATGTGGCTGCAGATGAAGATGAATCCGGAGCCGACGGACGAAATCCAGAAGACCATGTTCGCCTGGATGCCGGTGATGTTCACCTTCACCATGGGCGGCTTCGCCTCGGGCCTCATCATCTACTGGTCGTGGAACAATCTGCTCTCCATCATCCAGCAGGGCGTCATCATGAAGCGCGCCGGCGTGAAGTTCGAATTGTGGGACAATCTCCGCAAGACCTTCGGCATGGCCTAAGGTTCGAGCGGCCGGGACGACCTCCCGGCCGCAACTCTTTTGAAGCGACATGACCGAAGAGCCCGACTTTCTCGAAGACGGCCGCATCCTCTTCGCCGGCCCCTGCGAATTCATCTTCGCAAGCGTCAAGGCGAGCGATCTGCCCCCTCTCGGCCCGCCGGAGATCGCCTTTGCCGGCCGCTCCAACGTAGGCAAATCCTCGCTCCTCAACGCGCTGACCAACCGCAAGACGCTCGCGCGCGTCTCCCATACGCCGGGGCGCACGCAGCAGCTCAATTTCTTCGCGCTGGGCGGCTCGCCGGGGGCCGAGCGTTTGCGGCTCGTCGACATGCCCGGCTATGGCTATGCGGCGGTGGGCAAGGAGAAGGTCGCGAGCTGGGGCGTGCTGATGCGCGACTATCTGCGCGGCCGCGCGTCGCTCGCCCGCGTCTTCGTGCTCATCGACGGCCGGCGCGGGGTGAAGCCGGTAGACGCGGAAATGCTGGACCTTCTCGATCAGTCCGCCGTGTCCTACCAGGTGATCCTCACCAAGCACGACGAACTCAAGCCGGCCGCACGCGCGGAGGTCATGGCGGCGACGGCCGAAGCCCTCTCGAAACGCCCGGCCGCCTTTCCCGAGATCATCTTCACTTCCTCACACACGGGGGAGGGGATAGAAACGCTGCGGGGCGCCGTCGCGAAGCTTCTCGCCGAGCGGGGGGCTTGAACATGAAGGAACGAAGGGGCTAGGTCGCTTCGCCCCCTTTCGCGCATCGTCAACCGTCAGGACGCCTAAATGACCACCCCCCCCGCCGACAGCGCGCTCGAACAGGCCCGCATTCTGATGCAGGCGCTGCCCCATATGCAGCGTTACGACGACGCCATAGTGGTGGTGAAATATGGCGGCCACGCCATGGGCGACGATCAGGTGGCGCGCGACTTCTCACGCGACATGGTGCTGCTGGAGCAATCGGGCGTCAATCCGGTCGTGGTGCATGGCGGCGGGCCGCAGATCGGCGCGATGCTGAAGCGCCTCGGCGTCGAGTCGCGTTTCGCCGACGGCCTACGCATCACCGACGGCGAGACCATGGGCATCGTCGAGATGGTGCTCGCCGGCGCCATCAACAAGCAGATCGTCGGCTATATCAATGCCGAGGGCGGCCGCGCCATCGGCCTGACCGGCAAGGATGGCCGCATGGTGACGGCCAAAAAACTCGAACGCTCGGATGGCGTCGATCTCGGCTATGTGGGCGAACCCGACAAGGTCGATACGACGGTGCTCGACCAGGTGCTCGGCCGCGAGCTGATCCCGGTGCTGGCGCCGGTGGCGCAGGGGCCGGGCGGGGCGAGCTTCAACGTCAACGCCGACACTTTCGCCGGCGCCATCGCCGGCGCGCTCGGGGCCAAGCGCCTGCTGTTTCTGACCGATGTGCCGGGCGTGCTCGACAAGAACAAGAAGCTCATCCAGGAGCTGAAAGTCGCCGACATTCCGGGCCTCATCGCCGACGGCACCATCACCGGCGGCATGATTCCCAAGGTCGAGACCTGCATGTATGCGATCGAGCGCGGCGTCGAGGGCGTCGTCATCCTCGACGGCAAGCTCCCTCACGCGGTGCTCGTGGAGTTGCTGACGGACCACGGCGCCGGCACGCTCATCACACGGTGAGTGCCCCTCCCTGTCCCTCTCCCGCAAAGCGGGGGAGGGGGCGCCGATCGCTTCCAGCGTCGTGAGAAGAGGCGGCTTTCGTGATCAAACTCCCAATCGACAGACCTCACGGCGAAGGTGGGGACGGCTCCCTCAAGGATCGCTTCTCCCACATCGACACATGGGTGTTCGATCTCGACAATACGCTTTATCCGCAAACGGCCGACCTCTGGCCCAAGATCGACGCGCGCATCACCCTCTTCATGATGCGGCTTTTCGGGCTCGACGCCATTTCGCTGCGCGCGCTGCAAAAGCACTATTACCAACGCTACGGCACGACTCTGCGGGGGCTCATGATCGAGCACGCGGTCGACGCGGAGGTTTTTCTGCGGTTCGTGCATGACATCGACCGCTCCTCGCTGGCGCACAACCACTCGCTCGCCGAGGCGATCGCCGCGCTGCCGGGCCGCAAGCTCATTCTCACCAATGGCTCGCGCCACCATGCGATCGAAACGGCGAAGCAACTGGGGATCGACCATCTCTTCGAAGACGTCTTCGACATCATAGCCGCCGACTTCATCGCCAAGCCCGAGGAAGGCGCCTATGAGAGATTCTTTTCCCGGCTGAAGGTCGACCCGAAACGCGCCGTCCTTTTCGAGGATATTCCCCGAAATCTCGTCGTTCCCCATGCGCGCGGGATGACGACCGTGCTGGTCCTGCCGGAGGCTGGGGGGACGGTCGAACGGGAAGCCTGGGAAATCGCGACCGGCGACGAGCCGCATATTGATTTTGTAACGGATGATCTGGTGGGGTTCCTGGAGGAGCTGACGAAGTGAGCCTGCGGCCCGGACGCCGGCACGGTTGACTCCCCCCGCCGTATCCCTACAACCGGCGCAGCTTTTCGCTTCTCAATGGGACATTCATGCCGCACACGGGACTCGAGACCCTCATCACCGCCGCCTTCGAAGACCGGGCGAACATCAATGCCGAGACCCAGGGCGACATCCGCCGCGCCGTCGACAGCGCGCTGCGGCTGCTCGACTCGGGCAAGCTCAGGGTCGCCGAGAAGATCGAGGGCGCGGAGGGGCCGGAGTCCTGGAAGGTGAACCAGTGGCTGAAAAAGGCCGTGTTGCTGTCCTTCCGCCTGAATGACATGTCCGTCATTCCCGGCGGGCCGGGCGGCGCCACCTGGTGGGACAAGGTACCCTCGAAATTCATCGGATGGGGCGCTTCCGAACATGCCGCGGCGGGCTTCCGCTCGGTGCCGGGGGCCATCGTGCGCCACTCGGCCTTTGTGGCGCCGGGTGCGATTCTCATGCCCTCCTTCGTCAATCTCGGCGCCTATGTCGACGTCGGAACCATGGTCGACACCTGGGTGACGGTCGGCTCCTGCGCCCAGATCGGCAAGAATGTGCATCTCTCGGGCGGCGTCGGCATCGGCGGCGTGCTGGAGCCGTTGCAGGCCAATCCCACCATCATCGAGGACGACTGCTTCATCGGGGCCCGCTCGGAAGTCGTCGAGGGCGTCGTCATCGGCAAGGGTTCGGTCCTCTCCATGGGCGTCTTCATCGGCGCCTCGACCAAGATCGTCGACCGCGCCACCGGCAAGATCCATGTCGGCTATGTGCCGCCCTATTCCGTCGTGGTTTCGGGGAGCCTTCCCGGCAAGCCGCTCCCAGACGGGGCGCCGGGGCCGTCGCTCTATTGCGCGGTCATCGTGAAGACCGTCGACGCGCAGACGCGCTCCAAGACGGGCATCAACGAGCTGCTGAGGGACTGATGGCGATCGACGGCGAGCGCATCCGCTTTCTCTACCGCACCGAGCAGGGCCGCATCGACCGCGCGACCTGGCTCAGGGGCGCGGGTGCGCTCGCGGCGGTCATCGCGCCCTTCTTCCTCATCTGGCTCGCGCTCGCGCCCTATACGGACCACGACCTCGCAAAAGACCCGTTCTTCGTGCCCATGACGGCCGTGGCCTACGCCTTCGTGATCCTCTATTCCTTCGTGATCCTGCTCGTCGCCGTGAGCTATGTGAACCTCTCGGCCAAGCGGTTTCGCGATATGGGCCGCGCCGCGCCCGTCGCGCTCGCCGGCCTCGCGCCCTTCGTCGCTCTCGTCGCCGGGGCGACGCATTGGTTGCAGCCGCGCGTGGCGGAGGTGATGCCGCGCTTCTGGGTCTGGGGTGCCGACGCTGTGCTCGTCGCCGTGATCGTCTGGACGATTTACGAACTCGGGCTCAAGAACAACGCCAACTCCTGAGCAGAGGGCTTTCTGCACATGTCCGTGTCTCGCGCCGTTTCGCTTACTCGCGATCTCATCCGCCGTCCCTCGGTCACGCCTCAGGACGCGGGCGCGCTCGATGTGGTGGAGCAGGCGTTGAAAAGCGTCGGCTTCGAGACGCACCGGCTGTTGTTTACCGAGCCCGGCACGCCGGATGTGGATAATCTCTTCGCCACGATCGGCTCAGGGGCGCCGCATCTGGTTTTCGCGGGCCATACCGACGTCGTGCCGACGGGCGACCTCTCGCGCTGGAGCCACGATCCTTTCGCCGCCGACATTGTCGACGACAAGATCATCGGCCGCGGCGCAAGCGACATGAAAGGGGCGATCGGCGCCTTCCTGGCCGCGACGCTCGATTTCATCCAACGTCACGGGCCGCCGAAGGGCGCGCTGTCCTTCCTCATCACCGGCGACGAGGAAGGCCCGTCCATCAACGGCACCGTGAAGATGCTCGACTGGGCGCGGGCGCGCGGCGAAAAATTCGATCACGCCATCGTCGGCGAGCCGACGAATGTCTCGGCGCTGGGCGACACGATCAAGATCGGCCGCCGAGGCTCTCTCAACGGCAAGATCCGCGTCACCGGCAAACAAGGCCATGTCGCCTATCCGCATCGCGCCGACAATCCCGTGCCGGCGATCGCGCGGATCGTCGCGGCGTTGTCGACGCATGAGTTTGATCGCGGAACGGCGCATTTCGATCGGACCAATCTGGAAGTGTCCTCGATCGACGTCGGCAATCCGGCCGTGAATGTCATTCCGGCCGAGGCGCGCGCGCAGTTCAATGTGCGTTTCAACGACGCCTGGACGCTCGAGACCCTGCGGGAACGCATCGACGGCATCGTGAAACAGGCGGCGGGCGCCGCGAGCGTCGAGATCGAGTTTCTGCCGAGCAACGCCGTCTCCTTCATCACCCAACCGGGCGAATTCACCGGACTCGTCTCCCGTGCGGTTCGGGACGTGACCGGGCTGGAGCCGGAACTGTCGACGAGCGGCGGCACGTCCGACGCCCGATTCATCACGCGCGAATGTCCGGTGGTGGAGTTTGGCCTTACGAATGAGACCATCCACGCCATCGACGAAAACGCCCGCGTTTCGGATATCGACGCGCTGGCGGCGGTCTATCTGAAGATACTCGAATCTTATTTCGCGCCGCGGCTCGGCTGACGGGAGCGTCTCCTAATTGAAGCGCCGGAGAACGGCTTGCCTTTCGGGGCGACGGCGGATAAGCGAGGGTTCGAGTTCGTGCGGGGCGTCGAAGAAGGCGCGAACTTCCTGCGGCACATAGGCAAGCTTCTCATTCAGCAGAGAAACCGCCAGGGCGACGCTCTCCTCGATGTTGAGGCCGCCGAGTTCGACCCATCCTGCGCCGAGGCAGGTTGATAGATGGTCGAGTTCGTCGCGCTCGATCATCGGATTGCTCGAGTCCAGCGGCAGCTCTTCGGACGCGACGCCCAGAGCCCGGGCGAGGGCCTCCAATGGCGACTCGCCCTCGCGCCAGCCTCCAACGTAATAAGCCAGAACAGCGCGCTTGGAGCTGCGCCATTCGCGGTCGATCCGAGTCCAGTCGTGTCTAACCACGCTCCACTCCACCCGCCTTCAACGCTTCAAGCCCATGCGAAACTTTTCCCGTCAGTCGGGCGGCAAGGACTCGTTACTGGTGATTTCAAGGAACTCCTGCGCGAGTTCCGAAAAGACCGTTTAGCGGGCGGGCGTCGCCGCGGATAGGCGCCTTTTTGGCCATATGCCTATCATCTGATAGGCGTAAGTTGATCCCCTAAGAGAATACCGAGGGGCCGCCTCTTGCGGTTGCAGCCTCTGCGCGAATTATCCATCCTTATTCTATCGTCACGCGTATCGGCCTCGAAGCGACAGGCGCCAGCGCCAGTCTTGCTTGAATGCGATGCGCGCCCGGCGTCATGGGCCAGAAGACCGTTTCATCCGCCTGCGCGAGCGCGATGGGCGCGCCGTCGACGATCCAGACGATTTGGGAGGCGGGCGCGCCATTGGCGAGTTTCAGCGCCAGCCTGTTGAGCGCCGCCGGCTGCTCCGGATTGCGCCACACATGCATATTGTGTTCGGGCGTGGCGATGACGAGCGCCTCCGCCTCCGCGGTCGGCTGCTGCTCGAAAGGCGTCGGCGCCGGCGCGGAGGGAGCGGCGGCGATCTCGTCGGGCTTCACCCATTCGCGCAAGGCCAGCGGGCACGCCGCTCCGGCGTCGGCGCGGCAGAGATCGACGGCGATGCGCCCCGGCGGCGGTGGGAAGCCTTCGGGCGCGATTTCGCCGGGCTTTGCGCCATGCAGGCGCGTCATCACCGCATGGGCGAGGCGTGCGGCGGAACCGGCGCCCGTGAGACCGTGCATGCCATTGGCGTCGGCGCGTCCGATCCAGACGCCGACGATGTATTTGTGCGAGAAAGCCAGCGTCCAGGCGTCGCGGTAGCTCTGCGAGCTGCCGGTCTTCACCGCGACGGCGAAGGGATATTCCAACGGCCCGTAACGCGGGAACGAAGGCAGACGCGCCTGTGGGTCGGAGAGAAAGGACGTGACGAGCCGCGCCGTGTCGATCGACATCACGCGACGCGGCGCCGGCTTCCGCTCATCGGCGGCGAAGGAAAGTTCGCGCATCACGCCATCGTCCGCGAGCGCCGCATAGGCGCGCATCAGATCTTCGAGCCGCGTCGGCAGGGCGCCGATCGCCATGGAGACGCCGAAGCTCTCGGCCGGCGCATCGAGATTGTGCAGGCCGAGTTCGTGCAGAAAATCGAAGTTGGCGAGGAGCCCCGTCCGGCGCAGGAGATTCGTCGCCGGCACATTGCGCGAATTGGCGAGCGCCTGGCGCGGCGTCATCGGGCCGAGATAGAGCCCGTCCGCATTGGCGACGCCGGACGCGCCCTCCGGAATATCCTGAAGAAGATCGGTAGGAGCGAGCGCGCCGCGCTCCAAGGCGAGCGCATAAACGAACGGCTTGAGCGTCGAGCCCGGCGAGCGCATCACGCGCGTGAAGTCGAAGGCGCCGGCGCGGGGGTCGAGATAATCGGCGGAGCCGACGTCCGCGACGACGGCGTTGGAGCCGCGATCGGCGACCATCACCGCAACCTGCCGCGCGCCCGCGTTGCGAAAGATCGAGAGATAGCGCCGCGCGAGTTGCGTGGTTTCGCTTTCGACCGCGAGGTCGATCGTCGCGCGAATGCGGGGATCGTAGGGAGACGCCGGCCGCACGCGGCCCTCGCGCGCCAGACGTTCGTAACGCAACGCGAGATGCAGCGACTCGGGACGCCGCCTCGGCTCATAGGGCAGCATGGCTGAAAGCTCGCGGCGCGCCAGCGCGGCTTGCGTGGCGTCGAGAGCCCCATCCTTTTCGAGGAGGTCGATCGCGTGACCCGCGCGCGCCACGGCGAGCCGCAGACCGCTTTCGCGCGTGATGTTCATGCGCCCCGGAGATTGCGGAATGGCCGCGAGCAGCGCCGCCTGCGCCCAGGAGAGATCGTCGACCGGCTTGTCGAAATAGAAGCGAGCCGCATGGGCGACGCCATGGCTGCCGAGACCATAGGGCGCGAGGCGCAGATAATGGGCAAGCGTGGCGTCGCGTCCGTTCCGGGCGACCAGGGCGAGGCCGGTCGCCGCTTCCCGCAGTTTGTTGAACAGCGTGCGCGGCCGAGGGGCCTGCATGTGGGCGACCTGCATCGCGATGGTGGAGGCGCCTTCCATGCGTTTGCGACGCGCGAGATTGTTCCACAGCGCCCGCAGCACCGCGCGCGGATCGACGCCCGGATGCGCATGAAAGCGCCGGTCTTCGAGAATGAGCGTCGCGCGCGCCATGCGCTGCGGAATCTGTTCGAGCGGCCAATAGCCATAGTCGATCCGCTTCGCCCCGTTCGCGTCGCGCGTCACATGACCGATCTGCGTCAGAAAGACGCCGTTGCGGTCATGGACGATCGGCGTTGCTGGCGGCGCGTCGAGCGAGGCGCGCCCCGCCGCGTCTTTCGCCAGAAGAGCTGCGCCGCAAAGCGTCGCAAGGGCGGCGCAGGCGAAAAGGGCGCGGCGTCTCATGACGTCCCTCTCATGGGGCCTTGGCGATCTCGACGCGGGCGCCCGCGCTCGCGCCGAGAAGGCCCTTCTTGTACATCGTCTCGACTGTCGCCGGCGGTTGCGTATAGGCGCCCGCCGTTTGCGCCTTGAGGCGGAAGGCGAAGCGGTAATTGCCCTTGGGCAGCGAGTCGTAGGCGAAGAGCACGCGGTCGTCGCCATAGGAGACCCATGTGGGCGCCAGCGTCGGCGCGCTCGACGGCTGCGCTTCGGCGGGCGCCGTGGCGATATTGGGATTCAAGGGCTCGTATCCCGCCGCGAGCGGCACGCTGATCGCCACATAGGTTCGATCTTCCGGATTCACGACTTCCGCCGTCTCCTCGATCACGTCGCCCTGCGTGACGTGTATCGCGCCGCTGGCGGCGTCGAGCTTCTCCGGCGTCGCGCCGCTTTTCACGCGCCAGCTCTGCCGCGTGACGACGAAGCCGGCGCTTATGGCTTCGGCGCTCGCGCCGGGCTCCGCCGGCATGTAGCGCGTCTCGACGAGCGCCACGAGCGGCGTGTTGGACGTGTTGGAGAGCGTCAGCGGCGCGTCGGTCTCGACGACGTGACGCGCCACCGGATTATTGGCGTCGATCGTCGCCGTTATCGGCGCGCCGCCTTGCACGAAGGCGACGCCGATCGGCGTCAGGGGGCGCCGCCATCCTTCGGCCAGCGCCTCGATCGCGCTGGCGTTGGCGTTCGTCGTGCCCCAGCCGTCGCCGTCGCCGAGCCGCAGCAGCGCGTCACGCAACACGGGCGCGCGCGGGTCGGCGGGCGCGGCGCGCGCGGCCGCGCGCAGCATTTCGGCGAGGTTGCGCGTCTCAGAGGGCAGGATCAGCTCGGAGGCGCTTTCGCCCGCCTGTCCCGCATAGACCTGCTTGCCGTTGCGGTTCGCGAATTTCACGCGGCCCCACATCGTCTCCATGAGCGAAGCGAGAATGCGCTGGTCGATGTCCGGCAGCCGCGCCGCCGCCGCCGCCAGTTCGGCGACGCTCTCATTGGGGAGAAAGTCCGCGCGCCGCGAGAATTCGGCGACGTAGGACTCGTCGAGCTTGCCGCCTTCCGCGAGCGCGGCGAGCGCCGCCGCGCGCTCGCGCATCTCTTCGCCGCCGAGGAGGCGCGGGTAATCCGAGCGCAGCGACAGGCGCAGGATATTGGCGAGGCGGTCGCGCAATGTCGCGTCGATCGGTTCGCCGGCGCGCTCGGCCTGCGCGAGAAAGGCGTAGGCCCAGGCGGTGAGCAGGACATTGCCCCGCGCGCGCGGCCAGAAGGCGACGAGGCCGTCGCCGTCAATCGATTGCTCGATCTGCTGCGCGGTGCTGCGCACGCTCGACGAAACGCGATCCTGAAGCCCGGCGGCGGAGAGGATGGGCGAGAAGCCTTTCAGCGCAAGGGCGGCGCGCGAGAGCGCGAGCCGCTGCTCCGTGCAGCCATAGGGGTAATCGACGAGCATGGTGAGCCCCGCGACGAGCTTCACGATCGCGGGATCGGCCGCCACGACGACATCGCGCGAGAAGGTCTTCGCGCGCATCGGCGCGCCGACGGCGGCAAGCGTCTTCGTCTCGCCGGGGGCGATCTCGACGATCTCGTAACGCGTCACAGGCGCGCGGTCGGGCTTGACGGGAAGATCGATCTCCACCGCGTCGCGGGCGTGATCGGCGTCGCGCTCGATGCGGAAACCGAGTTTCGCACTCTCCTCCAGCGCGGTCGGCGCCTCGGCGCGCAGATCGACGCGCACGGGGCGGTTCTGCGCCCAGTCGATTTTGCGGGCGGCCTCGCCCGCGAGTTTCAGTGCAGGCGCCGCAATCGACGCCTTGCCGGCGCCGCCCGGCCCCTCGACGATGCGCGCGACGAGGCCGATGTCGAAGGCATCGCCGGGGCGGATGAAGCGCGGCAAGGCGGGCTGCGCCACCAGTTCCTGACGGATGAGCATTTCCCCGCCCGCGGCGCCGAAGCGATCCGGCCCGCTCACCGCCTTGGCGCGCAGCTTGAAGACCGTGAGCGTGTCGGGCAACGTGAATTTGATCTTGGCGACGCCATCGGCGCCGACTTTCACGCTCGGCAGATAGATCGGCACGGGCGTGAAATTCTTGCGCACGGAGATGTTGTTTTCCGCGCCCCATTCCTGAAGCTCGCCGTCGCCGCCGGCGATCTCTTCGAGCGGGATGACGCCGAAGGCCATGTTGCGCGTGTCGCGCGCCGCCATTTTCGTCTCGCGCGCCACGATGAAATCGGGCAGCGGATCGAGCGGACGCTCTTTCGCGAGCGACAGCACCGCCTGATCGACGAGCCAGAATGTCGCGTCCCCCGCAAGCGGCTTGCCCATGTCGTCCGCGAGACGCAGCGTGACTTCCACCTCCTGGCCGGGGCGCGCCTTGGCGGGATGCTCCAGTTTCACGTTGACGATGTTCTTGACGGGCGTCACCTCGATCCATTTCGTCGCGGCGATGGTGACGGGCTTGCCCTGATCGAAATTGGCCGAAGGCTGCGGGGCGCTGTTTTCCAACCGCCCGCGCATGATGAGGAAGTGAACGGCGAGCTTCGGAAGCTGCTCCTTCTTAACGGTCAGCGGAAAGCGGCCGAAACCGTTGGCGATGTCGACGAAGCTGTAGTCATAGACGCCGTTCGGCTGCTCGACGATCGCAAGGGCGCGGGCCTTCTGGAAGGGCGACTGAATGACGAGCGTCGCCGTCTCGCCCGGCGCATATTTCTCCTTGTCCGTCGTGATGGTCGCGGAAGCCGCGGGCGGGCGGGCGAAAGTGACGGGCGTATCGCCGCCGACGAAAAAGTCGACGCTCACCTGCTGGCGGCGCTTGAGACGGTCATAGGCTTCGAGCTGCACGAGATAGACGCCGGCGCTTTTGGCTTCGAGGGCGATCTTCTGCGCCTCTCTGGCGCTCGTGATCTTCTGCTCGAAGATGGTCTCGTCCTGCGTCTGCGTGACATATTTCGCGGCGCCCTGCGCGAAGTCGCTCGCCTGAAGCGTAGAAATCCAGTTCCGCTTGATGAGGCGCAGCGTCATGTCGAGGCCGGCGATGGTCTCGCCCTTGCCGTCCACGGCGATGATTTCGGGCGTGACGGCGCCGGGCCGCTCGACATAGCGCGGCGTCTTCACGCCGAGCACGAAGGGGGGCAGAGCGATGACATTCTGCACATTGCGCACTTCGATCCCGTCGTCGCCGGTCACGGTCGCCTCGATGGAATAGCGGCGCGGCTGGGCGGTCGGCTCCACCGTGGCGTCGAAGGTCATGCGCGCGGCGCCGCCGGCGTCGGTGCGCTGGTCGCGCTCGAGAACGGCCGTCGATTTGAACTTGCCGTCGCCGGAGAAGCGCGCGTCGGTCGAGAAGAGGAAGCCCTCGCGGTTCGGCGGCGTGAAGACATGGGGAAACTGCGCCGCGCGCCATTTCACCGGACGATCCGCCGCGAGCCCGCCTGCAAAGTAGCGGGCGAGCAGATCGACGTCGAAGGTCCCGTCGAGCGCGACCGTCTGCGGCGCATTGAGCACGACCTCGAAGGTCGGCAGGCGATAGGCTTCCTTCTTGAAGGTGAATTGCCCGCAGGACGTATCCTGCGCGGCTTCAGCGCCTTCGCCCTCGGACGGTTCGGCGCCGTCGGTCTTTTCGGCTTTCTTCGCCTTCGGCGCGTCGGGCTCGAATTTCACCGAGTAGTCGCCGGTCGCGGGCGTCTGTGCGTCGAATTTGTGATAGAAGCCGCCCGCCGCGTCGAGCTTCACGGGGATGCGCCATTCCTGATTGTTCGGCCCTGTGACGACGAGCGCGCCGCCGGTTTTCGTGAGACTGAGCGCGCCGCCCCTGTAGCTTCTCACAAAGCCCTTGATATGGGCTGGCTCCTCAGGCCGGTAGATCGGCCGCTCGGAGAAGACGTGGCAAAGCGTGCGCGCCTTTTCTTCGCGCGGCGTATCGCTCTCGGAAACCCAGGAGAGCCACGGGGCCTCCGGCTTCGACCAGAGCTCCCGCGCATATTCGGACGGCGCGCTGTCCGGGTCGATGACGAGCGTATCGAGGCCCTTGCTGACGACGACGCGGCGCAATTCGCCGTCGCCGCGCTTGATTGGCGACCACGAAAAGAAGCCGCTTTCATCCGTCGTTCCGGTCGCGAGCGTGACGAATTTGTCGTCCTTCACGCCCTCGACGCGGATCTGCGCGCCGCCAACAGGCTGCGCCGTCGCAAGCGAGGTCAAGGCGAAGCGCACGCGCGTCGGCTCTTCGATGGCGGAAAGAGAGAGATCCGTAACCTGCACGCGCAGCCATTTGCGCTTCTCCTGATCGACCGGGCGCAGGCCGACGAGATAGGTTCCCGGCTGGTCGCGCCCACTCACGCGCGCGAAGTCCTCTTTCAGATCCACGCCGAATTTCGCGTCGGCGCCATTGCGTTTGATCGGCAGATCGACGAGGCGCGAGACGGCCGGCGACCCCAGCAATTTGATGCGCGCCTTGATCGCTTCGGCCTCGATATTGCCGCTCTCGCTCCAGCGGGCGGGTTCATTGCCCGGCAAGGGCGGCGCCTCGCCGTCGCTGGTTTCGACGCCCTGCTGCGGGAAGGGCCAGAAATCGCGCGCGAGCGGGTCGATGGCGTGGATGCGAATGTCGGCGCGGTCGTAGCCGCGTCCGCGCAGCGGGAGAAGCTGCGCGCCGTAACGCTCGACGAGGCCGTAGCCCGCGTCCCATTGCAAGGCGGGAATGTCGCGCGTGAAGGCGAAACGCTGCGAGAATGTCTCGGCGAGCGGACGGCCGCGATCGTCCTTGATCGAACCGGGCGCGATACGGACTTCATAGACCGTGTCGGAGAGGAATTTGCCGGCGATCCTGAGACGATCGCCGTCATTTTCGACAGCCATGTCGTCGACGGGCGGCGTGATGCGCAAGGCTTCGCGCGCCCGCAGAATGTCGAGCGTCTCGGGTCGCGCGTTGAAGGCGAGGGAGAGGCGGCGCTTATTCGTCGCGGCATAGGTCGACGCCGCGTCGCCGCCTTCTTCCGCGCCGCTCTCGGGCGCCGGGGAGAACCCATTGGCCGCGCAGCGCAGCACGCCGCCCTGATGCGTATCGTCCCAACCGCGTCCGCAACTCGCCTCCGTCACGGCGAAGGGCAGGGCGGTGCGGATGCGCAATTCATAGGTCTCGTCGTCGAGGCCCGGTTCGTCGGAAAGCTTCAGGCGTAAAATGACGACGCGCCCGTCGGCGATGCTGTCGCGCAGGCGCAGAACGTAAGTTTGTTCGTCGCCCCGCGCGCCGCGTTCGAGCGGGCGAATGTCGTAAGCCGAAGGGCTGAGAATCTGTCCGCCCTGCGACGAGACGCCGGGCGCCGGGCGCAGTTCGACCGTGACGAGACGTGCAAGCGCCGCCGCGTCGACAGGTTGCGCGAAAGTCAGCGCGATCTGCGTGAGGTCTTGCGCCGGGTCGGCGTCGGCCGCCGGATTGGTGGAGGAGGGCGTCGGCAGCAGCGTCACGAGCCGACGCTCGTCCGTTGCGCTTTTGACGCTCACGCGCTCGAGGGGCTTCCACGGTTCGGCCGGGCGGAATTGCAAGGCGCGCGGGCCGATCCAGCGCCAGTCGCCTGCCGGCTGCGGCGTGATCGTCGCATATTTCGCCGGCGCGTCTTCGGGGCCGCCCGCTTTCGGTCCGACGTCGCCGGGAAAGAAAATAGTGATCGGATCATAGGCCCGCAGGAAGCGATCCGGCGCGATGCGCGCGCCATCGGCGCGCTGGACGCGATCAAAGACCGGCGGCGCTTCGGCGCGCGAGGGCGGGGCGAATGAAAGGGCCGCGAAGAGGCACAGCAGCAGAGTCTTTTTCATCGCAGAAGCTTTCATCAAAAAAGGTCCGTCGGGGCAGACGTCATTTGCTCTTCTTCAGTCCGGCTTTTTCGAGAAGCTCGGCTACGACCTCCTCGGGCGGCGCGGCGGGCGGCGGCGAAAGCCCCACGATGGCCGCGCGGATGGTCGTCGCGCTCGTATCGGCCGGCGCGCGCGCTTCGAGGAAGTAACGGCCGGGCGCAAGTTTCACGACCTGACCGACGCCCTCGCCGAGCGTCTTGCCGCTGGCGTCCATCAGACGCGCGCTCACGCGGTCGGGCTCGGCGCGTATGCCGACGCCAATCTCGCCTGCGCGCTTCGTCTCGAAGGAGAAGAGCGCGCTGGCGCCGGGGGCGACGGCGATGGGATCGTTCACGCCCTCATGCGCCTCGATGACCGGTTGCGCTGTCATGTCGAGCGCGCCGCCGAGCGGGCCGTCATGCGGCGCGTAGAGATCGAGCGTCGCCTCGCCCGCCGCCATATAGTGGCGAAATTCGACGCCCGCCGGGAAGGCGAAGGTCTCGCGCCGGCCGTTCTGCGTGAAGGACAGAAGCGCCGGCGCGCCGCTCGATGCGCTGAGCATGACGGGCGTCCT
The DNA here is from genome assembly GCF_038070105.1 of Methylocystis sp. IM3. Taxonomy (NCBI): domain Bacteria; kingdom Pseudomonadati; phylum Pseudomonadota; class Alphaproteobacteria; order Hyphomicrobiales; family Methylocystaceae; genus Methylocystis; species Methylocystis sp. IM3. The sequence goes on along the minus strand of NZ_JBBPBZ010000002.1, from coordinate 2,574,686 downwards.
CTGCCTGATGGAAAAGCGCGCGCTCGCGCCGTCGAGCGTCACGCGTTTGGGAAGCTCCAGCGCGCGCGCCGCGGCCTGCGGCCAGGGCGCGACGCCGCCGCGCTCGATCCAGGCGGCGACGAGGCCGGGCTTGTAATCGAGGACGACCTCGCCCGCGCCGTCGAGCGCAAGGTCGCGGCCGCGCCACACGCGCCCGCTGCGCGAGACGACGGCGGCGTCCGCGCCGATCACCACGAGGCGGTCGTTCGGCTGCGCGTCCAGGGGAAGCGAGAGCTGGCCGGCGGCGCCGAAGAAGCGTTTGAGAGCGGTCTTCGCATCGAGCCTCATGGCGGGATCGGGCGTGCGGGCGATCCGCGCGGGCAGGGGCGCCGCCGTCATGTTGACGAGAAGCACGCGGGCGCCCGCGCCGTGGATGACCCGCGAGACCGCCGCATCGTCGCCGAAGACGCCGGTCTTTCCGACAAAGGCCGCGAGGCCGCCGGCAAGATCGAGCGCGAGCGGCGCGTCGGAGGACGCCATGTCGACCGGCTGCGCGCTCATCGGCGGCACGAGCCCGGCGTAGCTGGCGCCGCCGTCGATCGGCGCGCGCGTCTCGACATCGATGGCCGAGAGCGCGGCGCGCATGGGGGCGGGGCCGCTGGCGTTCCACAATTGCGGCGCGGCCTCGCCGGAAAGCGCCAGCGCGACGCCCTCCGCAACGCCCTTGCCGGCGCCCGCGTCGATCGCCGGCTGCGCGAAGGTCGAGCGTGCGCGCCACAGCCGGGTCTTGCCGCGCGGGGCGGCGAGCGGGGGCAGAAAGGCGCGCTCGCCCTCGCCGAGATCGAGCGCGACCTCCTGACCGAGCCAGTCGAAGGCGGCGACATGCGCTTGCGCCTTGCAGTCGCGCGCCAGCAGCCAGAGCGTCGGGGCCTGAGGCGCCAGCACGCCGGAACGCGCCGGGCGCAGCAGCCGACCCGGAGCCGAGCCCGCCAGGACGCCGGGCGTCGCGGCGACATCGAGGAGCGCCGCGTTGGGCGCGTCGATCCGGGCGACGCAGACCTCGGGCGTGAGATCGCCAAGCGGGTCGAGGGCGACGTCCCCCGCGCCGCGCGCGCGCCGCGCCACCGTGCGCGCCGCCACTGTGACAGGCTCGCGCGCGCCGCCGAGCGGCCAAACGGTGACGCGCCAGGCGCTTTTGTCGCCCGCGGCCGGCCAGGCGGCGACGGGCGCAAGCCCACGCTCGACGCCGATGACGCGCCAGACGCCCTCGCCGTCGCGCCGTTCGATGGAGAGCGCGACCTCGCTCGCCGAACGCGCGGCGACAAGCGCGAGCGCGTCGCCGGAGATCGTCGGCAGCAGCAGGCGTTGCGCCTTGGCGCCGTCGAGAACCGTCTCGCCGGTCATGGCGAGCGCCGGGCCGTCCTGCTCGTCGAGAACCGAGAGACGGATCTCGACGCCGCTCTCGGTTTCAGTCTCTTGCGCGTCTTGGGCTTCTTGGCCCTCTTGAGCCTCTTGCCCTGTTTGAGCCTCTTGTCCTGTTTGAGCTTCCTGGGCGCCTTCGGGCGCCGCTTCGGTCTCGCCGGCCGCCGCTTCGTCCGTCTCTTCCTCGCCGTCCTGCGCGGCGTCTTCGCGTTCGGCGTTTTGCGCAGCGGGCTCGCGCGTCGCGGCGAGCGCCTCCAGCTCCAGCCGATAGGCGCCGGCGGGCAGGCGGCGGGCGAGGGCGACGTTCCAGTCGTTGGCGCGCGGCTCCAGCCGCTCGACCACCTCGCCCGAGGCGGTCTTCAGCGCGCCGATGGTCTCCTTGTCGCCGAAGCTCGAAAGATCGACGACGCTCTCCTGCGCGAGGGCGAAATCGAGACGCGCGGGCAGATCGACGCGCCGGGGCGCGCCCGGCTGCAATTGCGGCGAGGACAACGCGATCTCGTAATCCAGCCGGTCGTCATGGGCGAGGCTGCGCGCCTCGACGCGGTAGTCGCCGGCGGCAAGCCTTCCCTTGAAGGGGCGGTCGGTCACGACCTTGGCCACGCTCTCGCCGTCGCCCTTGAGAATGTCGCCGATCATGCCTTCGCCGATCGAGAGCGTCACATCCGAGTCGCCGGCGAGCGAAAAGCGCCAGACATCCGGGAGGCGCGGCGCGTCCTTTCCCTGCGGCTCGCGCCATAGCAGCTTCTGCGCCGTCTCGAAGGGCAGGGGATGCGGGCCGTGGCCTTCGAGCGCGGCGGGCGCAACGATGGGGGCGAGACGCGCGATCATGCGCGCCTCGACATCCTCGGGGCTCACGACCAGCCGATAGGCGCCAGGCTCGAGATGCAGGGTCTTGCGCCGGAAGGAGCCGGGCGGGGTCAGCGGCCAGCCGTCGGCGTCCTCGAGCCGCGCCCGCCAGTCCCGCCCGAGGCTCGCGAGCGTCAGGCGATAATCCCCGGCGCGGGAAATCTCCATGGGAACGACGGCGCCCTTGCCGGGCGCGAGCGTCGCGCGCGCTTCGCCGGCGTCGGCGATCCTGGCGGTCTGGGCGAGCGTCGCGGGCGCGACGGAGAGGCCGAGATGGCCGGCGGACTCTTTCGCCGTGACGGCGGCGCGATAGGCGCCGGCGCGCAGATAGGCGGTCACGAGGCCGTTGCTTCCCGGCCCGTTCGCCTCGCCCTCGCCGAGCTTCGGCGAGACGGCCGCGCCGACGCGCAGCGCCGTCTTGAGGCGGCCGAGCGTTTCGATGCGGTAAAGGCCGCCCTGCGCCACGTCGAAGGGCAGGCTTTTCGTCTCGTCGCGGGCGAGGTCGAAGAAAGCCGGCCGCCCCGCCGAGGCGCGCGGTCCCTTCGCGGGCCCCGCCGCCGTCTCGGAGGCCGAGGGCGCTGGCGGCTGATAGATCAGGCCGAGCGCGCGCGCCGTCTCGGGGGCGGCGATCTTGACCGTGACGAGGCGCTGGTCGTTCTCGACCTTCTCTTCCGCGACGCTGAGCGGGACGTCGGCGCCTCTGGCGTCGCGGGCGATGGCCTTGCCGTCCTTGGGCAGGCGCAACGGCAGCGAAATCTCCTGGCCCGCCGGCTGATGCAGGGCGAGCGGCCCCTGATCCAGCGCCGCCGGCAAAGCGACGACGCGCGGGCCCGTGAGAAGCCCCGGAGCCGTATTGGCGAGGATGAGATAGGAGCCGCCGCCTTCGAGGGTCTGCTGGCCGAAGGACAGGGAGGCGCGCGAGGGCAGGGCGGCCGGCGCGGAGACCGCGAGGCCGGGCGGGCCGATCGTGAGATCGACGACGCCGCCGCTGTCGCCAGAGGGCTCGAGCGTGAGAAGATAAAAGCCCGCGACGAGGTCGTAGCGATTGCCCTCCCGGCCGGCGCGCGGCGGCGCCAGCGAGCCCAGCGCCGGCTCGATCGAGGCGCGCAGCTTTACGCCTTTGGCGTCGATCGCGACCGGCCCGCCCTTCGTCGCCTCGAAGAGGAGAGACGTGGGTCCAGAGAGATTGAACTTGCCGCGCCAGGCCTTGCCGGCGCCGATGCGCGGCATGTCGGACGCGATCACGCGGGTGCGGCCGTCCGTCTCGATGCGGGCGAGGAGCGCGGTGGCGGGCGCTTCGTCTCCGCCTTCGCCCGCCACATCGACCGAGACGAGATGCGGCCCGGCGGCCTCGAAGGTCTCGCGGTTCGACTGGCGCAGCGCGCGCAGCGCATAAGTCTGGCCTTCATGGCCCGTGACGTCGAGGCGCGCAGGCGCGTCGCCGGCGAGGCGAAGCGTTGCGACGGGCGCACGGCTCGTCTTGCCGATCGCGGCCGTGTCCCGCGCCGCGCCCCTCCGCGCGTCGAGCCGCGCCGGCGCCTGCTCGGGAAGCTCCAGGCGGAAACTGTCGTAACTCGCGGGCGCCTCGTAGCGCGCCGCGCCGAAGGGCCCGATCACGCCTTCGGCCACGCCCGCGGCCAGAACGGCAGGCTCCGCAATATGTAACAGAAACGGCTCGCCGCTCGCGCCATCGGACCAGACGAGCTTCTCCCCGCCATAGGCGGTGACGACGTAACGACCGGGCGGGACCCTCCCTTCGAGCCGAAGCCTGTTCACGGATCGGCCGGGTTTGGTCTCGACGGTCGTGCGCTCGAAAGCGAGATCGACGAGCGCGCCGTCGGCGTCCCAGAGCCGCAGATCCTGGAGCGCGCGGCCGACGGCCTCCAGAAAGACGGGCGCTTCGTTCTTGATGTCCAGCGCGTAGGAGCGCTGCTGAAGATCGCCGAGTTCCGCGCGCGCGATCCCGTTTTGCGTGAGCGCGGGCCGCGCCGTCTCCGCCTCCGCGAAGGGCTCGACGCTGACGCTGGCCTTGCCGGTCGCGCCCTTCACCGCGCCAATGCGCAGCTTGTAAACGCCCTTGTCGAGCAGCGCGTCGATCCGCCCGTCGCGGAGCCCCGCCGCCCCGGCGGAGTCGAGCGGGCCGGCGATCATGTCCACGAGTTCGATGCGCGCGCCCGTCGGGCTTTTGACGCGGATCGAGTAGCGCCCCGGCGCGGGAATGGTCAGCAGCGCGGCGCCGTCGCGGTCGAGCGCCAGTTCCCTCGGCGAGATCGCAACGGCGACGCTCGGCCGCGAGTCTGCTGGCGGATGCTTCGCAAAGGACTGTGCTGGAAAAAGCAGCCACGCCGCGCCCGCGGCCAGGAGAGAGAAAGCAAGTCGCCGCATGAAGACACCATGACGAGGGCCAGCGCGCCAGCCGGACGTCGAGAATAGGACCGGCCCCTTGAAAGAGTCGAGGGCGCCGGACAGCCTGTTCCTCACCGCCATGGGCGTCTCCTTTCCAACGGTTTCAGACGCGAGCGTTTTCTTCTAGAGTGCGCGCCGCTTTTCAAAGTTGCGCTGGCGCACGTTCGGCGCGTGGGGGAATTCACATGCGGCGGTCCTTCCTGTTCGTGCCTGCTTTTTTTGCGCTGGTCTCATTTTCGGCCGCCGCCCTCGCCGATGTTTTGACGCTGCAGGCGCCTGTGGAGTTGCGGACGCGGCCGAGCGTCAAATGCCCGGTCACGGTCATTGCGCCGGCCGATACGGAGGTGACGGTGCTGGGCGAGGGGCGCGACTGGATACCCCTTGCGCTGAACGGACAGCGTTTCTTCGCGTCGCGCGCCGCGATGGTGAACGCCTCGCCCGCCGCCGCGCCGGGCCCCGACCCGACCTGCGATTACGGCTATCCCTATTCCGGCAGCGGTCTGTTCTTCGCGCGCCCGCTCGCGCAACTCCGCCACGGAGCTTTCGGATTCCTGCTCGGGACGCATCGATTCTATCCCTGCTGACAAGGGCCGCCGCACACGCCGGCCCCTGCGACATATGGGCGCGAAACAGCTTTTGCACTTGCGCCAACTTGTTGCAAAATTTTGCGACGACGCGCGTAAAGGCCGGTTTCGTCTAGGGTGATCCGCGTTCGGTTTATTTGATCTGTGACAATTGCGCGCACAGGCCGCCGCGCGCCCGATTTATTGATTCATGTCAAATGACTGTTACTGTTGCGCTGTACTATGGAGAGCGTCGATCAAAGCCGCGCTCGAGCGACTTTGTCCGTTTTTTCCGGCGCCAGCGAGACTCTTCGCTCTGCAAGAAAATGGAAACCTCCAGAGGACAGTGATCATGGAGCGTCCCCCTCTCATCGCGAAACAAATGACCTTCGGCGAGAGATCGCTGAGCGCGATCTTCGTCGCCCTTGCCATCGCGACGGGCTACATCGCGTCCAGGGCCTACACGCCGGCCTACGCCTTCCACGCGGCGCTCTTCTCGCTCGGATCGATCGGCGCCGTCGTCGCGATTCTGCTGCGTTATCGTGCGCGCGGGCCGCAGCTCGCGGCCGCCGTCATCGACGGGCGGCCGAATTACAATTACGGACCCATCAAATTCGCGTCGATCGCCTCGCTCTTCTGGGGCGTCGCGGGGTTCCTCGTCGGGCTGTATCTGGCGCTGGAGCTCGCGTTTCCGGCCTTCAATCTGGATCTGCCCTGGATCAACTTCGGGCGCCTGCGGCCGTTGCACACCTCGGCCGTGATTTTCGCCTTCGGCGGCAACGCGCTGCTCTCCACGTCCTTTTACGTGATGCAGCGAACGAGCCGGGCCCGCATCGCCGGCGATCTCGCGCCCTGGTTCGTGGTGCTCGGCTATAATTTCTTCATCATCATCGCCGGCACGGGCTATCTGCTCGGCGTCACGCGCGGGCATGAATACGCCGAGCCGGAATGGTATGCGATCCTCTGGCTCGTCGTCGTCTGGGTGACCTATCTGCTGGTTTATCTCGTCACCCTCGCGCGCCGCCAGGAGCCGCATATCTATGTGGCGAACTGGTTCTATCTCTCCTTCATCGTCACGATCGCCGTTCTGGTTCTCGGCAACAACGCCGAAATCCCGATCTCGATCTTCTCGCCGCACTCGGTCATCGTCTGGGCCGGCGTGCAGGATGCGCTGATCCAGTGGTGGTATGGCCACAACGCCGTCGGATTCTTCCTCACGACCGGCTTTCTGGGCATCATGTATTACTTCATCCCGAAGCGCACCGGGCGGCCGATCTATTCCTATCGACTGTCGATCGTGCACTTCTGGTCGCTGATCTTCCTCTACATCTGGGCCGGACCGCACCATCTGCTCTATACGGCGCTGCCCGACTGGGCGCAGACGCTCGGCATGGTGTTCTCGGTCATTCTGTGGATGCCCTCCTGGGGCGGCATGATCAACGGCCTGATGACGCTTTCCGGCGCCTGGGACAAGCTGCGCACCGATCCCGTGCTGCGCATGCTGGTCGTGTCGGTCGCCTTCTACGGCATGTCGACCTTCGAGGGGCCGCTCTTGTCGGTCAAGGCCGTGAACGCCCTGTCCCACTACACCGACTGGGGCATCGGCCATGTGCATTCGGGCGGTCTCGGCTGGGTGGCCTTCGTGTCCTTCGGCGCGCTCTACTGCCTCATTCCCTGGGTCTTCAACCGGCAGCTCTACTCGCTGAAGCTCGTCAACTGGCACTTCTGGATCTCGACGATCGGCATCGTCTTCTACATCACCTCGATGTGGGTCGCGGGCATCATGCAGGGCCTGATGTGGCGTGCCTACACGCCGCAGGGCTTCCTCGAATATTCCTTCGTGGAAACCACCGAGGCGCTGCATCCGGAGTATGTCATCCGCGCCATCGGCGGTGGGCTCTTCGTGATCGGCGCGCTGATCATGGTCTACAACATCTACAGGACGCTCGCGTCGCCCGCCGTCGAAAGCGCGCTCGCCCCGTCCCCCCTGCCTGCCGAGTGAGGAGCACGAAACCATGTCGCAATCCTCCCAACACGCGCCCGCCGGCGGCGGGCTCCAGAAGCTCTTCGAAACCAACTCCATCCTGCTCGTCGTCGGTATTCTGCTGCTCGTGGCGATCGGCGGAATCGTCGAGATCGTGCCGCTCTTCTATCTGAAGAACACGATCGAGAAGGTGGAGGGCGTTCGCCCCTATGCGCCGCTCGAACTCGCGGGCTACAATATCTACGTCCGCGAGGGCTGCTACACCTGTCATTCGCAGATGATCCGTCCTCTGCGCGACGAGGTGGAGCGTTACGGCCATTATTCGCTCGCCGCCGAGAGCATGTACGACCACCCCTTCCAGTGGGGCTCGAAGCGCAATGGCCCGGATCTCGCGCGCGTCGGCGGAAAATACTCCAACGACTGGCAGCGCGATCATCTGCGCAGCCCGCGGGCGGTGGTGCCGTCCTCGATCATGCCGGGTTATCCCTTCCTGGCGACGGCGCCGCTCAAGGCCGAGCATATCGCCGAGCAGATGCGGATGCTGCGCACTGTCGGCGTGCCCTACAGCGACGCGCAGATCGAGATGGCGCAGGCCGATCTCCTGGCGCAGAACGGCGGAGACTCCGCCGAGGCGGCGGAGATGCAGAAGCGCTATCCGAACGCCGTGCTCAACGACTCGTCCGACAAGGCCGGCGTGACGGAGGAGGACGCGCTCATCGCCTATCTCCAGCATCTCGGCGTCTCCGTGGATTTCAAACTTTACGACGACAAGGCCAATATCAGGTGACCGCATGAACGCCGCCACGGCCGAGGCCGTATCGACCTACGAAAACATGCGCGCCCTTGCGGCCTCATGGGGTCTGATCTTCTTCGGCTTCATCTTCATCAGCGTCGTCGCTTACGTCTTCTGGCCCTCGCGCCGGAAGCAGTTCGAGCGCAACGCACAAATTCCCCTTCGGGAGGACGACGATGTCTGAGGACACGTTTGGAAAAGACAAGGTCAGAATAGACGAGGTCAGCGGCACGCCGACCACAGGGCACGAGTGGGACGGCATCGAGGAGCTGAACACGCCGCTGCCGCGCTGGTGGGTCTGGACTTTCTGGATCACGGTGCTCTGGGGCGTCGGATATACGATCGTTTATCCCGCCTGGCCGACTTTCTCCGGCGGCACGCAGGGCGTCACGGCCTGGCATGCGCGCGATGAGGTGGCGAACCAACTCGCCGATCTGCAAACGCTGCGCGGGCCCGTGCTCGACAAGATCAAGGACGCGCCGCTCGACAAGATCGAGTCCGATCCGGAGCTTCTCGCCGCGGCGCGCACGGTCGGCAAGGTCGCCTTCGCGACCAATTGCGCCTCTTGCCACGGCGCGGGCGGGCAGGGCGCGAAGGGCTACGCCAATCTCAACGACGACGACTGGATCTGGGGCGGCAAGCTCGCCGACATCAAGCAGACGATCGAGCACGGCGTGCGCTGGGACGCCGACAAGGAGACGCATGTCTCGGCCATGCCGGCCTTCGGCCGTGACGGCCTGCTCACGCCGGAGCAGATTTCCGTCGTCGCCGACCATGTGCGCACCTATGCGGAAACGCCCGACTCCGACGCGCCGACGGCGGAGGGCGAGAAGCTCTACGCCGAGAATTGCGCGGCCTGTCACGGCGTCGACGGCAAGGGCAATCCGCAGCTCGGCGCGCCGGCCCTCTATGATCAGGTGTGGCTCTATGGCTCGGACAAGCCCTCGGTCGTCGCGCGGATCGTCAATGGCGGCGGCGCGGTGATGCCGGCCTGGAAGGGCAGGCTCGACGACACCACGATCAAGGCGCTCGCCGTTTATGTGCATTCGCTCGGCGGCGGTCAGTAAAGCAGCGGCTCAGGCGTTCTCCCTCTCCCGCGCAGGCGGGGGAGGGGCAGTTCGAAGAGGAACGACAATGTCCAGCGCGGACGCTCATCAGACGCTTTTGGACGAGCCTCTCGTCGAAGCGGCGCATCGCATCTACCCCAAGAAGGTCGATGGACATTTTCGCCGCATCAAATGGGGCATTCAGTTCGCGACGCTGGCGATTTATTACTTCCTGCCCTTCGTGCGCTGGCATCGCGGACCGGACGCGCCGAGCCAGGCCGTGCTCGTCGATTTCCCGCATCGGCGCTTCTATTTCTTCTTCATCGAAATCTGGCCGCAGGAAGTCTATTACGTCACGGGCCTGCTGATCCTCGCGGCCCTGGCGCTCTTCCTCATGAACGCCGTCGCGGGGCGCATCTGGTGCGGCTATATGTGTCCGCAGACGGTGTGGACCGATTTCTACATGTCGACCGAGCGCTGGATCGAGGGCGACGCCCGCGACCGCATGAAGCTCGACAACGGTCCCCTGACCTTCGAGAAAATCCGCAAGAAGATTTCCAAGCATTTCGTCTGGCTGCTGATCGCCTGGTGGACGGGCGGCGCCTGGGTGCTCTATTTCGCCGACGCGCCGACGCTCGTCTATGATCTCGCGACCTTCCAGCCCGGCGCGGGCGAGGCCTATCTCTGGATCGGCATCCTCACTTTCACGACCTATATTTTCGCCGGCTGGATGCGTGAGAAGCTTTGCCTGCACGCTTGCCCGTGGCCGCGCATTCAGGCCGCGCTTACCGACGAATATGCGCTGAACGTGACCTACCGCTACGATCGCGGCGAGCCGCGCATGTCGCTGAAACAGGCGAGCGTGGCGCGCGCGGAGCACAAGCCCTCCGGCGATTGCGTCGATTGCGGCCAGTGCGTCGCCGTCTGTCCGACGGGCGTCGATATTCGAAAGGGCGCGCAGCTCGGCTGCATCCAGTGCGGCCTCTGCATCGACGCCTGCGACAGCGTCATGGAGAAGATTCATCGCCCGACGCGGCTCATCGGCTACGACACGGAGATGAACATCAAGCGGCGCGAATGCGGCGAGCAGCCGATCTACAAGCCGCTGCGCGTGCGCACCATTCTCTACGCCGTGCTCATCATCGCCATCGGCGGCTTCATGTCGGCGACGCTCGCCACGCGCGGCGACATGCATGTCAGCGTGCTGCACGATCGCAATCCGCTCGCCGTGCGGCTCAAGGACGGCGGCGTGCGAAACGGCTATACTGTTCGCTTCTCGAACAAGAAGCCCGAGACGCGGCGCTTCACCCTCGCGGTCTCGGGCGTCGCGGGCGCGCAGACCGAAGTCGTGGGCGTCGCCCCGGACGCCAAGGGCAAGGTTGCGATCGAGGTCGGGCCGGATCAAACCCGCGAAGCGCGCGTTCTCGTCTCGACCCACGGCCCGGCCGCCGGCAAAGGGCAGACCCCCGTCGTCTTCACCGTGACGGACGCCGGCACTGGCGCCGTCCTGGAGACGAAGGACGTCTTCATCTCGCCGTGAGGTTTTCGACGATGAGCATGATCATGAGCAGAAAATCGCGCGACCCCGAGGGCTTCTCCGATTATGTCGCGGGCGGCAAGCCGCTGACGGGGCTCAGAGTGCTGGCGATGATCGTCGGCTTCTTCCTCTTCGTCTTCGCCGTCGACGGCATGATGATCTACAAAGCGGTGAAGACCTTCTCGGGCGAAGTCATCGCGCATCCCTATGAGCGGGGCCTCGCCTATAATCAGGAAATAGCGCAGGCGCGCGAACAGGCGGCGCTCGACTGGAAGGTCGATGTGCGTCTGTCGCGCCTCTCGCCGGGCGAGAGCGAAATCCGCGTGAGCGCCCGCGACGGAGGCGGCGCGGACGTGTCCGGCGTGGAGATGACCGCGCTCTTCGCCGCGCCCGCCAGCCTGTCGAAGGATGTGAGCGTGAAGCTCGCGCCCGTCGCACCCGGACGTTACGTCGGGAGGGCTGCGCTGCCCAGGGGTCAGCGCGATCTCGTCTTGACGGCCGCGCGCGGGGGGCAGGACATCTTTCGCTCGAAAAACCGGATCGACATAGAGTAAGGCGCCGCAAAGGGGGCTCGCATGACAGCCGCTTTCGATTACGAGGCTCTCGTCTCGCAGAGCGACGACGGTGCGCGACGGTTCGAGGCGGCGATCGACGGCATGACCTGCGCAGCCTGCATCGGCGAGATCGAGCAGGGGCTTTCCGATCTCCCCGGCCTCGAGCGGGCGCGCGTGAATTACACCAATCGCCGCCTGCTCCTCGAATGGCGCGACGGCTCTTTCGATCTTTCCGCCGCCTTCGAACGTCTGCGGCGCATGGGTTATACTCTGCATCCCTTCGAACTCGCCGAGAGCGAGCGCGCCGAGATCGAAACTTCACGCTGGCTGTTGCGCTGCCTCGCCATCGCCGGTTTCGCCGCGATGAACATCATGTTGCTGTCCGTCGGAATATGGGTGGGCGAGGGCGGCGGCGACATCGATCCGGCGACGCGCGATCTTTTCCATGGGGTCTCCGCGCTGATCGCCCTGCCGGCGGCGGCTTTTGCGGGGCAGCCGTTTTTCAAAAGCGCCTTCGCCGCGCTGCGCGCGGGGCGGCTCAATATGGACGTGCCGATTTCGCTCGGCGTGCTGCTCGCGCTCGCCATGTCGGTCCATGAAACCATCACACACGCCGAGCACGCCTATTTCGACAGCGCGATCATGCTGCTGACGTTCCTGCTGCTCGGCCGCTTCCTCGATCACGCCATGCGCCGCAAGACCCGCGCCGTCGCGGCCAATCTCGCCGCCTTGCGCGCGCCGCTCGCCTGCCGTCTCGGCCCCGACGGCGCCGAGACGCTCACCCCGCTCGCGAAGATCGAGCCCGGCGACCTCGTGCTGGCGCGCCCCGGCGAGCGGCTCCCGGTCGATGGCGTTATCGAGCGCGGCGCCTCAGAGCTCGATGAAAGCCTCATCACCGGCGAGACGAAGCGCCACGCCGTGGGGCCGGGCGATCAGGTTTACGCCGGCAGCATGAATTACCACGGCGCGCTCGTCATTCGCGTCGCGGCGGCGAGCGGCGCGACGCTGCTCGACGACATCGAGCGGCTGCTCGAAAAGGCGACCAGCGCCCGCTCGCGCTATGTGCGCCTCGCCGATCGCGTGTCGCGGCTTTACGCGCCCATGGTGCATGTGGCGGCGTTGTCGACCGCGCTGTTCTGGCTCTGGCGCGGCGCGAGCCTGCACGATGCGCTGGTGACGGCGATCTGCGTGCTCATCATCACCTGTCCCTGCGCGCTGGCGCTTGCCGTGCCGGCGGTGCAGGTGGTGGCGAGCGGGGCGCTGTTTCGCTCGGGCGTCTTGCTCAACAGCGCCGATGCGATCGAACGGCTCGCCGAAGCCGATACGGTCGTCTTCGACAAGACCGGCACGCTGACGACGCCGGAGCCGCGCCTCGTCAACGCCGCCCAATTCGACGCGGGCCTCGTCGATCTCGCCGCGCGGCTGGCGCGCGCGAGCAGCCATCCGCTGGCGCGCGCGGTCGCAGAGGAGCGTCCGGGCGCCGTGGCGCTGGAGGCGCGCGAGGCGCATGGGCAGGGCGTCTGCGCCATGGTCGACGGCGTCGAAGCGCGGCTCGGCGCGCCGCGCTTTTGCGGTCTGGAGGAAGAGGCGGCGCGGCTCGGGGCGCTCGACGCCGACGTGTCCATCGTCGCGTTCCGGCACGGCGCGGCGGCGGCGCTGTTCCAGATCCGGCAGACGTTGCGCAGCGACGCGGCCGAGACGATCTCCGCCTTGAAGGCGCGCGGCGTCGCCGTGGAAATCCTTTCGGGCGACCGCGTCGAAGCGGTGGAGAAGATTGCGCGCGCGCTCGATGTCGCGACCTTTGCCGGGGCGCTGAAGCCCGCCGACAAGGTCGCGCGGCTCGAGGCGTTGCGGGCGCAGGGGCGCAAGGCCATGATGGTCGGCGACGGGCTGAACGACGCGCCGGCCCTCGCCGCCGCTTATGTTTCCGTGTCGCCCATCGACGCCACGCAGATCACCCAGGCGGCCGCCGACGCCGTTTTTCTGGGCGAGCGTCTCGCGCCCGTTCTCGCAATGCTCGATCTCGCCCGCAGGGCGCGCGGCCTGATGCGGCAGAATCTGGCGCTGTCGGTGGGCTATAACGTCTTCGCCGTTCCGCTGGCGATGGCGGGGATGTTGACGCCGCTGATTGCGGCGGCGGCGATGTCGGGCTCGTCGATCCTCGTGACGCTGAATGCGCTGCGCGCCGGACGCGGCGCAACGCTCGCGAACTCGGACCAGACCGCGCCGGAGGCCAGCGGGGCCGTGGACAGCCTGTCGCCTCGCTCCGTCATGGGGCCGGCCGAATGACGGTGCTGCTGTTTCTCATTCCGCTCGCATTGGCGTTGGGCCTCGTGGCCCTCATCGCCTTCATGTGGTCGCTGCGAAGCGGGCAGTTCGACGATCTCGACGGTGCGGCGCATCGCGTGCTGATGGACGACGACGTGGACGAGGAGAAAGAATGAGCGTCGAGGAAGAGGCGACGATGCGCGTCGGTGCGCTCCACTGCGCCTGTCCGGCCGCGATGCAGCGCGCGAATGTGACCGACAATCGCGGGACGCTCGCGCTCGGCTTCGCGCTCGCGGTGCTGGCGCAGGCGCTGGTTCTCACCGTCCTGCCGGAGCAAAGCCGGCTGATGGCGCCGAGCGTCGAACGCATCGGCTGGCCCTTCGCGCTGCTGCTCGTCGGCGCGGCGGTCGCGAGCTTTCCGGCGGCGCTGCTCGTCGATTCCTTCGGGCGGCGCGCGGCCTTCGGGCTCGGCGCCAGTCTCGGCGCAGCGGGCGGCGCGCTCTCGGCCTTCGCCGTCGCCAAGGGCAATTTCTTCGGCCTGTGTCTCGGCGCTTTCTGGCTCGGTCTGGCGCAGGGCTTCGCCCTGTTTTACCGCCATATCGCCGCGCAGGGGTCGGCGCGGGGCGGGCTCGTCGTGCTGGCCGGCGGCGGCGGCGCGGCGCTCGCGGCGCCGCTCTTCCTTTCCGTCGCGCCGGGCCCCGGCGCGACGCTGCTCATGGCGGCCGGCCTCCATGTGCTGGCGCTCGGCCTGTCGGTGCGCATGCCTCACGCCGTCGCGACGACGGTCCCGGTCCCGGTTCCAGCCCCGGCGTCGTCGCGGGTGACGCGGGGCTTCGCGCTGGCGACCCTCGTCGGCGCGGCGGCCTGGTTCATCATGTCGGCAGGCATGTTGCACGGGCCGCTCACCCTCGCCGTCTGCGCGGCGGGACCCGCCTTCATCGGCGGCGCAATGGGCTGGCATCTGTTCTCGATGTATGGCCCGGCCGCGCTCGCCGCGTCGCTCCCCGGCCTCTTTCCGCCTGTCCCGGCGCTCGCCGTCGGTCTCGCCGTCATGCTTCTCGGGGCGAGCGCGGTTTTTCTCGGTCTCTCGATTGCGAGCGTGACGGTCGGCTTGATCGCCATCGGCCTCGGCTGGGGCGCGGTCAACGTCGCGGCGCTGCGGCTCCTGCATGAAGATGCGCGCCCGTCGCGCCTGGCGCTCGCGCTGCACGATGTTATTCTGCTCGGCGCGGCGGCGGCGGGCGCGCTGGTTTTCTGATATCGCCGCTTTTATGTTTCCGGCGAGACTTCAATCGTGCAAATCCACTTTCTCGGCGCGGCGGGAACCGTTACCGGCTCCAGATATCTTCTGGAGAGCAAGGACACGCGCATTCTCGTCGATTGTGGCCTGTTCCAGGGCCTGAAAAATCTTCGCCTGCGCAACTGGGCGCCTTTTCCGGTCAAGCCGAAAGGCATCTCGGCTGTGCTGCTCACTCATGCGCATCTCGACCATTCGGGCTATCTGCCGGCCTTGGTTCGCGACGGCTTCGACGGTCCCGTCTATTGTTCCAAGGCCACGCGCGAACTGTGCAAGATCCTGCTCGCCGACAGCGCGCGGCTTCAGGAGCAGGACGCGGAATACGCCAACCGGCGCGGCTTCTCGAAACATCATCCCGCCCTGCCGCTCTATGACTCGCAGGACGCACGGCGCGCGATACGGGCCTTCTCCTCGCTCTCCTTCGGCGACAGTCACGAACTCCGGGAAGGGCCGGTCATCCGGCTGCATCGCGCCGGGCACATCCTTGGCGCCGCCTCGCTCGAGGTGAACTGGAAAGGCCGGCGGATCGTTTTCTCCGGCGATCTCGGCCGATATGACGATCCGCTCAACGTCGATCCCGAGCCGATCGACGGCGCGCATTATATCGTGGTCGAATCGACCTATGGCGACCGGTTGCACGACCCGCGCGATCCCAAGGACGCGATCGCGCGCGTGATCGAAAGGACGATCCAGCGCGGCGGCACGGTCATCATTCCGGCCTTCGCTGTCGGACGCGCGCAACTGCTGCTTTATTATCTCGAGCAGCTGAAAGCCTCGGGCCGCCTCGCCGATGTCCCCGTTTATCTCAACAGCCCCATGGCGGCCGAGGCGAGCGAGTTGTTCCTGCGCCATCGCGACGACCAGAAGCTTTCCGACGACGAGCGCCGGCGCGCCTGCGCGGTGGCGAAATATGTTGACACTGTGGAGGGGTCGAAGGCGCTCAACGAGGACGAGACGCCCAAGGTGATCATCTCGGCGAGCGGCATGGCGACCGGCGGCCGGGTGCTGCATCATTTGAAGAAATTTGCGCCCGATCCCCGCAATACGATTCTGTTCTCGGGGTTTCAGGCGGCGGGAACGCGCGGCGCGGCGCTGGTCTCTGGCGCGCAGACGATCAAGATCCATGGCGAATATGTGCAGGTGCGCGCCGAGGTCGAAAATCTCACCATGCTCTCGGCGCACGCCGACGCCGACGGAATCATGCGCTGGCTGCGCAATTTCAAGCAGACGCCCCGCATGACTTTCGTGACGCACGGCGAACCGACCGCCGCCGACACGCTACGGCGGCGGATACAGGACGAACTCGGCTGGCCGACAAAAGCGCCTGATCTTGCTGGGGTTGCCGAGACGCTTGCCTGATCCGGCGAAAGCCGGTTGAAGCAGTCGATGCAAGGCCGGCCCGCGCAGGCTGATGTAGATGGCCAAAAATCCACCATCGTGAAAAATTAAACGAAGAAACCGTTGTATGGAAAGCCGCACGCGTCCCTGCGCGGGGCCAGCCAAATCATTTCACGAGTGGGTCGGATGTCTAAACCTCTAAGAAATAAAAGACTCAACGTCGCCCTGGCATTGGCGACAAGTTCGGCGACGCCCGTCTTCTCGGGATTCTGGTGGCCCTGATGTCGAAGAACAAGGCGACGGTTGCGACCTTTTGGAGCGGCGCGGATCTTATCCTGCGCCAGCTCGTGCAGTTTATTGTTTCGGTCACGCTTGCTCGATTGCTTGCGCCGAGCGATTTCGGCGTCATCGCGCTTCTTGGGCTTTTTTCCGGAATTGCTTTGGTATTTGTCGATGGCGGCATGAGTCTCGCGCTCATCAGCCGCAGAGGCGGGGCGCCGGACGAGGAGACTTCTGTCTTCTGGTTCAACATAGTGATGGGCGTCATATGTGCGGGTCTTCTGACGTTCATATCCCCGCTCGTCGCACGCTTCTACGACCAGCCGGTGTTGCAGCCGCTCATGAGCGTCGTATCGGCTCAGGTCATCATCGGATCGCTCGGTTCCGTTCATTCGGCGCTCTTGACGCGCAGCCTGCGCTTTCGCTCCCTCCTCATCGTCGGCGCGACGTCTTCCGCAATCTCCGGGGCTGTTGGCGTTGGTCTCGCCCTATCTGGGTTCGGCGTTTGGGCCCTGGCCTGGCAGGGGTTGTCCATGTCCCTGACCAGCACGACGTTACTCTGGCTGGTTGGGGGCTGGCGTCCCAAACTGACGTTCAATGTCGAGCACGTGCTGTCCCTGCTGGGGTTCAGTGGCAATCTCGTTATAAATGCCTTGCTCGATGTCGCCTACAATCAGGGTTTCTCCCTGATTATCGGCAAGCTTCACAGTATCGATCAGCTTGGTTTTTACAACCGAGCCTCGGGCGTTCAGGCGCTCCCGAGCACATCGCTTTCTGCGATCATCTCTCGGGTCGCTCTTCCGATCTTTTCCGCGCGCGCACATGATCTCGAAGCGATACGCCGAGGCGTTGGCATCGCCCTGCGCGGCGCCATGGCGATCAATGTGCCCATCATGATCGGACTTGGAGTTTTGTCCGATATTGTCATATCCGTATTGTTTGGCGAGAAGTGGCTGCCCGCTGCGCCTATCCTTTCAATCTTGTGCATTTCAGGATTGCTCTGGCCTATTCATGTCATAAATTTGCAAGTATTGCTTGCGCGTGGCGATTCTAATACTTTTCTGCGAATGACCGTGAAGAAGCATATCGTTGGCATTGTCGCTATTGTGGTCGGAAGTTTTTTCGGGATCGCCGGTCTCGCGTGGAGTCAAATCGTATTTGGCGCCATCGCGGCGGTCATTAATACCGCTCCTTCCGGTCGCGCATTAGGGTACGGGCTCACCGCCCAGACCCGCGACATTTCTGGAATCATGGTTGCAGGCATGCTCATGGGCTTTGTGCTCATGAACGCGCGGAGCTTAATTATCTTGTCGCCCATTGCAGAGCTTTTTGTAATGGTCTCGCTGGGTGGCGCTGTTTATTTCGGGATCGCCCTCGTTTTTCGCATGACGTTTCTCATGGAGGCGTGGGAGATTTTGACCAATGTTGTCAAGTCGCGCGCCGCTCGGGTTGCTCTAACGATGGACTGAGATTAAAATCATTCGAGATATAAAAACAGCGAGAATTAAGAAATGGCAGCAAGGAATGCGCTTCAGCGGGTCCTTCATGGCGTCAGGGGTTTAAGGCACGAGGTCGCCTTATCGCTTTTGGAAAAAAATCGACGCCCCGGATTCAGTGGGGAGATGATCGACTTCATTCTAAAAAGCAGAAAAGAGCGTGTTCGCCCACTGGTTGATGATTGGCGTTTCCCCAACATGGTTCTTTCAGTGTATCAGCCTGATACCGCCTCCCGAATTCTTTCTTTCATACAGGATAATTCAGACGCCATAGATCATGTCGCCTCTCTGTACAAGGATGAGGAGTCGCGACATCTCTTCAAGGCATTGTTTGCATATCGCGCTCTTGGACCTCTCCATATGTCCTTGCCTCGTCACTTTGATTTGTCTGACGCCTTTCTCAAGGCCAAAGAAATGGAGATGGAGGCGTCCTCTGAGCAATTTCCTCCTTTCGAGGTTTCTGTATATAAAGTGCCATTCGACAGCGTTGATCTTAACATTGAATGTTGGCTAGGGAACATCGTGTATTCGTTTATTGCCGAACAATACTATTTCCATAGGAATGACGTGCAGATTGGTCCGCGTGCTGGCGACATTGTCGTCGATGCTGGAGCGTGTTTTGGAGACACGGCGCTTGGATTCGCTGCATCGGTTGGCCCAACAGGTTCCGTGCACGCTTTTGAACCTATACCCAAGCAAGCCTCGGTATTCGAACGGAACACCCAACGTAATCCGACGGTGAAAGGGAGAATCCACCTCCACCGGTATGCTCTGAGTGACACTCCGGGCCAGAAGCTCCAATTTTCTGACTCCGGTGCAGGGGCGCGCGCTTCGGAGAAGGGCGCTGTCGAGGTCGAGACGACTTCCATCGACACGCTCGTGGATTGCGGCGTTCTTCCACGCGTAGATTTTATCAAAATGGATATCGAGGGCGCAGAAGTGGATGCGCTAAAGGGAGCCGCAAAGACGATCAAACAGTTTAAGCCGCGTTTGGCGATCTCAGTTTATCATCGCGAATCTGATTTTATAGAAATACCTCAGCTGATTAGCTCGTTTTGCAGCGAATATGACTTATTCCTCGATCACCACACCGTCCATCAGGAAGAGACGGTACTGTATGCGTTAGCTCCCTGATTGCGATTCTAAAAAAGCTGAAGGTGTATCAGCGTCTGAACCGTGAATTTTTCCAGTCCTGTATAAAGCACACAGGCGCTGATCAATCTGGCTTTGCCACCGCCGGCCGCAGGTCTCGATCCGACCGCGAAACCCTCACGTCCCGAAGCGCGCGAGCTGCACCTGCGGCGCGGGGGTGCCGGTGTCGCCGAATTTGGCGCGATAGACCACAAAGTTCTCCATCACGCGCTGCACGTAATTGCGTGTTTCGGTGATGGGGATGCGCTCCACCCAGTCGATCGGATCGACATTGGGCTTGCGCGGATCGCCATAGGCGTCGATCCATTGCTTTACGCGCCCGCCGCCGGCGTTATAGGCCGCGAAGGTCAGGAGATAGGCGCCCCTGTATTCGCCGAGCAGCGTGCCGAGATGCGCCGCGCCGAGCCTGGCGTTGAAGGCGGGCTCCTTGATCATGCGCGCGGGATCGAAGGGGAGGCCGTGCTGATAGGCGGTGTGGCGCGCCGTCGAGGCGATCATTTGCATCAGCCCCATCGCGCCGGCGGAAGAAACCGCCTTCGGATCGAAGGCGCTCTCCTGCCGCGCGATCGCATAGACGACCGAGCGCGAGGCGGAGTTGGGAAGCGCGTCGAAGTTCGGCACGCCATAGGAGGGGAAGGCCACGTCGTCGAGCGGCACGCCGCGATAGGAGGCGCTCTTGCCGAAGACGAGCGACAGCTTGGCGTCGCGCTGGCTGGCGATGGCTTCGCCCAGCGCCGCGATCTGCCGGGTGTCCGGCATGTTTTTCGTCGAGTCGAGCGCGAGCGGCGCGGCGACGTCCCTGTCGCCGGTCGCGAGCAACAGCTCCACGACGCGCACGGCCTCGTGGCGCTCGTGATCCCGCGCGGCCGCCGGGGCGGGGCGCAGCGGCTGGTCTTCCGCTCCGAGCTTGGCGCTCGCGAGCTGACCGTAGAAGGTCGTCGAATGGGCGGCGGCCTGCCGATAGAAGTCGCGCGCCTTCGCGTCGTCGTCGGTCGTGTGATAGGCCTCGGCGGCCCGGCCGCGCCAATAGAGCGCTCGCGACTTTTGCAGCGGCGTCTCCGCGACCTGATCGAGCGCCGCGAAATGGCGCGCCGCGCGCGACGGATCGTCCAGGAAGCGCAGCGCGATCCAGCCCGCCATGAATTCCGCTTCGACCTTGTTGCTGGTCGATTCCGCGCAATGCTGCGATGCAATCAGATAGGCGGTGTCGGCGTCGCCCATGTCGAGCAATTTGCGGGAGGTCTGGCGCCGCTCCGCCCACCAGGCGTCGCCGTCGATCACCTTCGCGGGGTCGGTCGGCGCCTTGCGGAAGAGCGCGCCGGCGTCGGTGAACTTCTTGGCGGTGTTGAGGCTGCGAATGCGCGAGAAGAGCAGGCCGGGGTCGTTTTGCAGCGACGGCGGCACGGCGGCGAAGAGCTTCTCGCCGCCGGCGCCGTTGTTCGCCGCGGCGCGCGCGCGGGCGAGCAGCGCGACATCCTTGCCGACGAGTTCGGCGGCGCGCAGGCCGAGCACATTCTTGCCCGCGTAAAGCAGGCGGTCGGCGCGATATTTATGATCCTCGACCGTGAGCAGCGCGCCGAGCTCCTTGTAGAACTGGGTCTCGAAACTCTGACCGAGATCCTCTTCGCGCCACGCCTCTTTCGCGAGTTGCGCGGCCGTCTCGAAATCTCCCTCGCGCGCGAGGGCGCGGGCGAGGGCGAACTTGCCATAGGCCGTCTGCGGCTTTGTTTCGGCGAACCAGCCCCTGACGATGCGGTCGGGCTGGTGCTCCGCGACGAGCGCCTCTTCCGCGCGGCGGCGCAGCCAGTCGGCCGCCGGCCAATCCGGATGGGCGGCGATGAAGGCCGTGATGCGCTTGAAGCCCGCCTCGTGAGAATGCAGCTTCAGGCCCACCCAGCGCGCGGCCGTGTCCGCGAGATTGGTCTGGAGATTGGCCGCAGCCTCCTCGCCGCTGGCGAAGTCCCCGGCGCGGAAGGCGGCGAGGGCCGGGTAGAAATTCTCGAAATCAGCCCCCAGCAGCTTCGCCGGATCGACGGCGCCCGGCGCGCTGGCGCGGGGCCAGCCCTCCGGCGGCGCGTAACGGGCGAGCGGCGAAAGGGTCGCCTCGTCCTGTCCAAAGAGCGTGGCCTGGGGCGGATGCGCGGCCTCGGTATGAGGCGGCTCGCCCGTGACAAATCCGCGCACCGCTTCCTCGAGGTTGCCGACGCGGGCGCGCCAGGCGCCGACGCTGAACGGAACATAGGGAACGACGTTCGAATATTCGGGCCGCGCTTGGCGATCGCTCAGATCATCGAGGCCGGTGAAGGCGGGCGTGATCAGGGCGATCGCGGCGGTAGTGGCGAGGAGCTTGAGGCGCATCGAAACCCGTGGAGGCAAAGTCATCGCGTTTCGCTTCCGTCTTCAGAGGCTGGACCCTAATGGTTTACGAATTCTCAACCATGAGCGTCGCCGTGTCGCCGGCGCCTGCGCACGCCCAACTGGCTTCAGGTGGGGCTTTTCTCACAAGCGCCCAGCCGCTATGAAAGACGCGAGTATCATTCGGACGCGAATACGGCGGCTGTGAGGCGCGAGGAAGTTGCTGAATCTATGAGCAAAAAGCCGATTTTTCATGGGTCGATCACGGCTCTCGTCACGCCTTTCGCCAATGGAGAGGTCGATTATGAGGCGCTTCACGCGCTCGTCGGCTGGCAGATCGAGCAGGGAACGCACGGCCTCGTTCCCGTCGGAACGACGGGCGAGAGCCCGACGCTGAGCCATGAGGAACATGGCCGGGTCGTTACGGAAACCATTCGCGCGGCCAAGGGGCGCGTGCCGGTCATCGCCGGCGCGGGCTCGAACAATACGCGCGAGGCGATCGCCCTTGCCGGCCATGCGGAGCGCGCCGGCGCCGACGGGCTCCTGATCGTCACGCCTTATTACAACAAGCCCAATCAGGAAGGGCTTTACCTGCATTTCAAGGCGATCAACGACGCCGTGTCGATTCCGATCGTCATCTACAACATTCCGCCGCGCTCGGTGATCGACATGAGCGTCGATACGATGAAGCGGCTTTCCGAACTCAAGAACATCGTGGGCGTGAAGGACGCGACCGGCAATATCGGCCGCATTTCGCTCCAGCGCGAGGCGATGGGACCGGATTTCATCCAGCTTTCGGGCGACGATCTCACCGCGCTCGCCTGCATGGCCGCCGGCGCCCATGGCTGCATCTCCGTCGTCTCCAACATCGCGCCGCGCCTCTGCGCCGACTTGCAAAACGCCTGCCTTGCAGGAGATTACGCCAAGGCGCTGGAGATCCAGGACCGTCTCGTGCCGCTCCATGTCGCGACCTTCCTCGAGGCGGGCGTGACCGGCGCGAAATATGGCCTGTCGCTGCTCGGCAAGGCGCGCGAGGAGGTGCGGCTGCCGCTGGTGCCCTCCACCCAGGCGACCAAGGACCGCATTCGCGCCGCCATGATCCGCGCCGGCGTTCTGCCGGCTTAAGGACGGGTCGTGGCCGCAAAGCAGGAGCCAAATCACAAGGTCGTCGCGGACAACCGCAGGGCGCGCTTCAATTACGAGATTGGCGAAACCTTCGAGGCGGGCCTCGCCCTGACCGGAACGGAGGTGAAGTCGCTGCGCACCGGCAAGGCGACCATCGCCGAGAGCTACGCCCATGTCGACCGGCATGGCGAGGCTTGGCTCGTGAACGCCAATATTCCGGAGTATCTCTCCGGCAACCGCTTCAACCACGAGCCCAAGCGGCCGCGCAAACTGCTCCTGAAGTCGCGGGAGATCGCCAAGCTCGCACAGGCGGTTGAGCGTGAGGGCATGACCATCGTGCCGCTGAAGCTCTATTTCAACGACAAGGGCCGCGCGAAGCTGCAGATCGCCCTCGGGCGGGGCAAGAAGATCCACGACAAGCGCGAGGTCGAGAAGAAGCGCGACTGGAGCCGCGAAAAAGGCCGCCTCATGCGGGAAAAAGGTTAGCGATCCAGCCGCGTTCCCTCATGGCGGGGCTGTCCCCGCCATCCACGCTGGCAAGGTCGCGGCGCTCGGTCATGATCGCCCGCACCAAAAAAGAAAGCCCGGCGCGGGGCCGGGCTCGTGTCTCGGAAAGTCGGTGAAGCGCGTCAGCCTTCGTCGTCCTCGTGGCCCGCAGTGACGGGCGCGGGCATGGGGCGACGCTCCTGATAACGCTGCATGCGCTCGGCGCGCTCGCCCGGATCACGGCCGATCTTGCCGACGAGGTGGATGAGGTCGATGAACTCGTCCGCCTGGCGGCGCAGCTCGTCGGCGATCATCGGCGGCTGAGTGGTGATCGTCGAGATGACGGAGACGCGCACGCCCTTGCGCTGCACGGCCTCGACGAGCGAGCGGAAATCGCCGTCGCCCGAGAACAGAACCATATGGTCGATGTGCTCGGCCATCTCCATCGCGTCGACCGCGAGTTCGATGTCCATATTCCCCTTGACCTTGCGGCGGCCGAGCGAGTCGACGAATTCCTTCGTGGGCTTCGTCACGACAGCGTAGCCGTTGTAGTCCAGCCAGTCGATCAGCGGGCGAATGGAAGAATATTCCTGATCCTCGATCAGTGCCGTGTAATAGAATGCGCGTATCAGGCGGCCCTTGGCTTGGAACTCACGCAGCAGGCGCTTATAGTCGATGTCGAAGCCAAGCGACTTGGCGGTGGCGTAGAGGTTGGCGCCGTCAATAAATAACGCAATACGTTCGATATCAGCCATTTTATTCTCGCATTCGGTTCTGTAACGGTCGCCTTTCCAAGGCTCCAGGTCGGCCGGGCTTTCCGCGCATTCAACCCTGTTGAAGCGGCCTTGATTGTCGACAAACCGCCGTCGCACTCATTTCGGTAGGGCGCCTTTGTCGAAATTTGGACGCCGCAGCGTCACGGCTGGTAATTTGCGCCGTTGTGACGCAACGTCAAGAGGAACTACGGCGTCAGGCGCGCAATACTTTGTAAAATTTCCAAGAATCGGGTGTTTTGGCGCTCAATGTGGGCGCCCTTAACCCGCTATGGGCGTGAGAGAAGCTCAGGCTGCGATTGATCTGTCAACCGTATTGGTGTAACTGCCCACTTTCCCCACAGACAGGAGCTGCGGACAGATGGCGCGCGTCACCGTCGAAGATTGCATCGACAAGATCGAGAACCGATTCGATCTGGTTCTCCTGGCGGCGCATCGTGCGCGGTTGATTTCTTCCGGCCAGCCGATTCTCGTCGATCGGGATCGGGACAAGAACCCGGTGGTCGCCCTCCGCGAGATTGCCGAGACGGCTCTGTCGCCCGGCGATCTTTCGGAAGACTTCATCCATTCCTTGCAGCGGCACGTCGAGGTCGACGAGCCGGAGGCCGAGGCCGCGCCGGCGCTGACTCCCGCCGCGGGCGGCGACATCGAGGGCGAGGCGCAGTTCGACCGCATGACCGAGGAAGACCTTCTGCGCGGGCTGGAAGGCCTGGTGCCGCCGGCCGAGGTCGAGGAAGACGGCGAGTAAAGGCTCCCTGCGTCGCTGTCTTCTCTTGGAGACAGCGGCAAAGCTGCGCTACAATTCGGGTTCCTTTCCAGCGGCTGACGCCGCCCGCCGCGCGTCCCCCGGCGCCGGACAACGGGCGGCAGGCCGCGCTGCCTTGTCGTGGCGTCTAGCGCATGATGCGTCAATATGAGCTTGTCGAACGGGTTCGCAAATACAACCCGAATGTCGACGAGGATTTGCTGAACCGCGCTTATGTATATGCGATGAAGGCGCATGGTCAGCAGACGCGCGCCTCCGGCGATCCCTATTTTTCCCATCCTCTCGAAGTCGCGGCCATACTGACGGACCTCAAGCTCGACGATGCGACCATCGTCGCGGCCGTGCTGCACGATACGATCGAGGATACGGAGACGACGCGCGAGGAGATCGATCGCCTCTTCGGCGAGCAGATCGGCAGGCTGGTGGACGGCCTCACCAAGATCGAGAAGCTCGACCTCGTCTCCAAACAGGCCCGGCAGGGCGAGAACTTCCGCAAGCTGCTCCTCGCCGTCGCCGAGGACGTGCGTGTGCTGCTCGTCAAGCTTGCCGACAGGCTGCACAACATGCGCACGTTGCACTTCGTGCCGCCAGAAAAGCGCGCCCGCATCTCGCAGGAGACGCTGGATATTTACGCGCCGCTCGCCGGGCGCATGGGCATGCAGCGCCTGCGCGAGGAACTGGAGGGGCTCGCCTTCCGTCATCTGATGCCGGAGGCGCACCAGACGATCGAGCAGCGGCTGCACGACCTGCGCGCCAAGAACGGCCGGATCATCAAGAAGATCGAAGATGATCTGAAGCGCGAGTTCTCGGACCGCGGCATCGAGGCGGCGGTGACGGGACGCCAGAAGACGGCCTATTCCGTCTGGCGCAAGATGGAGCGCAAATCCATCTCCTTCGAGCAGCTCTCCGATATTTTCGGTTTTCGCATCCTCGTCGGCACGGTCGAGGACTGCTACCGCGCGCTCGGCGTGGTGCACGCCAAATGGCCGAATGTGCCCGGCCGCTTCAAGGACTATATCTCGACCCCGAAGCAGAACGACTACCGCTCCATTCACACGACGGTGATCGGCCCCGGCCATCAGCGCGTCGAGCTTCAGATCCGCACGGCGGAGATGCACGAAATCGCCCGCTTCGGCATCGCCGCCCATGCGCTCTACAAGGATGCGACGGGCGACGAGGGGCGCGAGGAGCTTGCCAAGGAAAGCCGCGCCTTCCGCTGGTTGCAGGAGACGCTCGACCTCCTCGCCCATGGCGACAGCCCCGAGGAGTTCCTCGAACACACGCGGCTGGAGCTTTTCCAGGATCAGGTGTTCTGCTTCACGCCCAAGGGCGGGCTCATCGCCCTGCCGCGCGGCGCGACTCCGATCGATTTCGCCTATGCCGTGCACACCAAGCTCGGCGACTCGGCGGTGGGCGCCAAGATCAACGGCCGCGTCGCGCCGGTGCTGTCGCATTTGCAGAATGGCGACGAGGTGGAGATCATCCGCGCCGAGGGCCATGTGCCGCCGACCGCCTGGGAGGCCGCCGTCGCGACCGGCAAGGCGCGCGCCGCCATCCGCCGCGCGACGCGCGAGGCCGTGCGCCAGCAATATGCAGGACTCGGCCGCCAGATCGTCGAGCGCGCCTTCGAGCGGGCCGTCCGCGTTTACTCTGACGACAGGCTGAAGGCGGCGCTGAAGCGGCTCGCGCGGCCGTCGATCGACGACGTTCTGGCGGCGGTGGGGCGCGGCGAAATCTATTCGGGCGACGTCGTGAAGGCGGTCTATCCGGATTTCACCGAAGAGCGCAAAACCCCGCAGGCGCCGATGGCGCCGGGCGAGCCCGGCTGGTTCGGCGTCAAGGCCAACGCCAATGTCGTTTTCAAGGCGCCGGGCGCCTCTGGCGACGGGGACGCCGGGGCCATTCCCATCCGTGGACTGCGCGGCGACGCGCCGGTGCGCTTCGCGCCGGAGGGCGGCGCCGTGCCGGGCGATCGCATCGTCGGCATTTTCACGCCGGGCGAGGGGATCACCATCTACCCCATCCAGTCGCCCTCGCTCACCGCCTTCGACGACCAGCCCGAACGCTGGCTCGACGTGCGCTGGGACATCGACCCGGAAAACCGCGCTTTGTTCCCGGCGCGGATCGTCGCCACCGCCATCAACGAGCCCGGCACGCTCGGCGCGCTGGCGACGCTGATCGGCGAGACGGGCGCCAATATCGACAACATCGGCTTCAAGGCGCAGTCCCCCGATTTCCGGGAAATGACCTTCGATCTCGAGGTCGCGGACCTCAAGCATCTCACCAGCGTTCTGACCAAGCTGCGCGCCAGCCCCTTGATCAGCAAGGTGGAGCGAGTGATCGGGTAGGGCGCGCGGATGACAAGCGGATCGGCTCCGCGCTAAGAGAGTGCATGACATCATTGCCTCTTCGCCTCGGCGTCAACGTCGATCACGTCGCCACCATCCGCAATGCGCGCGGCGGCCCCAGGCCCGATCCGGTGCGCGCGGCGCTCCTCGCCATCGACGCCGGCGCGGACGGGATCACCGCGCATCTGCGGGAGGATCGGCGGCACATCACCGACGCCGACATGGCGCGGCTGAAGGCCTCGATCGGCAAGCCGCTGAATTTTGAAATGGCGGCGACCGGGCAGATGCTCGACATCGCCCTCGCCACCGCCCCACACGCCGTCTGCCTCGTGCCGGAGAAGCGCACCGAGCGCACGACGGAAGGCGGGCTCGACGTCATCGGCGGGCATGATTATCTCGCGCCCTATGTCGACCAGCTGACGCGCGGCGGGATCAGAGTCTCGCTCTTCATCGAGCCGTCGCCGGAGTCGATCGACGCCGCCGTCTCGATCAAGGCCCCGGTCGTCGAGCTGCATACCGGCGCCTGGTGCCATGCGGTGGAGGTGGGGGATGAGGCGCTCGCCGAACGCGAATTCGCGCGCGTGCGGGAAGCCGCCGCCTATGCCGGCGCGCGCGGGCTCGAAGTCCACGCCGGCCATGGCATGGATTATGACACCGCCCGCAGGGTCGCGGCGCTGCCGCAGATCGTCGAGCTGAATATCGGCCATTTCCTCATCGGCGAGTCGGTCTTCGTCGGCCTGGCCGAATCGATCCGCAATATGCGGAAAGCTATGGACGCGGGGCGGGCGGCGGCTCTCGCCCCCTAAGCGCCCTCGGCTGGTTCTCATTGAGGCGACGCCGTGCTAAGCGGATCGTCGGGTGGGATTTCGCACGCCCCCAAGGTCAAGGAGCAGTGGCTTGAGCAGGAACGTCCCGGTGGCGCAGAAGCAGGAAGAGGGCGGAGTTCTCGAGACCATCAAGGTCATCATCCAGGCGCTGGCCATTGCCCTGGTCATCCGCACGCTGCTGTTTCAGCCCTTCAACATCCCCTCGGGGTCGATGATTCCGACGCTGCTGATCGGCGACTATGTGTTCGTCTCGAAATACGCCTATGGCTATTCGAATTATTCCATGCCCTTCGGCCCCAATGTCTTTCCGGGCCGCGTGCTGGCCTCGACCCCCAAGCGGGGCGACGTGGTCGTGTTCAAGCTGCCGCGCGACAATGAGACGGACTATATCAAGCGCGTCATTGGCCTGCCCGGCGACCGCATCCAGATGATCGAGGGGCGCCTCTATCTCAACGGCGTCGTCGTGCCGCGCGAGCCGATCGAAAAGGCGGAGACGGAGAACCGGGAAGGCCGCGAGGTTCCGGTCGCGACCTACAAGGAAACGCTGCCGGGCGACGGCCAGCATCCGGGCGTGGAGCACACGATCATCGAGATCGAAGGCGACCATGGCGTGAACGACAATACCGAACTCTTCGTCGTGCCCCCGGATCATTACTTCATGATGGGCGACAACCGCGACAACTCGACGGACTCCCGCATCGCGCCGGAGATCGGCGGCGTCGGCTATGTGCCCTTCGTCAATCTGGTCGGCCGCGCGGAAATCATTTTCTTCTCGGTGAAGAAGGATGAGTCGGCTCTGGCGTTCTGGCGCTGGCCCTGGTCCGTGCGTTGGGGCCGCCTGTTCAAGTCGGCGCATTGAGCGGCGCGCCATGGCGCGGGGCAAGCCTGACCTGGCCGCGCTCGAGGCGCGCATCGGGCACGAGTTTTCCGACCGGGACCTGCTGTGCTGGGCGCTGACTCATGTCAGCGCCGCGGCGCGCCGGCCTGATTCCTATGAACGGCTGGAATTTCTGGGCGACCGCGTGCTCGGCCTCGCCGTCGCCCATATGATCTACGAGAGCTTTCCCGACGACAGCGAGGGCGAACTCTCGCGGCGTCTCGCGGCGCTCGTGCGCAAGGAAACCTGCGCCGAGGTCGCCGAGCTCTGGGGCGTCGGCCCCTACATGCGCCTCGGCGAGGGCGAGGCCCAGACCGGCGGGCGCAAGAAGCGCGCGATCTTGGGAGACGTGTGCGAGGCGATCATCGGCGCCGTTTTCCTCGACGGCGGGACAGAGGCGGCGGAGCGCGTGGTGCGCGCCGCTTTCAGCCCTAAAATGCTGGAGGCGGGCCGCAATCTGCGCGACGCCAAGACCGCGCTGCAGGAATGGGCGCAGGCGCGGCGTCTCGCCCCGCCTCGCTATCGCCTGGTTTCGCGCAGCGGGCCGGATCATGCGCCGTCTTTCGAACTCGCGGTCGAGATCGACGGATTCGAGGCGGCGATGGGGGCGGGCTCGTCGAAACGCATCGCCGAGCAGGCGGCCGCAGCGGCCTTCATGGCGCGCGAGGGCGTGGAGGGGTAGGCTGCCGCCCCGGCCCTCTTCCCGCAGTGGGACGAGGGAGAGAGAGTATCAAAACGGAAAAAGCCAGTGAGCGACGCTGACGACATGCAACAGGAAACGCGCTGCGGCTTTGCGGCGCTCGTCGGCGCGCCCAACGCCGGCAAGTCGACGCTGCTCAATCAGCTCGTTGGCGCCAAGGTCTCCATTGTTTCGCGCAAGGCGCAGACGACGCGCGCCCTCGTGCGCGGCATCGCCATCGACGGGCCGGCGCAGATCGTGCTCGTCGACACGCCCGGCATCTTCAAGCCGAAGCGCAGGCTCGATCGCGCCATGGTCGCGAGCGCGCTCTCCGGCGCGGCGGACGCCGATGTGGTGGCGCTGCTCGTCGACGCGCGCAAAGGTCTCGACGAAGAGGTCGAGGCGATCCTCGCGCAGCTCGCCGAGGCGAAGGCGCCGAAAATCCTGGTGCTGAACAAGGTCGACATCGTCGCGCGCGAAAAGCTGCTGGCGCTGACTGCAAAGCTCAACGAGCGGGAAAAATTCGAGGAAACCTTCATGGTCTCCGCGCTCACGGGCGACGGGGTCGAGGCGCTGCGCCATGCGCTGGCGAAGCGGATGAAGCCCTCTCCCTGGCTCTATCCGGAGGATCAGCTTTCCGACGCGCCGCTGCGCCTGCTCGCCGCCGAAATCACCCGCGAGCAGATCTACGAACGCCTCCACGACGAATTGCCTTATCAGTCCACGGTCGAGACCGATTCCTGGACGAATCAGAAAGACGGCTCCGCGCGCATCGAGCAGACGATCTATGTCGCGCGCGAAGGGCAGAAGCGGATCGTGATCGGCGAGGGCGGGCGCACCATCAAGGCGATCGGACAGGCGGCGCGCCGCGAGATCGCCGAGGCCGCGGAGCAGCCCGTGCATCTCTTCCTTTTCGTGAAGGTGAGGGAAAACTGGGCGGAGGACCCCGAGCGGTATCGGGAGATGCGGCTGGAATTTCCCAAGGGCCAATAGGACCGATCATGGCGAAGAAGCAGAAGACGCTGACCGTTTATCGCTATCTCACGGGGCCAGACGACTCGAGCTTTTGCCACCGCGTCACTGAGGCGCTGAGCAAGGGCTGGAGCCTCCATGGCGGACCGACGCTGACCTTCGACCCGACGCAGAACCGCGTGATCTGTGGCCAGGCGGTGGTCAAGGAAGTGGAGGGGGCGGAATATCATCCGGACATGAAGCTGTCGGAGCAGTAACGGCGTCTGCGGCGGCGCCACACCTGGCCCCACCCCGCAAGGGGGAGGGGACTTGGATTGTTCGTGCTGCAAGGGGTTGAATTAAGACAGAGCCTCATGGAATGGCAGGATGAGGGCCTCGTCATCGGAGCCAGGAAACACGGCGAGACCTCCGTGATCCTGGAGTTGATGACCCGCGCGCATGGTCGCCATCTCGGCGTCGTGCGCGGTGGCCGGTCCAAGACCCTGCGCCCGGTCTTGCAGCCCGGCAATCTCGTGGCCGCCAGTTGGCGCGCGCGGCTCGAGGATCATCTCGGCGCCTTTTCCGTGGAGCCCGTCTCGTGGCGGGCGGCGCGCTATCTCGATCGCGCCGCGGCGCTGCATGGCGTCGCCCTGCTTTCCGCGCTTCTGCGACTGCTCCCCGAGCGCGATCCGCAGCCGGAGCTTTTCCACACGGCCAACGCCATTGCAGCGCGTCTCGACGCAGCGGACGCCGCGGGGCCCTTGCTGGCGCGATTCGAACTCGCCTTGCTGGCTGCGCTGGGCTATGGCCTCGACCTGAGCTGCTGCGCCCTCACCGGGACGCGCGACGATCTCGCCTTCGTGTCGCCGAAATCCGGCCGTGCGGTCGCGCGTTGCGCCGGCGCGCCCTGGAGCGCGCGGCTCCTGCCTTTTCCGGAATTTTTACGGGAAGCGTCCGACGAGGCGTCGCAAACGGAAATTGCGGACGCCTTCCGTCTGACTGGCTATTTTCTGACGCGAGACGTTCTTGCGCCGCGCGGCGTTTCCATGCCCGCGGCGCGAGCGCTTTACCTCGAAGCTCTCGGATAGTGGCTCAGCGCAGTTCGTCGCAGATGATCCGCGGCTCGCGATTCGTTACGCCATATCCTTCGTCCGTATCGACGAGGATCTCCCGGCACATCGCCTGCATGGCGGTTTCGTCACGGGATTGCGCCTGATGGGGAGCGTGCGAGGGGACGAAATTATTGTTCGCAACCTTCTTGCTCTCCAGCGCCAGAGCGGGGCTCGCAACGAGCGCCGCACCAATAACCGCAAGAATTCTGAGGGTTGATGGCATGTCCAAAAACCGTACCAATGTCAGAGAAAAGCGCTTGAGCAGAAACGGCGCCGTGATGTTGTCTTTGTAAGTAGCGTCGTGAATCATCGCAAGCTCTAATCGTAGCAATTCGACTTAAAAATTATTGTTTACATTGTAACATCGGGATCGGCGGGGCCGCGCTTGCGCCGCGCGCCCGGAGCCCATAGGAAAACTCGAAGCGAAGGAAACAGGAACGCATTGAATGGCGCAAAAAGGCGGTTCGGCGGGGAAGAGCAAGGATGGCGGCGGCGAGAGCGTCGTGACGCCCGTCGATTTGCGCGAGGCGCTCGAAGAACGTTATCTCCGCTATGCGCTCTCGACGATCACCGACCGCGCGCTCCCCGATGCGCGCGACGGCCTGAAGCCCGTTCATCGGCGCATTCTCTATGGAATGCACGTGTTGCGGCTGGACCCCGGCGCCCCGTTCAAGAAATGCGCCAAGATCGTCGGCGACGTGATGGGTTCCTACCATCCACATGGCGACCAGGCGATCTATGACGCGCTCGTGCGGCTCGCTCAGGATTTCTCCTCGCGCTATCCGCTCGTGGACGGGCAAGGGAACTTCGGCAATATCGACGGCGATTCGGCCGCCGCCTATCGCTACACGGAAGCGCGCATGACCGCCGTGGCGCGCGCGCTGCTCGACGGCATCGACGAGGATGCGATCGACTTCAAGCCGAATTATTCCGGCGAGGAGAAGGAGCCGATCGTTCTTCCCGCCGCCTTGCCCAATCTCCTGGCGAATGGCGCGCAGGGTATCGCGGTCGGCATGGCGACGTCGGTCCCGCCGCACAATCTCGCCGAGCTGTGCGACGCCGCGCTCTATCTCATCTCGCACCGTGGCGCGACCAGCGAGCAGCTTCTCACCTTCGTTCAGGGACCGGACTTTCCAACGGGCGGCGTGATCGTCGACAGGCGCGAGGACATCGTCGAGGCCTATCGTACGGGCCGTGGCTCATTCCGCGTGCGCGCCCGCTGGACAAAGGAGGAGGGCCAGCGCGGCGGCTGGGTCGCCGTTGTCACCGAAATTCCCTACGGCGTTCAGAAGTCGCGGCTCATCGAGAAGCTCGCCGAGCTCATCGCCGAGCGGAAATTGCCGCTGGTCGCCGATGTGCGCGACGAATCCGCCGAAGACGTGCGCATTGTCTTCGAGCCGCGCACACGCAACATCGACCCGGCGCTGATGATGGAGACACTTTTCAAGCTCTCCGAACTCGAGGCCCGCTTCAGCCTCAACATGAATGTGCTGGTCGACGGCGTGACGCCGCGCGTCGTCTCGCTCGACGAGGCGCTGCGTCAATGGCTCGATCACCGCCGGGCGGTCTTGCAACGCCGCTCCCGCCACCGGCTCGCCGCGATCCTGCGCCGCATCGAGCAATTGGAAGGCATGATCATCGTCTTCCTCAATCTCGACGAGGTGATTCGCATCATCCGCGAGGAGGACGACGCCAAGGGCGAGCTGAAGAAAGCGTTCAAGCTCACCGACCTTCAGGTCGATTATATTCTCGACACGCGGCTGCGGTCCTTGCGCAGGCTCGAAGAGATGGAGCTGCGTCGCGAACTCGACGATTTGACGAAGGAGCGCGCCGATCTCGAGGAGCTGCTCGCCGATGAAGGCAGGCAGTGGAAGGCGATCGCCAGCCAGGTGCGCGACTTGAAGAAGCTCTACGGCCCGACGACTGCGATCGGCAAGCGCCGCACGACCTTCGAGGACGCTCCCGCGACCGTCGATCTCGACCTCGCCGAGGCGATGATCGAGCGGGAGCCGATCACGGTTGTGGTTTCGAAGAAGGGGTGGATTCGCGCGCTCAAGGGCCATGTGCAGGATCTGTCATCGCTGCAATTCAAGAGCGACGACGAACTCGATACGTCCTTCTTTGCGCAGACGACGACGAAGATTCTCGCCCTGGCGTCCAATGGCAAGGCCTATACGCTCGACGCATCTAAGCTTCCCGGCGGCCGCGGCCATGGCGAGCCGGTCCGTCTCTTCGCCGATATCGACGAAGGCGCGGACCTCGTGCGCGTCATGCCGCACAGCGGAGGATCGCTCCTGCTCGTCGCCGACGACGGGCGCGGTTTCGTCGTGACGCAGGACGATTTGCTCTCATCGACGAAGAAAGGCCGCGCCGCTCTCTCCGTCGATCCGCCTGCGAAGCTGAAAGTCGTCGCCGAGGCCGAGGGCGATCACGTTGCGGTCATCGGCGAGAACAGGAAACTTCTGGTCTTCCCGCTCGAGGAGGCGCCGCGCATGGCGCGCGGAAAGGGCGTCCGGATGCAGCGCTACAAGGATGGCGGCGTGTCGGATGCGAAGGTTTTCGCCCTTGCGGACGGCCTCACTTGGACCGATTCCGCAGGCCGCGTCTTCACTGTCGCGGCGGCGGAACTGTCCGAATGGATGGGGCACCGCGCCGAAGCGGGGCGGCTGCCGCCGCGAGGGTTCCCGAAGAACAATCGATTCGGGTGAGGTCGCAGGGCCCCACCCGAGCCCTCTCCCGCATCAGCGGGGTAGGGAAAGGGAGGAGGTCAAGACGGTTTCGAGAAGTTCGGAATTTTGAACCCGAGCTTCCCCTGCCGCCAGAGCGTGAAAGCCGCCGCGCCGGCCACGACGGCGAAAGCGCCGAAGCCGATGTAGAGGTAGAATTCCTCATCTGTCATGAGGCCCACGGAGAAGGGGTGGCGGCCCTCGAAGCTCCTGGCGCCGTCGTCGCTCGTGAGCTTCACGTAAAGCACGTAATTGCCGGGCTGCCGGAATTCCTGATCGAAATTGACCATGCCATTGCGAAATTTCTGCAAGGGCAGGCGGCCCACGGCGTCGGCCTCGGGATCGGCGGCGCCATTTTGGTCCTTCGCGCGCAGAACGCGGATGTCCCACGTCATGTCGCGCAGCTCATTGTCGGCGGCGTCGAGCACGATCACCGAAGGACCGATGTCGGGAAGGGCGTCGCATTCGCGGTCGATGCTCTTCTTGGGCTGCATCGCCACGAATTTCATCGACTTGGCGCCCACTGTAATGGGGCATTCGGGATCGTAATAGTGCCAGCCCGCGGCCCGCGCGTCGCGCGGGGAGACGCCCGCGGCCAAAAGGAGGGCAAAAGCCGCGCCGATCAGTCGTTTCTTCACCTTCAAAGCCCCGTCCTCGTATCCGACGCCGCATCCAATACCGCGAGCATCTGGTCCATGGCCAGAGCCGGTTCCGCGCATTTTGAAACTCCAACGACCCGCGCCGGAACCCCGGCCACGGTCTTGTTGGCGGGCACCGAATCGAGCACCACCGAGCCTGCCGCAATCATCGCGCAGCGCCCGATCTCGATATTGCCCAGAACCTTGGCTCCAGCGCCGATGAGGACGCCGCGCCGGATCTTCGGATGCCGGTCGCCGCGCGACTTGCCCGTGCCGCCGAGCGTCACGCCATGGAGCATGGAAACGTCGTCCTCGATGACGCTGGTCGCGCCGATGACGACGCCCGTGGCGTGATCGATGAAAACGCCCTTGCCGATTCGCGCGGCGGGGTGGATGTCGGTCTGGAAAATCTGCGAGGACAGGCTCTGGAGGGTCAAGGCGAAGTCGCTGCGTCCGTTCATCCACAGCCAATGCGCCAGCCGGTAGGTCTGCAGGGCGTGGAAGCCCTTGAAATAGAGCGCCGGCTCCAGAAGTCGCGTGCAGGCGGGGTCGCGCTCGACAACGGCCAGAAGATCGGCGCGGAACGCCTCGACAATGGACGGGTCCCGGGAAAGGCAGGCGTCGAAGGCTTGTTTGATGGCGGCATAAGGCGCTTCGGGCCGGTCGAGGCGCTGGGCGACCCGGTGCACGACGACCCCCGCTGTCGAATCCTGCGCGAGAATCGCCGGATAGATGAAGCCGCCAAGCTCCGGCTCGCGCCGCAGCACATCCTCGGCCTCGAGCCGGAGCCGTCCGAGCAAGGGGTCGAATTCGATCACGGACGCGGTCTGTTCCCGCGGGTCGGCGGCCATCATGCTTCTCCTGCGGCGGCTATATAGCGTTTCTGCCACGTTCGCGCATCAGGGCCGTTCTGCGAGGAATTCGAGCGCCGCCTGCTTATAGATGCGGTCCCCGACGGCCCTGTTGTGGTCGCGGCCGGGGATATCGACGATCCGCGCATTGCGAAACAGGGGCTCGAGCGGGGAGGGATCGCCGGCGACGTCGTCCCGCGTGCCGACGCAGATCAGCACAGGACACTCGATTCCGGCGAGGAGGGCGGGGTCGATGGCCTTGCGCGCGCCCCGCACGCAAGCCGCGAGCGCCCTGAGATCGCTACGCGTCGACTCGGCGAAGCCACGGAAAATCTTGAGCATCGAATTGTCGACATCCTCGATTCGCTCGGCCTCCATCGCCTCCGCGAGACCGCCGGGAAGTCCAGCCTCCTGCACGAGATATTGGCCTATTCCGCCGAGAATCAGCGAGCGCACCCGTTCCGGCCGGGCGAGAGTCAGCACGGTTCCGATTCGGCCTCCCAGCGAGTAGCCCATGACGTCGGCTCGGGCGATCGAAAGGTGGTCCAGAAGATTGGCGGCGTCCTGCGCCATCAGATCGAGCGCATACTGCGCCGGGTCGTAGAGCTTTTGTGAGCGACCGTGACCACGATTGTCGAACGCGATCACGCGGCGACCGTCTTCCGTCAGCGTCTTGACCCATTGGGTAAAGAGCCAGTTGACGGCATGAGTCGAGGCGAAACCGTGAATGAGAACAATCGGCTCCCGCCGGTCTTCGCTAAGGGGCTCGAAATCCGAATAGGCAATCTCGACGCCGTTCGAGACGAAAGTTTCCATCGCAAATCCTGTCTGGCAGCATTTTACTTAAAGGCTCGCGAAGGCCGCGCAAGGCGCGAGCGGCCAAAAATAACGGCCTTGCCATTCGCCTCGCTTGTCGCTAAACGGTGGCCATCCGCAGCGCAGCGGCCCCAAGCGGGCCCCTTCAGCGCAGCGGCGGGCGCCCGTAGCTCAGCTGGATAGAGCACCAGACTACGAATCTGGGGGTCAGAGGTTCGAATCCTTTCGGGCGCGCCATTGAAATCAAAAAAACCAAACGAATCAAAAGCCGTTGCCAAGGCCAGGGCGCGGCGACGCAGAGGCTCCTCTCAAGCTGTCGCTTTCAAATTTCCGGTATGAGGAGTATTGCCTGATGGTTCGTTGGTTCAGATCGGTGGTTTGAAAATGCCGCTTTTCGCGCAGCTTGCCAAAGCCGTGGGGGCCATCGTGCTTTCAGGCGTTTTCATATCGGGTTTGGGAGGCTGCAACGGGGTGCCAGGCGACGGAGCGACCATGGCCGCGCCCGAGCAGCCGGAGGCCGCCGCCGCGAGAGTGGAAAACAAATACGCCGCCTCGACAAGAGCTGGCCCGAGTTATCTGATCGGGCCCATGGATGTCCTCGAAATCAATGTTTTCAAGGCTCCGGACCTTTCGAAATCCGTCCCCGTCTCTGAAGATGGCGTCATCAACCTGCCATTGCTTGGGGGAGTGCCGGCAGCTGGCAAGAGCACAGCCGAACTGGAACGCGACATCCAGAGGCGCCTCGACGCGGGATATATGCGTTCTCCGCAGGTGAACGTAATCGTGAAGGAATTCAACAGCCAACGTGTGACAGTCGAAGGCGCGGTGGCGAATCCCGGGGTCTTTCCGTTGCGTGGGCGGGACACACTCGAACAGGCGATCGCCAAGGCGGGGGGCGTGGACCGCGATGCCGCATCCGACAGTGTGACGGTCTTCAGGCTCGTGGATGGCTCCCGGAGAAAGATCTCCTACGATCTCGGGGCAATCCGCGGTGGCCAGGCTGAGGATCCGGAGGTCGCTCCTGGAGACCTGATCGTGGTGGGGGAAAATGCCGCCAAGGTGGGTCTGTCGCTTTTTGTGAAGGGAGCGCCGATCGCAGGTTATGGCGTTCGCGCAGTAAAGTAGGCGAACCGGCTCGAAGAATTTCGGTCCCAGTCCCGAGCCGGCGCGCCGGCCTGTCATCGACCCGGCTTCGCCAGCAAGCTCCGCCACCAAGGGCGGGCATGGGGGTCCTTGTAGGTAAAAACCGCCCGGCACCCCATGTCGACCCAAACCCCCTCGCTGTCGACGCCCCAGGTATCGCCCTTTTGGCAGGCGCCTTCACGGTCTAGCTTGAGTTTCACCTTCATTTTGTTGGCGTCCGGCAGAGCGCAGCGGTTGAGTTCGCCACTGATCGAGTTGCACGAAATCTCGCCTGCGTTCGCCGCAGACGTTATTGCCGCCGCGAGCATCGCGGCCTTGATGTTTCTCATTCTCCTCCCCCGGATCGCGCCGTGCTCAGTCTCAGCTAAGACTCCGATCAATCGCCGCTGACGCAGTCTCTCAGATAATCAGACGCCTCAAAATCTACACTTTAGGAGGCCTTCCTATTTTTCACGTTTAGACAGACGGATGCAACGGAGCCGGAGAGACGCCCGCAGCGGAGGCGTCCGTATTTCACCTTTGCCAGATCGTTCGCTTTCAGGAGAATTTCCCATGCCGATTGGGCGGATCATTGCGCTTCTATTCATCACCGCTCTTGCGATCACAGGCGGTCCGACGCATGAGGCGCTTGGGGCGACGGCTGGATTGCGCGGCTCTCAGCCGCTGAATATCGTCGATGGCGGGAAGAGCGCCACCGCGATCATCGCCTCGCCAAAAGCCGGGCGCTTCGAATCCCAGGCCGTTAACGATTTGCAGAAATACATCGCGCTGATGACGGGCGTCGCCTTGCCGATCGTCAATACGCCCGAGTCGATCGAGAAGGCTCTTGCGAGCGCACGTCCATTACTGATCGTTGGACAGGCAGCCGTGGAAAACAACGCATCTTTCAAGGCGAAGCTCGCGGCCGTCGTCAAATCCGATCCTCATATCAGGGCGGATGGGATCGGAATGCTAAGGGATGGCAATAAAATATTTCTCGCCGGCGCCAATGATGAAAGCCATTACTTCGCTGTCGCCGAGCTCCTGCGCGCCTGGGGGGTCCGGTGGTTCATGCCCGGACAGTTTGGGGAATGCGTGCCGCAGGAAACAAGGCTCGTAGTCGACAATCTGAAAGTCTTCTACGCGCCTCCCTTCGAGTTGCGTTCCTTCTGGGTGTCGTGGTTGGGAGAATCCAGCGGAGTAACGGACTTCCAGCTTCGCAATATGATGGTGGACAACAACGCAAACGTGCCGCCTGCGGGCCACGCTCTCGGCCAGTACACAGCAGGACTTGGAAAGAGCGTCTTCGAGATTCCCCTGACTGATTCCAATACAGCCGACCATGTCGCAAAGGCGACCGAGAAGCTGTACGCGGCTGGCAAAGACTTCTCCCTCAGCATGGAGGACGGGCTGTATACCGCTACGGCCGCGAGCGACGCCGAACTCAACAAGCTGCAATGGGACAAGTATTCTCTTCGGCCTTCCGTCAGCGACGCCATGCTCGCGCTTCTCAATGGCGTCGCCCGGCGCCTCCGTGAGAGCCATCCCGAAAGCCGATCAAAGATCGGATTTCTCGCTTATTCGAATATGTTCCTGCCTCCAGTACGCACTATCATGCTGGAGCCGGCGCTATATGGAATGCTGGCGCCGATCGACATCGATCCGATCCATTCCGTACAAGACCCACGCTCTCCTCCAAAGCAGGAATATCTCGGCATACTTAAAAAATGGGCCGATATAACGCATGGTCGTCTGACAATTTATGATTATGACCAATCGATGCTCGTCTGGCGGGATCTTCCAAACCCAAGCCATCAGGCGTTTGAGGAGGATGTAAAGGCGTATCGCGACGCGGGCGTGCTCGGAATAGCAACGGAAAGCCGGATGGCTCTCGCGACCACGTTCACCAATCTTTACTTGCGTGCGCGGCTGATGTGGAATCCGGACGCCGACGTTCACGAATTGCTTGAAGATTTCTACGCGCGATTTTTCGGGCCGGCGCGGGAGCCGATGCGGGCTTACTGGTCCGAGATTTTCGACGCCTGGGAAAAAACCATCGTCACCGAACACGAGTATTTTGTTGCTCCCGCGATCTACACGCCGGAGCTTGTAGAGCGCCTTGGCCCCTTTCTTCAAGAAGCGGAGAAAGCGGTCCAGAAACAGCCCCTCTCCAAAAACGGAGAGCTTTATGTAGAGCGGCTGCGTTTCGTTCGTCTTGGATACGAGACAATGAGGAAATATGCGGAGATGGTGAAAGCCGCCGCGAGCGATTTAGACTTCCAGAAGGCCGTTGCTGCAGGTCAGGAGGGGCTTCGGGCGCGGGATGCGCTCACGGAAATGAACAAGGCGTTCACTGCCTCCCGGCTCGAATCGGGAACTGCATTTTGGAGCGGTGAGGTCCAGCATTATCAGGAATTGCTTTCCTGGACGAATGGCGAAAAAGGGCGCCTTCTTGCGCCGTTACCTTTGGAGTGGAGCTTCCACCGGGACCCAGATCGAACAGGCAAGGACCGCGGGTTTCTGAGCGACCCTGTCGATCTGTCATATTGGCGCGCGCATCGTCAGGACTATGACCTGGAAAAGTTGAAAGATTACCCTCCGACCGAGTGGGAGATGATCCGAACCGACCTTTATGTGCAGGCGCAAGGGATACGGCATCCTGACCAACAGAGCTTCACGGGCGACATCTGGTACCGTACTCAGATTCGTCTTTCTGCACGGCAGGCCGTCGCCAATCCGCATATCCTTTTTCCCGGCCTGTTCAACGCATGTGAGCTTTTCATCAATGGCGCAGAGGTTGCGAAACGTCAGCAGGTCGAGCCATGGTGGGTGAACGATTACCGCTTCGAGTGGGACGTGCCGCTCATTAACGAACTGAACGCAGGCGACAATACGATCGCGCTACGTTGCCACAATACGCATCACATGGGCGGCATGTTTCGCCGGCCGTTTCTTTACACGCCCGTGAATAGCGGCGGAGGTTGATGGCGCCGCTGCTCGCCTGCTCTGGAGAGAGGGGCTTGCGACTGCGGCTGTAGTTTATCTCTACAGCCTGTGCTATCCCTTGCGTAGGAAACCTCAAGACTGGCGGGCTCATGCGGATTTTGGTTGTTTGTCTGATTTTCACGAGCTGCGTGGCGGGCGCTCTTGCGCAGGAGATAAACCCGAATGTTCTGGCTCCTGCGGCGCGCCAGGCCTTGCCCAGGGGAGAGGTGGTCAGTGAGCCTCCACAGCGCGCGGTTCCGCATGGCGTGATGCGGGGCGCACCCCGATCGGGGAAACTGCGACGTGTGAGGCCCGCTCCCCCCAGGCCTCCCATCGCAGATGGCGAGGGACCCTTTTGGCCTTGGGATTAACAAGCGAAGTTACGTTTAATCTGGCGCAGTCATGCTGTTTTATGTCGGAGCCTTCATCACGGTTCTTTTCGGCGTAGACATTGCCGCGCAACTGCTCGGCAATGGACCTCAGGCATATATCGGTGGTCCAATTGGCGCCTTGCTATTCTTTCTGATGTATAAACTCATTCAATCTCAAGCAGCACATGGCGACATCCTGGATCTCGGACACGCCGGTCTATTGGATCAGGGGCATTCGACGCCGCCCCCGCTTCCTCCGGAAATTTCGAACAAAAGGCTGGATGACAGACCTTCTAATAAGTGGGAGCAGCTTGCTCCTTCGCCGCATCGTCAGCCGAGTGAAAAAAGGCGTCGTCGTCGTCAAAGTCGGAGAGAACCGACGACGATTGTCGAACGATTGAAGGGCATTTTGCGGAACATGAGCGGGTAGGGCACGACGAGCGGACGCCGGTGGACCGGCCCTGCTGGGGCTTTGGAGGAGCTGTTTCGTCAGTTGGCGAGCACGGCTGGGCCCGCCGACGAACGGCTACGCTGATGCTTGAGCGCGGCGAGAGACGGCAGCAGAGGCTGAGGCTCTGGTTTCTATGGAGCTGTCGTGCTATTGCGGACGCCTTGCAGTCAGGATGTGGGGCAGCCGATGCGGATAGGAGTTTTCTGCTTAGCTTGTGGCGCGTTGTATGCCGGTGTCGCTTCCGCGCAACAAGTGATAAACCCGGTTGTGCTTGCGCCTGCCGCTCGGTTCGTGCTTCCCAGGGGAGAGATCAAGGTCACATCTCAGCAAGGCGGTTTCCAAAACGCCAAACAGAGGCGTTCCAGCGTCGCACCAAAGAGGCTCTCCGAGGACGAGAGATCTCCGTTCGACTGGCCCTGGGGAATCGACCTCTAACTGGGAGCGTCGCGGTGAGAGTTCGAGTGCGTTGCTCAGGACGCGCGAGGGAACCAAGATTCTGCGACATTCTGACAAAGTGAATGGCGTGATCGTCTCGTTTAGTTTCAGGTCAATCATTTCAGGCGATTCCGAGAGGATTCCGTGGCCAGACAAATTCGAGGTGATTACTTCGGCGAAACCCTTCCCGCCGATTCGACCGTCGAGGTCCTCCTTCCGACCATCGTCATAATCGAAACGAGGGCCTTCATTCGCGATTGTTTGGCCTTGTGCCTGCGTGAAAAGCTGGGGCATCCCGTGCTGACGTTTCCAGATATCGATAACTGGGAGCAGGCCCGACAGACAGTTCCGGTCGGCGCCATATTGCTTGGCAATATTGATGCGAAAGAATCATTCGTATTGTCCGACCTGTTCACCGATGACC
The DNA here is from genome assembly GCF_038070105.1 of Methylocystis sp. IM3. NCBI lineage: Bacteria > Pseudomonadati > Pseudomonadota > Alphaproteobacteria > Hyphomicrobiales > Methylocystaceae > Methylocystis > Methylocystis sp. IM3. Next base: position 2,532,605 of record NZ_JBBPBZ010000002.1, on the reverse strand, counting down.
TCGAGGTCCCGGTCATCGTCTTTTCAAACAAGACGAGCCCGAACAATGTCGCCAATATTCTTCGCAGCGGAGCGAAAGGCTATATTCCGAGCGATACGCCGCTAGAAATTGTGGCGCGAGCGATCAAGCTTGTCCTTGTGGGTGGCGTTTTCATACCAGCCGATGCAGCCTTGGAGATGTGGGAGAGTAATTCGCCGGAATTGGCGCGAGCTCAGCGCGGGCCGAATTTCACCGCACGTGAGAATGAGGTGGTAAAAGCGCTGTTAAAAGGAATGTCCAATAAGGTTATAGCCCATGAGCTCGGCTTGAGCGCGAGCAGCGTGAAGGTGCATGTCAGCAATGTAATGAGGAAGCTCAACGTGCACACCCGCACCGAGGCAGTCCTGAAGCTCGCCGAAATCATGTCGTAACTGGGAGCTATCTCATAAGATGTAAACGAGTTTCATTGGCATAGTTTAGCTTCAAGAGCTTTGTTTCGTTTGCGTGGGCTGCCAACTAACCATCTGAAAAAAGGGCCGTCTCCGACTTAGCGAAAGCTGTGCCCTTTTTACTGTCGCTCAGGCCGGGCGATGATGTCAGCAATTTTGACCACCGCTTCAGTGCGATTGCGAACCTGCAGCTTGCGCATGACGTTACGGATATGCACCTTCACGCTGCTTGCGCTCATGCCAAGTTCATGTGCGATTACTTTGTTGGATTTTCCCTTCAACAAGGCTTTCACCACTTCGTTTTCGCGGGCGGTGAAATCCAGTTTCGCGTCTTTTCGGGTCGGATCGGCGCGAGCGCTTTGCCACATTTCCTTGGCGGCCTGTGCTGGGAGGAAGACGCCGCCAGACAAAACCAACCTTATGGCTTGAGCCGCCACCTCTAGAGGGGTGTTGCTTGGGATATATCCTTTCGCCCCATTGCGAATGACGTGGCTCATCTGGTCCAGGTTGAAATTGTCTGAGAGGATGACGAGCGGAACGGGTTTTTGCTCCGCGTCGTGCGAAATATCAGACCCCGTGATCTCGATTTCTCTGTCTATTCCACTGAGAATCACGATGCAGGCGGAAGAGCCCGCGGGGTCCTGTGTCCAACTCTGCACGGTCGGATAAGCGAGAACTGGCAGAGCCAGTTTCTTCTGCAGGCTAAGCGCGATGCATTCCCGGATGAGGGATCTCGCCTCTACGATGACGACGGAGGGGGTAGTCGCCGTCATCGTCAGTTCAAGGCTGCCTACCTCGTTCAGGCGAATCTGTTCCTGAGCCTCTGCGATCATCTAATCCCCCTTTGGGCCTACGCCTCTGTAGTGTAATTTTCACGTGTTCAAACAGTAGGCGTTGGACTGAAAAGCTATCTTCAAGTTCCTATGATGGGCCTGTGAAATGTCTCTATTGTAACGGTCTTACGTTACCTTCTATTTTGGTGTCCTGCCAAGAAAGCATCGCGTCTTGAACAATGTTCTGGTCCGCATGTTGCGACCTTGCAACATATTAAATCCTTGTGGTTCGTGGGGATTTGGATAATTCAGCGCAAACGCTGCAGGCAGCCACGGGGGGGGGCTGGATCACTCGGCCCAGAGGGGCTTCTCGATCAGGCTAAGCTTCTGCCGGACGGGCCTTTCGTGGCGCGCACTTTTGGTCTCATGCATCAGCCCTAAGGCGGAGCGATGAGGTGGCTGTTTGCAGCTTCGTGAGCCTAAACGACGAATATCCTCTCTCGCTTCGTCGTGCGTGCGAGCGCCGCGAACGGGGTTGCGACACGGTCAAGACATTGTTGCTGCGATGCCTTAGCGGCCCGGACGAGCGTCCAATGCTTCAACAAGCGCAACAAGACGCTCGGGAATCGGCTGGCTCAGCAAGAACTCATAGTAATTGGAAAGCTCGCGCCCAAGCTGGTCGAGCGGTGCTTCCTTTCGGCGCGATGCGATGAGATTCGACGCCTGATCGCCGCGCAGGGGCGCTTTCGCCCCAGCGGCTTTGCCTGCCCGCCGAAGCAACGCAGAACCAGCCAGGCTATCATAGGATTTGATGGATCCCGGCCCCTTCGTGACTTGGGGAGCGACGAGATCATTCGGGCCACGCGGTTTGCCAAATTCCAGGAGATTCATCGGGCGCCTCGAGTCTCTTGCGCAGGGCTAATAATTGGAATCCCGAGCGAACGCTCATGCGATTGTTTAGGTAATCGTGAATACGTTAATTATCCGTGAAAGATTTTAGGGCCTTCGTCTTTTGGGCCCGGTCTCTGGTCCCTGAGCGATTCTTATACCCTCGCGAAACCATATGGAGAGGCGCGTTGCTATCCTTATGTTCCCTCCCGCTCTGGCTCGGGGCGTTTGTTACCATTTTAGCGCCGACAGCCCTTGCAATGATGGGCCCCTTCCTCGTTCGCAGCGCTTCACGCTCTCCGTCCTGTCGAAGAACAGCGATATTGCCGGCTTCAAATTTGCGACCATCGGAGTGATTTACGCGGTGATCCTTGCCTTTGCGATTGTGTCAGTCTGGGAGAAATTCAACGAGGCGGAATTGCGTGTGTTAGAGGAATCAGGAGCGGCACACTCGTTTTCGTCTTGCGAGTGGGGGAGAGGCAGACGCCGTCGCGACACGCGCCGCGTTACAGCAATATCTCTCCAGCGTCGTAGATGACGAATGGCTGCGGATGGCGCGAGGCGGAGAAAGCTCGGATGCGACCAGGGCTCTGGAAGCTCTCTATGTCGCTTGCGTTCGATTCGTGGCCGACAAGCGGCCGGCGATCGACGTGGAACCCATGAAGGAGCTCGGAGCCATCACAGAGGCCCGGCGCGGTCGTCTTCATCTTGCAACGGGTGCCGTTCCGCCCGCGCTTTGGATCATGCTGCTCTGTGGAGCGCTCGTGACAATAGGCTTCACTTACTTCTTCGGCATGGAAAATCTCCGCGCTCAGTCTGTGATGATGGGGCTATCTCCTTCATCATTTTACTCGGACTATTCGAGATCCTGTCCTACGATCATCCATTTAGCGGAGACGTTTCCGTCGATCGGCATCCGATACACGTATTGATCGAGAATTTTCGAGAGAAGTGAAGGAAGAGACTCTAGCGAGGCGCAAAGGCGATGACCCGCGCCGGCGCGCCAGAACCTTGTGCGATCTTCATTGGCATGGCCATGACGACCGCGCCTGTCGCCGGCAGCTGGTCGAGATTTGCGAGATTCTCGAGCCCGGGGACATTGGCAGCGCTGACAATGCGGTGAACCATGAAATCCTGTGAGGGACCGATATCGATGCTCGCTGTATCGAGTCCAATCATCGAAACATGACGGTCGCTGACGAGGAGCGTCGCGGCCTCGGGTCCGAAGGCGGGAAAATGGAGGTTCGTGGCCACTCCGGGTGTGTCATCGCCGAGATAGGCCTTGCGGTGCGGCCAGCGTGCGCTCCAGCCTGTTCGGAGCAGGACGATCGCTCCGTCCGGGATGCGACCGTTGTTTTTTTCCCACTCCTGCACATCGGCAGGGCTCAGCGCATAGTCTCTGTTCTTCGACGCCTTTTCCGAAATGTCGATTACAACGGCGGGACGTATGAGCCTGTCGAGCGGAATCTCGGCATTCGTCCAATGATTCTCAGCGAAATGCATCGGCGCGTCTATATGTGTGCCGCCATGCTCGGGTGAGCAGAATGTGTTCGAATAGTAGAAAAAGCCGCCTTTGGTCAGACCCTTGTGCTCTTGCTTGAGCTGGAAGCCAGTGGGTTCCGTCGGCCAGTAAACAGTATTGGCGTCGTAGGGGTGGCTGAGGTCGATAACCTTCGAGGCGGCGAGATCGATGGTCTGCGCCCGTGCGCCGCCGTAGCCCACGCTAGCCGCCATCGCCGCTAGAATCGCTCCCGTAATCCTGCGCCTCATTGCCCCTCCCCATCCATCGGCGGATTGTGCCGAGAGGCTAGCTTGCCCTGTCGAAGCGGCTTTGCCAACCAGGATGAGGCGCGGAAAGTTATGGGAAGCTGATGGGAAGGAAGCATCTCGACCGTTGGAGATCAGACGCTTACTCGCCATGACTGTCTGCAGGATCGTGTCGAGCAACCTCGTGCGGGACAAAGGAGCGTTCATCGTGCAGAAATTTAATCAACCGCATCGTTATCACGCCCCTGACCCACATGGATCATGGTTGCGAGAACGAAAGCGGCGCCAGCGGCTTAACCGGTGAGGTCATGATGTGCTGGCCCAGATTTACAATATCTACCTTCCCCGCCTGATAGACCGTCGCATCATTGCTCAGCTTGTCACTCGGTTTGCCCAGAGCGAGTTGTTGAACAACATAGATGTTAACCGGACCATTCTGCTGAGTGGTTAGCGTATTATTCTGCCCCGTCTGCACGCCGGTGGTAACCGACACGAAGGGGGTGCTGTAGTTGTAGATCAAGTCAAGCGCATGAGACGGAGCGCTTCCGGCGCAGACGAGAATGGGAACCAGCCAGTATCTCATTTCTACAACTCCACACGTTTGGCACAGAGAAGACGCATAACGCTGTAATTCGTTGAGGATCGTGGCCTTTGGCCACGATCTCAAAACATACGCCCAGCTGGGCGTATCGCTACAATTCAGTATTTGGCGACGATCGGCGCAGGGGCGCCCCAGTTGAAGTGATAATTCACTCCGGCCCGGACGACATTGCCATTGAGACGGGCTCGCACCTGACCGCCGAAGATGGCGGGGTCCGGAAGGAGCGAAGCAGGGTTGACGGAGCTCATCGTGAAGTCGTCCGAAACGGAGCCAAGGTCATAATACAGATACTCGACCTTGGCTGACCAGTTCGGCAAGAACATCCACTCAAGCCCGCCGCCGGCCGTCCAGCCGGTCGCAACCGTCGAGATGTTTACGCCGCCCACGCCAGGCCCTGTGAAGAGGTTAGCCGGGCTGAGGGGAGTGGGGCCAGTCGATGACACGGCCGTGAGTGTGTTCAGCGTCACCCCGCCATAGGCGAAGCCGCCAGTGCCGTAGACGAGCAGCGTGGGAATAACGGCCCAGCCAATGCGGCCACGCACGGTTCCGAGGTAATTGAGGCTCCCGCGCACGCTGGTGAGGCCGGAGAAGGAATCGCCAACAAGGGGGCCAAGCAGGCCAGGAACGGCGACGTTGGTGACGACGCTCCGGGAGGCGCTGCTCGCAGCCACACCCTGGAAGTCGGCTTCCATGCCAACAACGAAGTTATTGTAAAACTGCCAGTTGTAGCCAATCTGACCGCCGCCGATGAAGCCGCCGTTGTTACCGGAGTTGAAGCCTCCGGCGGACGCGGCCGTGCTGAAAGCGGCGAGGTAGTTGCCCTGATCAAAAATGAAAGCGGAAGGCAGCGCCCAGAACGGACCGGCGCCAAGAGGGGAAACAGCAATGGTCTGATTGTTGCTGTTGGCCCACGTGCCGCCGGCGTTAAGGCCGACGTAAAAGCCGGTCCATGTCGGGGGCGGCGGCGGGGGCGGCGGAAGAACCGGCGGGGCCTTTCGGGAGGGCAGGTCGGCGGCAAGCGCAGATGCGGCTGTCAGCGCGAAAACCGTGGCGGAGAGAAGCGTCTTTCTCATTGTTCGAAAACCCATCCTTACTTATCCGCAGATGTACAATGACTTCTGATTAATCGTTACAGATTGATGCTATAAAAGCAAACCTGATTCACCTCTTTCGTAAACATTCCATCCAGTCGTGTTTTCCAGGCCACAGTAGGCCGGCTTACGGTGTAGCTCTAGTTATATTGTGAAGGTTAAGCTTGGTCTCGGGAGGGGGCGCTACGCCTGCATGGCAGTGATGTCGCAGCGCCGGTGAAGGGCTGGTCGGGAGGCGCTTTGAAAGAGGATTATTCAGAGCGCTATTTCCAAGAGCCGGACGATGCAAACATCGGACTCAGGGCATGCCGTCAGTTATTTCGAGAGAGAGATGGTAATAATTTCAGATAACTTGGTGACCGCCTCAGTGCGGTTGCGCGCATGAAGCTTACGCAAGACGCTGCGAATGTGATATTTTACGCTGCTTTCGGCCAAGCCGATATCATAGGCGATCACCTTATTGGATTTGCCTTTTAGCAGTGCTGCCACGATTTGGTTTTCCCGAGTAGTGAAATCCTTCGGTGCGACACTCTGCGCGCTGACATCGGCATCGTCTGTTTCACCCAAATCCAGGATATGCGCCGGGACGAAGCAGCCTCCAGCGAGCACCAGCCCGATTGCTTCGGAAGCGACTTCCAGCGCCATCCCGGTGGGGATGAACCCCTTGGCGCCGTGACGCAGCGCATCGACAACGCTTTGCATGCTGGGGTTGTCGCAGAGGATAATGACGGGGAGACATGCGTGTCGGCTGGAAGAAAGCTCTCGGAGGGCGTCGTAGCATCTTGCGGCGTTCTCGCCTTCCATCCAGAGGAGAACCAACGCGCAGGCTGAAAAACGTTCCTGGGCCGCACTCCAGCTCGTGATATCCGGATAGGTCGCGATCGGCAGCGCGAGTTTTTCCTGGAGGCTCAGAGCCAGACACTCCCGGATGAGCGTCCGGGGATCGATGATGGCGATCATGTGAGATTGAGACGAAGGCGCGAGATCCTTTTCCCCATTTTCCCCGGTTCTTGTCAGCGCCTTTGTCATGCTATTCCCCGCGTGTGCGTGGAGAATAGGTGGAGGAGTTTCAAATAAGGATTTCCCAGGAACTTAAAAATTTATCCTTTCCCACGGGAAATCTGTATTTTGAAGGGTGGCGGCGGGTCAGTGGATTTGTTTTGCTAGCCAAGGAACTAAACTAGGGTCGATAGCGTTTTATACGTAAGCGTCGCTTTCCGCGGGAAGGCCGCATCTGGCCTAACTTCTCTCAGAAGGAAAGCTGGTCATGACCAGCAGTGTTCAAATTCGGTGGCGCGTGGTTATCCTGTTGTCATGCGGTTTGTCGTTCAGCTATGACATTGCGTGCGGTCAGGTTTTATCCCCGTTACTTCGTACGCCTGCACAGGCCACAATCAAGCAGGCATCTTCGCCCTTGGAGCCGCCGGCAGTTTCTCCGCAGTATCAGGCCGCGTTTCCGGCGAACGTACTTCTGCAGACGGATGGATTTACAACAATTGCTTCTGGACAAACAATAAATCCGACCGTGCTCGCTCCCTCGGCCCGGAAGGGATTGCCGCGCGGGTTCATGCTGGTGTCGCCCGCTAGAAATGTGTTAGCTGCGCCGCGCAATCAGAAAAAATATCAGACAATCCTGCATTGAGACGGGGCAGGCGTCCGACAAATTCCACACTGCCGCAGCCCGCGTTTCATGTTCATGAAACACGAGGCTGAGCACTTTCGATCGGGCTGGCGCGAATTAACGGGTATGGCTGCGCTCTACGCAGCAGCCTGGGAGGTAGATTTCGAAGAAAAGTCGGCAGGAGCACAATGAGGGCAGGAAACTTCTGAAGTTCTACGGCGCTCGGCGTTTTTGCTACTTCTCAGTTTCCTGGGAGCGCGTGCGTTGAATGATTACCGCGCTGCTATTTCTCCCCTGCTGCTTGACGACCACACGTCCAGGGCCCGACTCGATTTGGGTTTCGGTTTTGCCATCCCCCGGGCTCGTCTGGATGACCGTAACGGAGCTGCGCGAGTTGTTGGACTCGCTGACGACGTTGATCTCATTCGCGAAGGTGTGCTGCTTCATGCTGATCAGGATCACTATTAGCAGTGTGGCGCGGAGCTTCACGTCAGCGGGCCCATTTTTTGACGCCCGATCAAGGATGACCGAAAGACGGGAAGGGGGGCAGAGACTCGATGTGTTGGCCAAGGCCCGTGTAGCTTTGGGGGCCATATTGACCGACCGTCGCATCATTGCTCAGCGAGCTGCCTGCTTTGCCGATCGCCACCTGCTGGACGCCAACAAAGTTGACGACACTGTGCTGCTGTGAGTCAAGGGTATTATGCTGGCCGAGCTGCACTCCGGCGGTGGCGCTCACCAGCGGATTGTTGATTTTGACGCCGATGAGGCCAGGAGACGTGCCAAGGCCAAGCAAACCATCTGCGTGCGCCTGGGCTGCGCTGGCGCACAAAAGAACCGGAATAATCCAATATTTCATTTTCCCGCTCCGCTTATTCCGTCGACCTTCGCGGCGCGACGGGCAGGGACGCAATTCCCTCCGACGAGGGATCGTGGCCGATAACGGCCACGATCCATTCACTCCGAGCTATTCAGCCCGTCTATGCTCAGTGCGAGCCGAAGCTCAGCGGAACCTGGGCCTGGATCACGGTCGCCTTGTTGATGGCTTCGCCGCCCTTGCTGGTGTTGCCGATCGACTGGCTGATGTCGGCCTTCTGCGACAGGTCGGAAGACTTGCCGGCATTGACCGGAACCTGAGCCTGGACGACGAACGCCTTGTTCAGCGCGAAGCCGCCCTTCGAGGTGTCGCCGATGGACTGGTTCAGCTTCAGCGCCTGGCTGAGGTCGATGGCGAAGGCAAAGTTGGCGGACAGGGCAAGAATGGCGGGAACGATAATGAGCTTCTTCATGGAACTCTCCTGATTTTTGAGAAGCTTTCGAAGCTTCACCCAAACACATACGCGCCATGTGCGTAAGTGAATAGGCGCCCTTTCGGCTAAGACGGGACATAATTCCGCCCCAAAAGGTCTAAGCGGAGGCGCCCAAACGGGTAAGGTTCGATCCTGTAACTTAGCAATAAAGCTACTGTAATTCGGCTCGAAAAACGCACAAGCTTGGCAGTAAAGGTGTTGCAGAAAAATCGCATCGCACAGCCAATTCATAGTCATTTGCAAAGGAAGCTGGCTTTAGTCAGTATCTTCCGGTTACCGTCTTGTTTAGATCATGAATTGAATCGGGCGCAGTTCCTTGGCTACGCAAAAAAATCGTTTGGATAACCGGTGCTTGCGCCGCGGAGGCTGTGTCTTGGCCGCCGTCGTCGCCGGCACGACTCAGTTCGCGGCCAGGGCGGAGGCGCAGGCTTTCAACCCGACCGTCCTTGCTCCTGCGGCAAAGCTCCCGCCAGCGCGCGAGGTGAGAACAACCGTCGCGCGCGACCGTCGGGCGCTTCAGGCGCCGGCCGGGGCCGAGAATAAATTCGTGACCGTCCGAAGCGTCTCGATCAACGGCGCCTTTCCCGAACTCGCTGAGAAAAACGCTGCATTCGCGCAGAAATTAGAGGGCAAGCGGCTCAGCGTCGCCGAGATATACCAGGCCGCGTTCGAGCTTCAGGCTGCCTATACGAAAGCGTTTCCTCTCTCCACGCTTTCGGCTCCCAGGCCCGAATTCGACGGTGGAGTCGTTCATCTCGTCGTGACTGACGGCGTCATCGAGGATATCGAGATCAACGGCGCTTCGGAGAGCACCGCACAGCTCGTGCGTGCGCGCCTCGAGCCGCTTGTTGGTCATCGTCATTTGACGGGCGCCGAATACGAGCGGCGGACCATATTGGTCGGCATGATCGCGGGCGTGAGCGGCGTGGCGACCGCGAAACCCGGTGCGAATGACGAAGGCTACGTTCTCGCCATTGCCGTCAGCGAAAACCGAGTCACCGGGGCTTCGGTTGTCACAAATCGTCTGCCAAAGGATTTCGGGCCGTGGGAATTCGCGCAGGCGCTCGCGGTCAATAATGCTTTAGGTATGGGCGAGCAGTTTTCGGGCGCCGTTTCATCGAGCCCTGATGTGGATCGTTATTTCGACGGGACTGCCAAGAGTCAGGCCTATAGTTTCGATGTCGCGGTTCCGGTCGGCATCGATGGTCTTGCGGTCGGCGGCGGTTATCTCGCCGCGCGTTCTCGCGCCACGCCGCTGTTTTCGCCGCTCCCTGCAGATCTGCTGAATGCGGGCGAACGATCGACCGGCATGTTCGATCGGGCCAATGTGAAGCTCGGTTATCCGATTATTCTGCGCACCGACTTGACTCTCCGCACGCAGATATCGTTGGAGCACATCAACAATCGCAACCGTTACGAGCCCCTGCCGCTTGGTCTGGCCTTCACAAGCCTCGGCCTTCTGCCCGTCAACGACGTCAGCCGCGATCGTTATACCGTCACGAGACTGGGCGCCGAGGGCAGCTATCGGCTTCCCTGGCTGGAAAACGCAACGGCCAGCGGCCTCATCCTGTACGGTCTGGGGCTCGGCGGTCGCGTGGGCAGTCTGGACTACGCATTCGGTCCGCCGCTTTCACGCTTGTACGCCAGTCCTGTATTCAATCGACTCAATCTGAAGGGTCGATTGGATATTGGCTTACCCGAACAGTTCTTCTTCTCTGCGATCGGCCGCATGCAGACGAGCTTTGGCAAGCCGCTGATGCTTCCCGAGAACTTCATTATGGACGGCGCGGAGGCCGTGTCGGGGTTTGCATCCGGCACGCTCAACGTGGATCGCGGCGTGACGGCGCGCGCCGAGCTGACCCGCCCTGTGACTCTCCAATTCCTGGGATTCAATCACATTGTCGCCCCCTACATCTTCGGCGCCTGGGGTAGCGGCGTCGTCGAGAATCGCCCGCCGGGACTGTTCCGCAACCTTTGGGCTGAGACCTTCGGCGGCGGCATCAGAACGGACACGAATTTCACGGACACCCCTTATGGCGAGTCTCTGGCCATCGAATTTGGACGAGACTTTTCGAATATTCCGTTCCGTGAGACTGGCTATCGCACCAATGTGAGCTACGCCATGCGGTTCGCGGGCAATCCGCTGAACCCGGACGCGACTCCGACCTCCAGAACCGGCGTATTCAAGAGCGGCCCGCCAGACGATGCGCCAGCGCCTGCTTTCTGGCAGGGTTTCTATGCCGGCCTGAACGCGGGTTACACTTGGGATCCCCGTCCGGCGATTGCGACGTCCGCCTGGCCCGCCTCCACAGCGATCGACGATGTGCTGATGGTCACCGGGGCAACTCCCTTCCCCGCTTACTGGGAAGCGTCTGCGCGTGGCGTAAATGGTCAATCGCTCTCCGCTGGCGGCGGTTTCTTCGGTGGCGGGCAACTGGGGTACAATCTCCAGCTCAACAGATTCGTGCTGGGCCTCGAGACGGACATGCAGGGGGCCAATACGCGCACCAGGCATGTGCTCCAAAGCTACAATCCGGCTGGCATTCTCGGCAGTTATTTCGTCGATTACGCTGGGACGTCGATCTACCACACGAAGTCGGTCGATTGGCTCGGCACGACGAGGGGGCGCGCAGGTTATCTCGTCACGCCGACGTTCCTTGCCTATGCGACTGGCGGCGTGGCCTACGGCGGCGCACGAGCCAGCAGCGTCGCATTGCAGGGTTGGGGCGGGCCGATTCTGGGGTCGATTCTCCAGGCTCCGGGCGGGTCGGGGCAATATTCTGGCACGAGAGCCGGATGGACGCTCGGTGCAGGCCTCGAATGGATGTTCGCCCCGAACGCCAGCTTGAAAGCCGAGTATTTGCACTATGACCTCGGCAGCACGAACTACGGAATTTCGCCTCTGGCGACGGTCGTTCAGCCCGACAATCTCAGCAACGTCCTCGGCGTAAACGCCTACACACAGTTCAGGGGCGACATCGGCCGGATGGGTCTGAACTACCATTTCGGCGCGAAGCCTGCGGAGGCGGCGTCGACGCCGCCCGCGACCTTCACCTCTGGCTTTTACGCAGGCTTGAATGTGGGCTACGGATGGGACGCGTCTCCTGCCGTTTCCTCCAGCGCGGCGCCGATGGCAAACACGCTCGACCAGGCTTTTGCGTCCAACCTTGGTTCGATTGCGGCGCTGACGGCGACAGGCAGCGTCAAGGCGAATGCGAATGGGGCCTTGGGCGGCGGCCAGGCTGGCTACAACTACGTCCTGGATCGTTATGTCGCGGGCGTCGAGCTCGACATGCAGGGCGCCAGCCAGCAGGGTCAGGGAGGCTTCACCGCTGCGGCTCCCTTCACAAGTGGGGGGACGTCTCTTGGAGCGACCGGGACGTCGGTTGCAATCGAAAAGACGCTCGATTGGTTCGGCACGGCGCGCGCTCGCGCGGGGTATCTCGTGACGCCATCGATCCTCGCCTTTGCGAGTGGCGGCTTCGCATATGGTGGAATGACGCTACAGAATCGGATCGCCCATACCACGGACGTGCTTCCCTTCTTTGGCGCCCTCTATCAATCCACTAGCTCTGTGGGCCACGCCTCTACGGCGAGGATAGGCTGGACGCTCGGCGGCGGCTTTGAATGGAAATTCGCGCCCGAGATGAGTCTGAAGGCCGAATATCTCTACTATGATCTCGGACGGGCCGGCGCGACGGGATCTATCGTAGACTCCACGAGCACGGGGGCCGGCGCCTTCCTGAACATTGCGGGCGTGACCTCGAGCACCCGGTTCAACGGTCAGATCGCCCGCGTGGGATTCAACTATCACTTCGATCCCACCGCGGCGCTACAGCTGATTGTCAAGTAGTCCGAGACCATTCGCCCACCGAGGGAGGATGGCGCGCAAATTTCTGGCTCCCGGGCGGGCGCGCTGGCCGCGCCCGGCTCGGATATGTGGTAGCGCGCCGCCAGCCAGCACTGAGTCTGGGCTGGGCGCCTCCCTTCACCTCAGGGCGCCAAGCGCGAGAACGGCGGCCTGGTTTTCTGACTGGCCGGCATGTTTTTGAATGAGGGCGGCAAGCGCAATCACCGCCTCGGTCCGATTGTGCACGCCCAATCTTCGCATAATGTTTCTGATGTGTACCTTTACGCTGCTCTCGCTGAGATTGAGCTGATGAGCGATCAGCTTGTTAGACTCACCCTTTTGCAGCCGTCTCACCACGTCGTATTCACGCGGCGTGAATTCCAGTTTCGAATTTTTCAACGCCATGCACTCGGCTTTGTCGTCCTCGTCCATGACTATGCTTGCTGGAATGAAAACGCCGCCCGCCATTACGAGCCTTATTGCGCGGCTGGCAATCTCAAAGGGGGTGTCGCTGGGAATGTAGCCTCGCACCCCGCGTTTCAAGCTTCTGGCGATCTGTTCCTTTTCATCATTGTCTGAAAAAACGATAACGGGAATCTCGCGCTGCCTTCGGCACAGATTTTGAAAAATCCCCGATTGCTCGCCGCCATCGTATCCGGTTCCGCTAAGGATGACTGCTGAAGCTGATGAACCCGCCGGGTCCATATCCCAACTGGTCAAGTCCGGGTATGTGAGAACCGCCACTCGAAGTTTATTCCGGAGGCAGAGAGCAAGGCATTCTCCTATCAATGCCCTATTTTCGATGACCGCGATGCATGGCGAAAATGATGTATCTGTGGGTGAATTTTGGAATGAATCGTTTGAAAAAAACTCTTGCGCTTCATCCGTCATCTTGACCTCCTACGCAAGCACTAACTCAACGAAGTAAACTGTAGCTCTATGATCAGCATTTCAAGTAAGCTTCGATAATTGGGTGAAGATCAAAAAAATTCAAGGACCGCGGCTTGCAAAGCTTTAGCAAACGCGGCGTAATGGACCGCCCGCAGGCGTGGGTCGAGCCTTGCCGGCGACGCCCAAATCTCGAGGTTGCACGCGTGATCATCTCCTCCGCTTCGGATTATCGCGAGGCCGCCCGCAGGAAGCTTCCGCCGTTCCTGTTTCATTACATTGACGGCGGGGCTGGTTCAGAGACGACGCTGCGGGCGAATGTCGCTGACCTCGCCGCGATATCGCTCCGGCAGCGCGCTTTGAAGGGGGCGGCTGACACAAGCCTGGCGACCGAATGGTTTGGCCGACCGTCGGCGCTGCCGCTCATCCTGGCGCCGGTCGGACTCGCGGGGATGTTCGCGCGCCGGGGCGAAGTGCAGTTGGCGCGCGCGGCGGCGGCGGTCGGCATTCCCTCGACGCTATCGACTGTCTCGGTGTGTTCGATCGAAGAGGTGGCGGCTCAAAGCCCGCAACCGCTCTGGTTTCAGCTTTACGTGTTGAAAGACCGCGGCTTCATGCGCGACGTTCTGGAACGCGCCCGCGCGGCTGGCGTGACGACGCTGATTTTCACCGTTGATTTGCCCGTTCCGGGACCGCGCTATCGGGACGCGCATTCGGGGATGTCGGGTCCCTATGCGTCCGTGCGGCGGTTATGGCAGGCGCTGACCAGGCCCGGCTGGGCCTTCGGCGTCGGTCTGACGGGGCGTCCGCATGAACTCGGCAATATATCGGCCTATTTGGGACGCCACGTTGGACTCGAGAATTACATCGGCTGGCTGAACCAAAACATGGATCCCTCGATAGGCTGGTCCGACCTCGAGTGGATACGCGATTTCTGGAAGGGTCCGCTGATCATCAAAGGGATCCTCGACCCTGATGATGCGCGCGACGCTTTGCGCTTCGGCGCCGATGGGATCGTCGTATCGAACCACGGCGGTCGCCAGCTCGATGGCGCGCTCTCGACGGCCAGCGCTTTGCCGGGGATTGCGCGGGCTGTGGGCGAGCGACTCGTGGTCTTCGCCGATTCCGGTGTCCGCTCGGGTCTCGACGTGATCAGGATGCTCGCGCTCGGCGCGAAGGGCGTGCTCCTGGGGCGCGCCGCGGTTTACGCGCTTGCCGCTCGCGGACAGGTCGGAGTCGAGAACATGCTCGCGATTTTCGAAAATGAAATGCGCGTCTCCATGACGCTTACTGGCGTCGCCTCCATTCGCGAGATCGACGAAAGACTCCTCGCCAATCATGCGCGCGCTTAGACGCAGTAACAAGGGCAGCCCCGCACATGCGGTTACGACATTTCTTCATCCTCTTCTTCACTCTGGCGATCGCGCTCGCAGGCGCGAATCTCTACATCGGCGTCCTCCTCGAGGAGGTGCAGAATGAATTGGAGGCCGAGCAGGCGCGTTATTTTCAGACATACAAGCTTGCGGAGGAGCTTCGTGCTTCATCGGAATATCTTACGCGCTTTGCCCGCAAGTTCGTCGTGACGAAGGATGCGAGCAGGCTGCAGTATTATCAGGACATTCTCGATATTCGGGACGGCAAGGTCGCAGCGCCGCCAGACTACAGTAGTGTCTACTGGGACCTTGTCACCGGCAATCTCATTCCCGAACCGAAGCTGTCGGCGCGCGGCGCACAATCTCTCGAAGACCGGCTGTTGCAGACGGGCATAACAGCCCGAGAATTCAATTTGCTCAAGGAAGCGAAAATCCGCTCGGACAAGTTGGCGGGACTCGAGCTGCGCGCGATGCACGCGGCCCGAGGCGAGTTTCAGGATGACGAAGGAAATTACACGAGGAGGGGCGCGCCGGATCAGGCGACGGCGATCCGTATCCTGAACGATGAGAACTACAGCAAGGCGAAAGCGGGGATCATGAAGCCGGTCGCCGATTTCATGGGGGCAGTGGATAGCCGGCACAAAACGACGCTTTCCGCGCTAAACGCGCGGTCAGACGAGCTGGTGCGCGCCAATACGATCGTCGCGGTTCTTTTCGTTGTTTCGATCGTCGTGGCGATCGCCGTCCTGGTGTTTCATTTCATGCGGCGTGGCGCAAAATTGATGGCCGCGGTCGAAATGATCGGCGGCGGCGCGCTCACGCAGAAGGCAGGCGTTTCAGGTTCCGACGAGATCGGAATGTTGGGTGACGCCATCGACATGATGACGGAGCGGCTGCATATGGCTTTCGGGCGTCTGGAGGAGAAAGTCAGAAAAGTGGAGGAAACCTCCTCGGAGCTGCAACAGGAGCGCGACCGCTCGGATAAGCTCTTGCGGAACATATTGCCGGCGGTGATTGCGGAGCGACTGCAAAATGGCGAAAAAATGATTGCCGACACCTATCCAGAGGTCACCGTGCTCTTCGCCGATATCGTCGGCTTCACCTCGGTCGCTGCGAAACTCGGCCCTTACGAGACGGTGCGCATGCTCAATGATATTTTTGGCCGCTTCGACGAACTCGTGGAAAGCTACCACCTCGAAAAAATAAAGACGATCGGGGACTGCTATATGGTCGTTGGCGGCGTGCCGGACCGAACGCCGCTGCATTGTCAGCGCATCGCGCAATTTGCACTGGACGCGATCAAGACGATCGACGCCTATTCGAAAAACTTCCCTATGCCGCTCCAAATCAGGATTGGCGTGCACACGGGAACAGTCGTCGCCGGAGTCGTAGGAAAAAGAAAGTTTTCTTACGATCTCTGGGGGGAGGTCGTGAATATGGCGAGCCGATATCAATCCACTGGGCGACCGAACAAGATTCATGTGTCGGACGCGGTTCATTTGCGTCTTGCGGACGACTTCGCATTCGAGGACGCGGGCGTGGTCGAACTGAAAGGCCATGGCGCGGAGCACTGCTGGTTTCTGACTGGTGAAAAGGCCGCCTCGGCAGAAGTCATTGAGCTGCGCCAGAGAAGGGCGGGGTCTGAATAACCGTCACGGCTATGCTCAGCGTCCGAGAAAGGCGGCCTGCGCCTCCTCGGCAAGACGCTCACCCTCGCCGCGATAGCGGGGAGAATAATGGAAGGTGACGAGTCTTTTGGCGCGCGCGAGTCTGCCGATGACGCCGGCTTGACGCGCCGTCAGGTGGCGCCGCTGCGCGGCCACCGCCGCGTCGACGTCGGAAAACGTGGCCTCTATGAAGAGCGTATCGGCGTCGCCGGCGAGCGCAAGGATCCTGTCGACATTCGCGACTGTGAACGAGCAGTCGACGACATAGGCGATCTTGCGGCCGCTCGACATATGCATGATTTCGTTTCTGAGCTGTCCGAGCGGTAGGGTTACTGGCGCAGCCGGATCGGGAGCGCGCCAAGAAACTTTGATGGGAAAATCATCCGAAGCGCCAGTCAGGATCGCTTCCTTGAAGTTGCGCAGCCAAGGTCCGACCGCCAGTCCCTCAGACTCGACCTTATTGCGCCAGACGTTGATCTGCGCCCGTTCTTTGAGCGCGAAGGCGAGAACCGGAACGCCATGATCGAGCGTTGTCGCATGAACCTGAATTCCGGCCTCTTTCAGCAGGACGCCATCCGCTTGGGCGTCTAGCTTCAAAGGCGCGCGAGAGAAGCGCTCGTGGCCAGAAAACAGGGCCGCGATCATGCGGCCAGCCGAATCCATCTCCGTGACGCGGAAGCTCACATTGCCTTCGTATCCTTCGAGGAGATTCCAGGTATACGCCCGGAGCTTGTGTTCGACGGCGTCGATCATGCCCGGCGGCCCATAGACATTGATGATTTTCTCGCGGCCGAGCGTGCGGCGCAAAAACTGGTCAAAGCCCGCGAAATGATCCATGTGGCGATGGCTGACGAAGATATCGCTGATGCGCAGAATCTTGCGTGGAGGAATTACAGCGATGTCGCCGGCATCGAACAGTAGCGCGCGCTTCTCGAAAGCGAGATCGACGTAAAGAGCGGGGTCTTCGAAGCGATCGTTGACCAGCGTGGGATCGAAATGGCGGGGCATCGCGACGGCTTTTCAGACTTTCGGTTTCACCAGCTGATCGATGTCTGGTTCGCCACAATGTTCGAGCACAAAGGCCCGCGCTTCGTCACGCAGTTTGACGACGCTTGCAAAATCGCAGCCGCAAGACCGCAGCGGCGCTCCGATCTCGAGGCCGAGGGCGGCCCATCGGGGAAACCATTGGCCGCCGCGCAGCATCGAGCGGGTCCCGCGCAGCGCGCCGGGGACGATCTCGAGGCCCGCGTCGGCGGCGGTCTTGAATGCGCCGAGGTAAAAGCCCGTAAGGCCGGCCCGGCGCGTGAAGGTGCCTTCGGGAAAGAACACGAGATTGCGCCCCTCCTGAGCGGCTGCGCGCAGCGCATCGACATCTGCGACGCTCGCCGCAACGTCGAAGCGTTCGACGAATTGCACGCCGAGGCGGCGCAGGAAGGGCCCCGCGAAAATCTGTCCGGCCAGCTCCTTCTTGGCCACATAGACAGGTTCGCCCGGCAGAAAGGCCGTCAGCATGATGACATCTGCGTAGCTTGCATGATTGAAAACGAGCGCGGCGTTTCTTTGGGGAATATGTTCGAGACCCCTCGCTTCCACTGGGACGCGCAAGGCGGCGAGGGTGGAGCCCGCGATCTTTCTGATGAAGGCCCAGCGGCGCTGCAATCCCGGCAGCGTCATTACGCCGAGCCAGGCGGCGGCGTAGCCGAGGCCAACGACGCTCCACCACCAGACCGCATAGGCGACGCTTCTCACAGAAGCGAGAACGCGGCGCCACTGCGGGCCAAGGCCGGCAAACGCCAGCCGCGCGAGCTGCCGCCAGACCGCATGGCCCCTGGCCCCGAGATTTCCCTGCTCGTATAGCGCCTTGGCGGCGCCGCGCCGGATTTTTCCGCTCGAGGTCTTGGGCGCCGAACGTGGCGGGGCGAGCACAATGTCGTCCGCCAAAGCGCCGCTCACTTCGCTGATGATCTGCTGCGCCCGCGCCACGAGCTTCTCCCGCGCCTCTGGATCGGTCTCGGCGGTTTCCGCCACCACCACCACGCGCTCGGTCGCGGAGCGCGGGTCGAGCGCGCCGAAGACGGCGACGCAGCCTTTGCGAATGCCCGGAATGAGGCCGACGGCCTCCTCGATTTCCTGCGGATAGAGATGGCGGCCGGCGCGGATGATGATGTCCTTGATCCGTCCGGTGATGAATATGTCGCCATTCGCCATATAGGCGCGGTCGCCGCTGTCGAGCCAGCCGTTCCGGACGAGTTCGCGGGTCTTGGCCTCGTTGCGAAAATAGCCGGCTGTCGCCGACGGGCCGCGAAACTCCAGCCGCCCTTCGCGCCGTTCGGCGAGCTCGCGCCCGTTGGCGTCGACGATGCGGATCTCGTGGCGGGGCAGGGGCTGCCCGCTTGCGACGAATTCCATGGCTTTCGGATCATTTGCGCGCGCGGGCTTCGCCAGGCCCTCGCGGGTCAGGGCGTCGCGGTCGACCCGATCGATGACGGGCGGCCGGCCGGGCGGCGGAAAGGCGAGGCCGACGGCGTTTTCGGCAAGGCCATAGACCGGCGTCATCGCCTCCGGCCTGAAACCGTAGCGGCTGAATTTCTCGATGAAGCGCCGCAGCGTGTAAACGCTCACCGGCTCGGCGCCATTTGCGACCATGCGAAGCGCGCTGAGATCGAGACCTTGCAGGCTTGCCGCGTCAGTCTTGTTGACGCAGAGCTCGAAGCCGAAATTCGGCGACGCGCTCAATGTCGCCCGATAGCGGTGCAGGGCCCAGAGCCAGTTGGCCGGGCGCGTGAGGAAGCTGACCGGAGACATGACATAGAGAGGCGCCGCGAAATAGAGACTCCCCAGCCAGGCGCCGATGAGGCCCATGTCGTGATAGAGCGGCAGCCAGCTCACGAAGACGTCTGATGAGCTGGCGTTTATCGCTTCTCCCATGGCGCGTATGTTGGCGAGGAGATTTGCGTGGCTGAGCACGACGCCCTTTGGGTCGCCCGTGCTTCCGGAGGTGTATTGGATCAGCGCCGTCTGTCCTGCGTCGCGCATCTTCGGCGGCGCGAGATCGCCGTCGGACTCCAGAGTCGCGGCGCTTTCCACAGATTCGAGGCTTTCGACCTGCGCCCGCAGCAGCGCGGCAAGCGCGAGCCCCTCTGGCAGGGTGATCAGCATCCGCGCGCCGGCGTTTTGCAATATCCCGGCCTGCCGGCGCAGGTGATCCTCGATCTGGGCGAGGCGCAGCGGCGGATAGATCGGCACGGGCGCCGCGCCCGCATAGAGAACGCCGAAAAAGACGGCGAAAAAGTCGAGCCCCGTTGGCAGCATGATCGCCACCCTGTCGCCTGGGGCGATGTCGCGCGCAATGAGGCCCGAGGCGATACGGCGGGCTCGCCGCGCCAGACCGCCATAGGTGAAGGCTCCGATTTCGGTTCGGTCGTCTTCCAGCGCCGTCAGATGGAGGCGGTCCGGGTGGCGCGCCACATGCCACTCCAGCGCCTCGTTGAGGGTTTGCGCCTGCATGGGGGCCTGCGCCGGCGGAAGCGGCTCCGCCGCCGGGGCTCGTATCTGTGCGCCGGCGTCTCCAGGGAGCGCGTGCTCGATCGCGGCCAGAAGATCGCCGACGGTTTCCGCCTGGCTGACGCGATCCATGGCCAATCGCAGGTGAAACGTTCTTTCGATGCGGGCCGTCAGTTCGGTCCGCGCAAGGCTGTCGACGCCGAGATCCTGCTCGAGCCGGCTGGACATGGAGATATCGGGTTTCAGGCCCTGCCTCGGCCGCAATTCACACACCAGCGCCTGTATCAGCGCGACGAGGGCGCCTGCGTTCGAGGCGCCCGCCTGCGGAGTCTCGGGCTCGCGATTCCTGGCCTTATCGTCCATTTGACGGCTCGCAGTCCGGGCCTGTCCCGAGGCGGGCAGGCCGGCGCCGCCAAAATAGCTGCGCCCTTTCTATGTAATTCAGCACGAAGGTGCAGACAGTCCGCACGGGATGCGGCGCCGCACCGCGTCGCAAGAGCTCCCGGCGCGGCCGCCGCCTGGCCGGGTCAGCGTTTCGCGCGGGAATAATAGCGGGCAAGGGCGCGCATTTCCTGGTCGGAAAGTTTCTGGCCCATGATCAGCATGGTTTCATGCGGGCGCCTTCCCGTCTGAAAGGCCTGAAGCTGCTGGAGCAGATAGCGCTCGCTCCTGCCCGCGATCGAGGGCGTCTGATCCGGCACGGCGGAGACGCCGTTCACGCCGTGGCACGTGTCGCATTCCATGCGCAGGCCGGCGAGGCTCTCGCTTTCGGCCGCGAGGGCGGGGGAGAGGGCGAAGAAGAGCGGGGCGGCGAGGCGGGCGAGACGTTTCACTATGAATGTCATGTCCAATGTCGTCGGTCTCAGGAAAGGCTTCGACCTTTGTAAAAGGAGTGCAACGCAGCATCAACGTTAACCGGCGCGCCTGCGTTTTCTGGCGGAATTCACGGCCATTTTGGCCGAAGGATTGCGCTTGCGGGCTCTTGGGTCTGGTAACAAGAGCGCGAGGGGGGCGCGATGCAGAAGAAGGCGGTTTCGAAAGAGCGGGGGAAAATCATCCATCCGCTCTTCGTGCGCGTGACGCATTGGATCAACGCCTTCGCCGTTTTCGCGCTGCTGATGAGCGGCCTGAGGATCTACAACGCCGCCCCCCTCTACGATCTGCGCTTCCCGCCGGAACTGACGCTCGGCGGCTGGCTCGCCGGCGCGCTTGCCTGGCATTTCGCCATGATGTGGGTTCTGCTGCTGAACGGGCTCGCCTATCTCGGCTATGGGATCTTTTCCGGGCACTTCGTGCGCAAGCTTCTGAGCTTCGGCGCGATGGCCGCCTATCGCAACGTCAGGCTGGAGATGAAGCATCTGCTCCTGCACGGAACCGGCGAATACAACATTGTGCAGCGCATCCTTTACGTCGTGGCCGTGGCTGATCTCGTGGCCCTATTTTTTACTGGACTGACGTTGTGGAAACCGGTCCAGTTTCAGGGACTGACGAATTTTCTTGGCGGCTACGATCAGGCTCGCCATATTCATTTCATGGGCATGTCGGTGCTGGCCGCCTTCATCGTCGTCCATGTGGGGGTCGCCCTCGCGGTGAAGGGAACGATCAAGTCCATGGTGACGGGAAGGCTCGCTGCGCAGCAGGTGGAGAGGCGGGAGCGTCGATGAAGAGCAGGAAATCGTCTCGCGGTCCTTCGCTCGCCGGTTTCAAGCCCCGGCTCGAGCGCATCGAGCGCCGGCTCTTTCTGAAGCAGGGGCTGTCTCTCGGCGCGCTATCGCTGCTGTCGGGCTGCACATTGAAGGACGAGGACGCGATCGACCGGCTGCTGTGGGGCATGTCGCATTGGAACGATCGCGTGCAGGCGGCCCTGTTCGATCCCAACAAGCTCGCGCCGACCTACTCGGAGTCGGAGGTCGTGACGCCGTTCCCCTTCAACGCCTATTACGAGGCGGCGCTGGCTCCGATCATCGACGGCGAGACCTACAAATTGGGGCTTTCCGGGCTGATCGAGGACAAGCGCGGCTGGACGCTCACGGAACTTGCCGCCCTGCCGCAAGAGACGCAGATCACCCGTCTCGTCTGCGTCGAGGGATGGAGCGCGGTCGGCAAATGGCGGGGCGCACCGCTCAAGACATTCCTGGAGCGCATCGGCGCGGATCTCACCGCAAAATATGTCGGGTTCCAATGCGCCGACAAATATTGGACGAGCATCGACATGCCGACGGCCTTGCATCCGCAGACGCTGCTCGTGCTCGACTTTCCTGAGACGAAATACGGATATCCGGTAAGAATTCGAATGCCGACCAAGCTCGGATTCAAGAATCCGAAATTCGTAACCGAGATTTTCGTGACGAACGACTATCCGGGCGGCTACTGGGAAAAGCAGGGCTACAATTGGTTCAGCGGCTCCTGACGATTTCGCGGAATCGCACTGTTCGACGCGTATAGAGACTTCGCCTGTTATGGAACGCGTAAAAGTCCCTCCCCGCGAGGGGAGAGACGATCGAGGCGGTCGACGCCGGCCGGTCTAAACGTCGGACAGGGTCAGCTTCTCGTTCAGATGCTTGATTTCTTCCTGCGCTTTGACCTGGTCGGTGATGTCATACTGAACGCCCAGGAAATAGACCACATTACCACGATCGTCGAAGAGCGGTTTCACCACGAGCCGATTGAAGAAGAGCTCGCCGTTCCTCCGATAGTTTCTGAGCGTGACTTCCACGGGCTCGCCCTTCTTGATCGCGGCGCGCAGGCGATCGAGCTCCGGCTGGCTACGATCGGCCCCTTGCAGGAAGCGGCAATTGCGGCCGATGATTTCTTCCTGCGGATAGCCGCAGATATCTTCGAACGCCTTGTTCGCATAAACGATGGGCGAATCTTCGAGGTCGGGATCGCTCAGCGTGACGCCGTTCACGCAGGAGTCCAATATCTGTGTCAGCACATGCGGGATGACGCCATTATCTTTTTGCACGACGAACATGATGTTTCCCTCGTTTACTGTTCCGGCCGCCGCTGCGGCGTTCACGCGGGCGCCCCGCTCTCGAGGAGGCGCTTGATGTTTTCGACGGTCTGATCCGCGCCTTCCTGTAGCGCGGTCCGAATGAGTTTCTGGAAGGGACGCATCACGAGGTCGAGTTCCTTGAGCTCGAAAGTGAACACGATGCGGGTCGATCCCTCGCTCTCCGCGTGAAACGCATAAGAAGAGCGAAAGGGCTCCGACAGACCTTCGATTTCGAATACGCTCGCCGGCGCGAACGCCGCGACTTGAAAAGTGGATTCGCTGTCGATGCCTCTGTCCCGCGTCACCTGCCGGCCCAAACTTCCCTCACGCACGGGCGGCGGCGAAAGCTCCTGCAACTCTACGACCTGGGGGCACCAGCGTGGATAATTGTTGAAGAAGCCTTCCCCGATGAAGGCGTACGCTTTCGCAACAGGACATGCGACGACATCCTCCGATCGACCGGCGACCGGCTTTGTTCCCCCGATGCCGAGCATGAAACCCCTCCTGACGATCTTGATCGGCGCGACCTATGCCTTCATATATACGATCAATAAAACGGTCGTAACCGGTCATTCCCGGCCAATTTCCGAACGAATTCGCAGGGCTTAAACCTTGGAAGGCGCGCCGGGATGAGGTGAAAGGCGTTTTTTTCGTAACGACGGCGTGTGGCGTAGTCGCCCGGGCCGGGGCGCAGCATCCCGGCGGGCGTCGCCGCGCCTTCTGGGGAGCGGCTCATGAATACGTCGGGCATCGAGGGCTATCTTTTTGGCGTGGCGGGGTTGCTGTTTGCGGCGCTCCTCGTGTTGGAGAAAAAATTTCCCTACAAGCAGGTTCCCCGAGAGGAGTTGAAAAAATCCTTCGCGACAAATACCGGGGCGTTTCTACTCAATAATCTGATCATGAGCGTTTTCTCGATCTCGAGCCTGCTGCTCGTCGCGTCGAACTACGCTCACTACGGGCTTCTGGGGCAGATGCAGGACGGCCCGCTGAAGTGGGTTCTGAGCTTCATTCTTTTCGATTTCGCCGTTTATGTCTGGCATTATCTCGGCCACAGATACGAGTTCCTGTGGCGTTTCCACAAAATCCATCACAGCGACAAGAGCTACCACGTCACCACCGGCCTGCGGTTCCATGTGCTGGACCAGTTTCTGGAAGTGTTGGTGAAATGCATTTGCGTCGTGCTGTTCGGCGTCCCCGCGAGCATCGTCGTGGTCTGCGAGATCGTACGGATGTTCTTCGTGCTCTTCCACCATGGAAATTTCACTTTCCCCGGCGAGCAGCTGCTGTCATATGTCATCATCACGCCGCGGCTGCACCGCGCCCATCATTCGACGCTGCGGGTCGAGCATGACAGCAATTATGGCATCGTGCTCTCCGTGTGGGACATGATCTTCGGCACCAGAAAAGACCTCGTGCCCGTCAATATCGGTTTGGAGCTGATCGAGGCGGAGAACATCGTCCAGCTTTTCAGCTTGGCCTTTCTCACCGAGCGGCGCTTGGCGCGTCTTCTGCACCTGGTGCCGCGTCGGCGCAGCTGAGGCTCGGAACCGCGAGGATTTGGCCGCGGGGCGAGGGGGGTGCCCTCGGGACTCGTCTCCGGAAATGCTGATTCGATGGGCGGCGGGACGCATGCGGAGCCTATCTCCGCTCTTCCGCCTGCGGCGAATTATCCACAGCCCGTGTACAACTACATGATGTCGTTGAGACTATGCGCCGGCACGCGAGCGTGGGCGTGGCGTTAACTTCCCTTCTGGGTTGAGATTTTTCGACTTTTCTTGCCAAATGCTTAAAGTTTCGCAGTCGCGTAAGTCGGTGAAATCGTTTTTTGGCAGGATCCCGGGGGGTGTCGTGGGTACTTTGGACCTCGACCAAGTCGTCAGCAGATATATCCAACAGGACGAGTCGGCTCTCCAGTTGCGAGGGGCGAAGCGCCGACCAGGCCACAGCGAGGACTCAACGACCTCGGTGCTGGGGCTCGTTTCCGAGGCTGCGGCTTCGATCAGGCAACGAGAGCAACAGGCGACAAACGCTGTGGCGCGCGCCCATAATGCGGCGAAGGCGGTGAAGCAGCAGTTGCAGAGCGCCGAAGCCCGGGCCGAGCGCGCGGAGGCAGTTCTGCGGGAAGCGGAAAACGAGCTCACGGAACTGACCGCGAAAGTGGCGCAGGCCCATAAGGACATCGAGCTCCTGCATTCGTATCTCGCGGCGAAGGAGGCCGAAATCACGTCGACCGAGAATCGCGCCGTGAGCGCGGAGCGACGTGGGACGGACGCCGAGGCGACCATCCAGAGAATCGTCGAGGCGATACGACGTGAGTTTCCTGCCAAGAGCGGTCATGCCCCCGAGCGGAGCCGGGGTTCCTGATTGTGTGGCGGCCCGTGCGTGTGGAATGGCGGACTTTGGGCGGCGGCTCTATCGAGAGGGCGGTAGAACTATTGTGTAGTTAGTTCCCCCTCCCACCTGCCCGGGTCCCTCAGGACTCGGGCTCATTTTTTTCCGAGCCCGCGCTGTGGCGAAAAATGGGTGCGGGTTGGCGGGAAAAGGCGGTTTTGGATCGCCGAACCCGACTAGCTTGAGGTTACGTCGTCTTGCCGACGACACAAGACGACGAACTTGGAGCCCGGCCAAATGGCCGGGTTTCTTTTTGCGTCCGCCCGAGGCGCTGGCGCCCGCGATTTTCTAGCGAAGCCGAGAAGCTTTGCGCAGCGCGCTGCGGGGAATGGTCGCGATCCGGCTCTCCTGATGCGGCCTTTCGCCGGGGCGGACCGGCGACGCGTCCTTCATCGGTGACGTCATCCGGCGGTGGAGCGCCTCGACTTTTTCGGCCGAACGCAGCGCGTCGAGCATCGGCGTGCAGACGAGACGACCCGCGGTAGGATCCCGGTGACAGAGAGGGTCCCACAGGCCCATCGGAGTCCACACGTCCCGGTCGTGCCATTCCGGCATGCCGAGGATCGGATAGAGGCAGACGCCCCGCAGCGGTTCGCCGTCGCTGAGCAAGGTCTCCGCCATCGCGGCCACCTCGCGCAGCCACGGCCCGCGGTTGTGGCCGATGTGGCTTGTTTCCGTGATCATCACCTCGCGGCCGTAGCGTTTGCAGACCGCGCGCACGAGCTCCGCGAGCGGCGCGCGGCGCGTATCATCGTCGGCGAGCGGCGGGATGACGCCCTTCGAGTCAGGGGGGCCGTCCAGCTCCCATTGATTGGTCCAGTAGTAATTGATCCCGACCACGTCGAGATGCTTGGGGCTGCCGCCGAGTTCCGGAAGCAGGCGGCCGCAGAGCATATCCCACGACTGAAAGACCAGCCGCTCGTTGAAGTCCCGTGCTTGCTCCTCGAGGTCAGGCCTGTCGCGAGGCGCGGCGACGCGGCACAGGGGATCGACGTTGACGATGCGGGCCTCGGGGCAGGCGGCGCGGATGGCGTCGACGCCGGCGATCGCCGCGCGCGCGAGCGCCACCTTCAGCTCCCAGCCGCGCCCGGTCGCATGGGGCGCGAAAAGCCCCTTCTCCCCTGCGGCGTAAGCCATGAAGGACGGTTCGTTCACAGGCGTGAAGAGATAGGGCCCCTCCGAGCGGGACATGACGAAGCGCGCGACGGAATAGCAGTAATCCGCGAAGCGGCGCGGAAAGAGGTTCGACCACAGGTCCACATCCGTCGGAAAGCCGTAGTGGAAGAGATCCCAGATCACATCGACGCGGTGGCGTTTCGCGGCCTCTATGAACGGCTTCACCGTTGAAAAATCATGCCTCCCAGCCGTGTCGACGAGCGGCCATCGTATGGTTTCGCGCGCGGCGTGGAGACCGAGCCGCGCAATATCCCGATAGTCCTGTTCGAGCGTCCTGTCGTGGCCCGTCGCCGCGACCTGGTCGAACCACTCTCCATGGCGGTTGTACCCGGTCGACCCCTCGAAGCCCGCGAAAAAGAAACTGCGAAACATGCTTGCTCCTTTCGCATTCTGCAGGAAGCAAAAGCCGGAGGTCGGAAGCCTCTCTAACCGGCGCGCATCGGGCCGCGGGCGGCGCTTGCAGCCAGCGCGCCGACGGGCGCCGCGCCCCCACGCACGAGGTTGCGATAGGCGCCGACCAGCGGCGTCTCGATGCGCGCCAGCTCGCCGTCAGGATCGGGATCGAGATCCCACAAACCCATCTGCAGAAGATGATCGTGCAGCCGCCGTTGGCCCTGGCGGTAGGCCCAGGTCACGAGCGCGAACATCGGCCACCACGTATAGCCAACCATGGGAACGCCGTCGGCGCGCAACCGTCTCACGGCGGCGACCGACTGGCGCAGCCAATCCAGCCGCCGCGCGGGCGCGCCCTTGTCGGCCGTCTCCGAAATCATCAGCGGCGCGCCGTAGCGTTCGAAATACATGCGCCCGACCTTGTCGACGAGCGCGCCCGAGGCGTGCGGCATTCGGATTCGCAGGCGTCCAGATGCGTCGCGCAGAAGGCGCTTGCTCGTAAAGATCGGATAGAGATTGACGCCGATGATCGGCAGATCGAGCGGCTGATGCAGGAAGCTTTGGAGAACTTCCTCCTCGGCGCCCTCGCTGACGAGCCAGCTCCAAAGCGCATGGCGCCGGTCGACCCGGCCGCTGATCAGATCCAGCGCGAGAAAGACGATGTCCTGCCGCCGCCGCGTCTCCGCCGCAAGAGCCGGATCGTCCGTATCGAAGACATCGGTGGCGTCGACATGAAAGGGAACGATGTCGGGATCGACCTGCTTCAACGCGCGCACTGTTTCGACGATGCCCTGGCAGATCGCGAGCATGAGCGCGACGAAGCCGCGCCAGCTCCTTTCGTAGGGCGGCCACCAGCCGAGACGCCCGCAATACCATGCGGTGATTCGCGGTTCGTTGAGCGGCGTGAACCATTTCACCCGCCCGCGAAAACGCTCGGCAATGCGCGCCGCATATTCGGCGACGTAATAGGGATAGTCCGGATTGAGAAAGGCGCGTTCGATCCACGGCGGCAGGCCGTAATGCACGAGATCGACGATCGGGTCGATCTTCAGGGCGAGCATTCGCTCCAGAGCGGCGTCGACAAAGCCCCACGCCCAGACGTTGGGCGCAGGCTGGATCCGGTGCCAGGGAACGCCATAGCGCGCACAGGGAACGCCCAATTGCGCCATGAGCGCCAGATCCGCGCGCCAGCGTTCGTAGTGTCCCGTCAGCTCATATTCGTCGAGCGTGCGCCCGGTTCGCGGATGCGGCGCGGTGATGAACGTATCCTCGACGCCGACTGCCCACAAAAAGGAGTCAGGCGCGGCCAATCGTCCGATTTCCGGGGCTGGCGGGAGCGCGTTCAAGCGTGGTCGTCCAAGGTCCCGCCAGCTCTGGCGCCATGCCGTCGCGGCGCTGGCCGGGTCTGGAGACGTCTCGCGTGGGACCGCATGGGGCCTCCGTTCGATTTGGTCGGGTCGAACCTCGAACGGGAATAACCAAATGGTTGCGACCGGGTTCCCGCGGCGCCGTCGAGTGGCGAACCGGCTGCGAAAAGCCCGCGCGTCTGGGCGTCTTGATGGCGCGGTCCCGAAAGGCATCTCTAAAAGGGGCAGGGAGTTCGTCCGGTGTTTTGATGATCGATCGGCTGTTTTCTTCTGCGACGACGGGGCCGGGGCCGTCCCCGGCCGATCTCGCGCATATGGCGGAGGCGGTCAGGCTGATGCGTCAGACGGGGGTGATCGACAAGACCGGCGGACCCTTCGGCGCCGTCATCGTCAGGCGCGCCGAAGTGCTCGCAGCCTGTGGGAACAGCGTTCTCGGAGACAACGATCCCACCGCGCATGCTGAAATCAATGCAATCAGGATGGCATGCAAGAAAGTAGGCTCGCCGCATCTGGACGGGGCGGCCATGTTCACGAGCTGCGAATGCTGCCCCATGTGCTACGCCGCGGCGCGATGGGCGCATATCGGGAAAATCTATTTTGCCGCCTCCTGGGCGGATTACGCCGATCTTTTCGACGATTCGTCCATTGGCCGGGACATGCTGAAACCGCTGACCCAGCGCTCTATCCGCGTGGCGCAGCTGATGCGGGCCGAAGCGGTGGAGGTATGGCGCGAATATCGCGCGCTCTCCGAAAGGGATCCCTATTAGGCGCAACCGGCGCGGCCCCGTTGGAGGACCGTCGCTCGGTTGCTGGTTATCTCGGGATCCCTACTTGGGTTTGTACCAGGGGACGAAAAAGCCGAAAATGCCCGAGAGAACCGCAAAGACGATGACCGTCGCGACGATGATCGGGATTTCCGTCGTTCCCCAAAGGGCGAGAATCAATCCCAGAACAGCGCCGGCGGCCCCGCATATGAGGACGCTCGGCGTCAACGCCATGTCGAACTCGACCATGCCGCCGTATTTGTCTGCGTCTTTCCCTGACGTCCGGGAATCGTTCTTGCGTGAATCGTCGTGGGTCATGTCCCACCCCCTGTTCGCGCCGCAGCGTTTCTACCTAGGGCGGCTGGCCGGCGCCGCCAGGCAGGGCGGGGCTGCCTGGGCCGCCGGCTCCTGCGCATCAGTCCTGTCGCTGGGCGGACCCGCGGTTCGCCGAGGGCGCGACATTGAGGCGAGGATCGTCTCTCGGATCGACGTAATCGATCCCCCAAGGCCCGGTCGAGCTGATCTGGAGGACGGTCTCTTCATCAGCGAAGACGTAATGCGCGACCTCGGGCGGCATGGCCATGAAACCCCCGACTCCGATGGGCTTGGCGGCGCGCCTGTCCGCTTTCGGCCCCATTCCCAGACTGAACTTGCCAGTGAGGATCGTGACGACCTCAACCGTTGGATGGGTGTGGGGCGGGATGTAGTAATCTTTCGGGATTCTGACCCGAAGCGCGAATATGCCCTCTTTCGCCGGGTCGCCGTAGAGAACCGCCGCCTGCGCTCCTGCCGGGAGCGAGGCGGGCGCCGGCCCCCATTTCACATCCTGCGGCAGGATAATCGTTTCGGCTGGCTCGGGCTGCGCCACAGAGGCAAAAGCGGCGGCGGCGGCGATGGCCACGCCGGCGGCGGCCGTCAGAATCTTGCGTTTCATGAGCTTCTCCTCGGGTCGAAGCACAAGGAACGCGCTATCCCTTCAAGGGTTCGAGCCTCGTTGTCGCCTGCTCAATGACTGGCTGCCCGTTCTGCCGAGCACAGCCCCCCTCGCCCTCATGGTCGGCCGCCTTAGGTCAATGGACGGTGTTACCCCGCTTGTCTCGTGAGTCCGCCATGTCTGACCAAGCAATAGCCCTTGCCGTAACCCTGATGGCCTTCCTGATTCTGATCTTTGCGGTGTTCAGGATCACGACGATCTGATCCATCGCGCTGCGTGAGGCTGAGCCGTCGATGAACCGGCGGTCGCAACGCTGCGTGAACAAGCCTCTATGGCCATCGCAGCGCGTTCGTACGGTTCGCGCGTCGAGTTCTGTCGTTGTTGATTATTAGCTTGGAACTGTTTGGTGGAGCCAGACGGAATCGAACCGACGACCTCTTCAATGCCATTGAAGCGCTCTCCCAACTGAGCTATGGCCCCATCCTTTTTTACGGGCCTCTTGGGGGAGGCTTCGGCCGACGCGCGGCGTCGACGGGCGCTGTATAGTTCAGGCGGGCGCGGCCTGCAAGCCCGCTGTCGAATTTTATGCGCCAATCTTCGCCGGCGTCAGGCGGCGGCCGCCGTTACGCGGTTTCTGCCTGCGGATTTCGAGGCGTAAAGCGCCTTGTCCGAGCGATGGAGAAGGGCGTCGGCGTCGGCCTCCGCGCCGCGTTCGGCGATGCCGATGGACGTTGTCACCGGAATCGTGCGGCTGCCCTTTGAGTCGGTCGGGAACCGTTCGTTTTCGACGGCGGCGCGCACCCGCTCGGCCACGCGCGCGGCGATGGGGAGCGGCGTATCGGGCATCACCACCACGAATTCCTCGCCACCGAGCCGGCAGACGAGGTCCGCGCCACGCAAGACGCGCTTGATTCGCCGGGCGAAGACCTTGAGCACTTCGTCGCCGGCGTCGTGGCCGTAGGTGTCGTTCACCGCCTTGAAATGATCGATGTCCAGAATCATCAGCGACAGCGGCTGGCCCTTGCGCGCGGCCTTGTCGAGCGCCTGGGTGAGATGGGTCTCCAGAAAGCGCCTGTTGTTGAGGCCAGTCAGCGGATCGACGACCGCAAGCTCTATCGCGGCCTGGACGTTGTCCCGCAGCGAATCGGCATATCGCTTGCGACGCAGCTGCGTGCGGACGCGGGCGACCAGCTCATTGCGGTCGATGGGGCGCAAGATGTAGTCGTTTACGCCGAGGTCGAGCCCGCGGAGAATGCGCGGCCGGTCTTCCTCATCGGCAAGCAGCAGAATCGGGACCGAACGGGTGCGCTCGAGCGAGCGTAGCTGGCTGCACAGGCGCAGGGCGTCGAAATCGGCCAGATTGAGGCTGATGACAATGAGTTCGTAGCTGTTCTCGGCGGCGCGAAACAATGCCTCCTGAGGGTCCGCTTCGGTTTCGAGGTCATGGTAGCCGCGCAGAGACGTGACGATGCGGTCGACGGTGCTGGGCCTGTCCTCCACGAGGAGAATGCGGCCGCGCGCCCCGTCGTTGGGCTCGCGGGAGGTGAGGCCGAGATCGACGGAGGTGCTGGCGCGGGCGCGCAGTTCATCGAGCATGATCTTGAGGCGCGTCAGGGAGCGCACGCGGGCAATCAGCGCCAGCTCGTCCACCGGCTTGGTGAGAAAATCGTCGGCGCCGCATTCCAGGCCGCGGACGCGGTCGGCGGGCTGGTCGAGCGCCGTCACCATCACCACCGGAAGATGCATAGTGGCGGGGTCCGCCTTCAGTCGGCCGCAGACCTCGAAACCGTCCATGCCGGGCATCATCACATCGAGCAGCACAATGTCGCAGCCGCCGCTGCGGCACAACTCGAGGGCCTGCGGACCGTTCGTCGCGGAGACCACGTCGAAATATTCCGCCGACAGGCGGGCTTCGAGCAATTTGACGTTGGGGAGGAGATCGTCGACGACGAGGACGCGAGCGGTCACGGCGGGCGCCTCCTAAGGCTTTTCCGCGAGGAACGAATTGACGGTTTCCAGAAACTTCGCCACCGAGATCGGCTTGGAGAGATAGGCTTCGCAGCCGCCCTGGCGAATTTTCTCCTCGTCTCCCTTCATGGCGAAGGCGGTGACGGCGATGATGGGAATGGCGCGCAACTCCTCGTCGTCCTTGAGCCAGCGCGTCACTTCCAGCCCGCTGACCTCGGGCAGCTGAATGTCCATCAGGATCAAATCGGGGCGATGATCGCGCGCGAGCGCGATCGCCTCCACGCCGCTCTTCGTGCGCAGCGTGGCGTATCCGTTCGCCTCCAACAGATCGTTGAAGAGCTTCATATTGAGTTCGTTATCCTCTACGATGAGGACGGTTTTCTTCATGGACCCACTCTCGATGCCACGCTTAGGGCGGGGACCTTCGCGCGCCGTCAGAGATTTAAATTAGCACGGAAATCTTAATGAAAGCCGGCAGGATCGAGTCGAATCACAATGGGATTGGCGTCGATGGTCCGGCGGCGTCCGAGCTGGCGCTGCTGGCCCTCGCCTATCTCGCGCAGGACGAGGATCGCGTCGCGCGTTTTCTGGCCCTGACCGGGCTCGATGCGGGCGACGTGCGCGCGCTCGTCGCCGACCGCGGCTTCCAGCTGGCGGTGCTCGATCATCTTGCCGGCGACGAAACTATGCTGATGGATTTCGCCGCCGGAATATCGACGCCGCCCGACGCCGTGGGGCGCGCCCGCCGCGCGCTTGGCGGCGGAGACCTTTAGGCTTTCTCACCCCCTCCATTGAGGGCGTCTGCGCCGGCCCTGGCCACAATCCCGTCTTCGAAAGACTGCACGCCGGATACGCCGATCGCGCCGACGACCTGGCCTTCGTGCAGCAGCGGCAGCCCACCTTCGACCGGGGTGATATGCGGCAGGCTGAGCAGCGCCACGCGGCCGCCGGCGACCGTTTCCTCCAGCGCCTTGGTGGGGCGCCGAAACAGCGCGGCGGCGCGCGCCTTGTGCTGGGCGATGTCGCAGGAGGCGGGCTGCACTCCGTCGAGGCGCTCCAGATAGACGAGGAGGCCCGCGTCATCGACGATGGCGATCACGACGCTCCAGTCGTTGCGCCGCGCTTCCTCCGCCGCGGCGGCGGCGGCGCGCTTGGCGTCGGCGAGCGACAGGGCGAATTTCGTTTTCATGAGTTCTCCTTCTGGCATCCCTACCTAGCGTCGGTCAGGCTTGCGCTCGGCTGGGCGATTTCCAAAGCCAAACAAAATCCTTTAGGAAATCCCACGGCAGGGCGGCGGGCGCAATGGCCCGGCGGCCAGCGGGCTGCGCCTATGCCGGAAGACGACGCGCAAGGAGGCGCCCGCCATGACGCTCATCATGCCCGCGCCGGAGCCCGAGATTCTCGCGCGCCGCGAGGAACTCGTCGAGCGGCTCTCCGCCATCCTTCCCGAGTCCGGCCTCATCGTCGACGAGACCGCGCGCCGGGCCTATGAATGCGATGGTTTCACCATGTATCGGGCGCTGCCGCTCGTGGTGGCGCTGCCCGAGACGGTGGCGCAGGTGAGCGCGATCATGGCGCTCGCCGCCGAGATGAACGTCAAGATCGTGCCGCGCGGCGCGGGAACCTCGCTCTCCGGCGGCTCCATGCCGCTCGAGGACGGCATTCTTCTCGGCCTGTCGAAGTTCAACCGCGTCCTCGAGATAGATTACGAAAACCGTTGCGCCCGCGTGCAGCCCGGCGTGCAGAACCTCGCGATCACGCGCGCCGTGGAGGGCAGGAGCTTCTATTATGCGCCCGATCCGTCCTCCCAGATCGCCTGCTCCATCGGCGGCAATGTCGCGGAAAACGCCGGCGGCGTTCACTGTCTCAAATACGGGCTGACCACCAACAATATCCTCGGGCTCGAAGTCGTGCTGATGGGCGGCGAGATCGTGCGGCTCGGCGGCAAGCATCTCGACAGCGAGGCCTATGATCTGCTCGGCCTCATGACCGGTTCGGAGGGATTGCTCGGCGTCGTGACGGAAGTCACCGTCCGTATCCTGCCAAAGCCCGCCGTCGCACGTTGTCTTCTCGTCGGCTTCCCGAGCGTGACGGCCGGCGCGCACTTCGTCGGCGCCGTGATCGCGCGCGGGATCATTCCGGGCGGCATGGAAATGATGGACAAGGCGACGATCCACGCGGTCGAGCGTTTCCAGCCCTGCGGCTATCCGCTCGACGCGGAAGCCCTCGTGCTCGTCGAGCTCGACGGCACGCAGGCGGAAGTGGACCTTCTCGTCGGCGTCGTCGAGGCGATCGCGCGCGACGAGGGCGCGACCACGACGAAGATTTCGACGAGCGAGACGGAGCGCCTGCAATTCTGGGCGGGCCGCAAGAACGCCTTTCCCGCCGTTTCCTGCATCAAGCCCGATTATCTGTGCATGGACGGCACGATCCCGCGCGGGCGCCTGCCGGAGGTGCTCGCGGGGATGGACGAGATCGCAAAGGCCCAAGGCCTGCAGGTCGCCAATGTCTTTCACGCCGGCGACGGCAATCTGCATCCGCTGATTCTCTATGACGCGTCCATCGAGGGCGACGTGGCGCGCGCCGAGAAAGTCGGCTTCGACATTTTGCGCCTCTGCGTTTCCGTGGGCGGCGTGCTCAGCGGGGAACATGGCGTCGGCGTCGAGAAGCGCGATCTGATGGGCGAGATGTTCACCGAAACGGATCTCGAACAGCAGATGAGCGTCAAATGCGCATTCGACTCGATGAACCGCCTCAACCCCGGCAAGGTGTTTCCGACCCTGCATCGTTGCGCGGAATTCGGCATGATGCATGTCTCGGGCGGCAAGACGCCTTTCCCTGATCTGCCGAGGTTCTGACCGCATGGACGCCGCCGCGCTCGACACGCTTGAAATTCGCGACGCCGCCGATGCGGTGGAGGCGCTGCGCGCCGCCAATGCGCGCAACCAGCCGCTCGGCGTCATCGGCGCCGGGTCCAAGAGGCGACTTGGGCGCCATGCGCCGGCGCCGCGCGCGCTCTCGACGCGCGCGCTCGCGGGCGTGACGCTTTACGAGCCCGAGGAGCTCGTGATTTCGGCTGGCGCCGGCACGCCCCTCGCCGAGATCGAGTCGCTTCTCGACGCCCATCGCCAGCAGCTCGCCTTCGAGCCGATGGATCACGCGCCGCTTCTCGGCGGCGCGACGCGCAGCGCCACCATCGGCGGCGCGATCGCCGTGAACGCCTCGGGGCCGCGCCGCATCAAGGCGGGCGCCGCGCGCGATCATGTTCTCGGCTTTCACTGTGTGACGGGGCGCGGCGAGAAAGTGAAATCCGGCGGCCGCGTCATGAAGAACGTCACCGGCTACGATCTCTCCAAGCTCGTCTGCGGCTCCTATGGAACGCTCGCGCTTCTCACGGAAGTGACGCTGAAGGTTCTGCCCAAAGCGGAAACGGAGCAGACTTTGCTCGTCGTCGGTCTCGACGAGGCGCAGAGCCTCGCACAATTGCGTCGCGCGGCCGGATCGCCGCATGAGGCGTCGTCATTCGCCATGCTGCCCGCCGGCGCCGGCCCCTTGGGGCGAGACCGCAATGTTGCGGCGCTGCGTCTCGAAGGCCCCGAGATATCCGTGGCGACGCGGCGCGATGCGCTCGTCGCCGATCTTGCCGACAGCGGCGCCGAGTTCGAGACGCTGGCGCAGGACGCCTCCGCCGCGCTTTGGGCGTCGGTGCGCGACGCCGCGCCCATCGCCGGGCATTCCGGCCAGGTTTGGCGCCTGTCGCTCGCGCCGACCGATGGCGCCGAGGCGGTCGCGGCGCTGCGGCGCGGCGGCGCGCCGATCCTCGCGCATTTCTACGACTGGTGCGGCGGGCTCGTCTGGCTCTGTCTCGAAGCCGCGTCGGACGCCCATGCGCGCGCCGTGCGCGCCGCCGTCGACCGTTTCGGGGGCCATGCGACGCTCATTCGCGCTGCGGACGAGACGCGCGCGAAGGTCGATGTCTTTCACCCCCAGCCCGCGCCGCTCGCGGCTCTTACGCGACGCGTAAAAGAAAGTTTCGATCCGGCGCATGTTCTGGAGCGCGGACGGATGCGGGCGGAGTATTGAGATGCAGACGCACTTCTCGCTTGCGGCGCTCGCCGATCCCGACATGGCGCAATCGGAGAAAATCCTGCGCGCCTGCGTGCATTGCGGCTTTTGCACCGCGACCTGTCCGACCTATCTGCTCACCGGGGACGAGCTCGATTCCCCGCGCGGGCGCATCTATCTCATCAAGGAAATGCTGGAGAACGCGCATCCGGCCGATGCGCGCACGGCGCGGCACGTGGATCGGTGCCTGTCCTGTCTGTCCTGCATGACGACCTGTCCCTCGAGCGTGCATTACATGCATCTCGTCGATCATGCGCGCGCCCATATCGAGAAGACTTATCGCCGTGCCGTCGCGGACCGGGCGCTGCGCGCATTGCTCGCTGTTGTGCTGACGCGGCCCGCGCTGTTCAGGGTCGCGCTGCGCGCGGCGGCGCGACTCAAGCCCTTCGCCGGGCGGTTGCCCGCGCCCCTGCGCCCGCTTCTGGCGCTCGCGCCCGACAAGGTCTCGCCGCCCTCGCAGGTCGACCGCCCGCAAATTTTACCCGCCCTTGGCGTCCGCAGATTGCGAGTCGCCTTGCTGAATGGCTGCGCGCAGACCGTCCTCGACACGCGCATCAATGAAGCGACCGTGCGGCTGCTGACGCGCCATGGCGTCGAAGTCGTGGTGGCGCAGGGCGCGGGCTGTTGCGGCGCGCTCCCGCACCATCTGGGCAAGACCGGCCAGTCGCACGCGCTGGCGCGCCGCAATATCGAGGCCTGGACGCGCGAGATCGAAAATGGCGGCCTCGACCATATCGTCGTCAATACGTCGGGCTGCGGGACCAGCGTGAAGGACTATGGCTTCATGTTCCGCAACGATGCGAGGCTCGCCGAGAAAGCCGGACGTATTTCGGCGCTCGCCTGCGACGTGAGCGAACTCGTCGAGCGACTGGAGCTGACCCCGACCGGCGCCGCGCCGCGCCTGCGCGTCGCCTATCATTCCGCCTGCTCGCTTCAGCACGGCCAGAAGATCACGCGCGCGCCCGCGGCGGTTCTGGAGCGCGCGGGATTCGAGGTTCTGGCTGTTCCTGAGGGCCACATCTGCTGCGGCTCGGCGGGAACCTACAATCTTTTGCAGCCCGAGATGGCCGGGAAGCTTCGCGCGCGGAAGGTGGCCAATATCGAAAGCCTCGCGCCGGACGTCATTGCCGCCGGCAATCTTGGCTGCATGACGCAGATCGGCGCCGGAACGACGTTTCCGATCGTGCACACTGTGGAGCTTCTGGATTGGGCGATCGGCGGGCCGAGGCCAGAGAGTTTGGGACAATAGCCCCCTCCCTGAGTGGCGAGGGGGCTTCGTGGCCGTTTATCTCAGAAACCCGACGATATCCTTCACCGCGTTCATATTCTCGCGGGCGATGGCGCGGGCGCGTTCGGAGCCGTCGCGCAGCACCGTGTCGATATAGGTTTCGTCCTCGCGGATGCGGCGCATCTGCGCCGTGATGGGCGAGAGCTTCGCCACCGCGAGGTCGACGAGCGCGCTCTTGAAGGTCGAGAAATTGGCGCCGCCGAATTCCGCGAGCACGTCCGTCTTGGAGCGGCCGGAGAGCGCCGCGTAAATCCCAACCAGATTCTCCGCCTCGGGGCGCCCTTCGAGCCCTTTCTCCTCCGAGGGCAAAGGCTCGGGATCGGTCTTCGCCTTCTTTACCTTTTGCGCAATCTGATCGGCGTCGTCCGAGAGATTGATGCGCGAATATTCCGAGGCGTCGGACTTCGACATTTTCTTCGTGCCGTCGCGCAGGCTCATCACGCGCGTCGCGGGGCCGGAGATCAGCGGCTCGGGCAGGGGGAAGAAGGCGCCTCCGAAGCCATTGCGCTCGATCGACGGCCCGAAGTCATTGTTGAACTTTTGCGCAATGTCGCGCGCAAGCTCCAGATGCTGCTTCTGGTCGTCGCCGACCGGCACATGGGTGGCGCGATAGATCAGAATGTCGGCCGCCATCAGCACGGGATAGTCGAGGAGGCCGACGGAGGCGTTCTCGCGGTCCTTGCCGGCCTTGTCCTTGAACTGGGTCATGCGATTGAGCCAGCCGATGCGGGCGACGCAGTTCAGCACCCAGGCGAGTTCGGCGTGCTCGGGCACCTGGCTTTGATTGAAGACGATGTTCTTCTTGGGGTCGATCCCGCAGGCGAGGAAGGCCGCCGCGATTTCGCGCGTATTGTTGCGCAGTTCGATCGGGTCCTGCGGAACGGTGATCGCGTGCAGGTCGACGACGCAGTAAAGGCATTCGAAGCTTTTCTGCAGCTCCACGAACTTGACGATGGCGCCGAGATAGTTGCCGAGATGGAGGTTGCCGGTGGATTGCACGCCGGAGAAGACGCGCTGGGGGAAGCTGGACATGGGCTGCGCCGAAGGTTGAGGAACTTTGGCGGGTCTTATGGCAATGCCGGGGCGCTGGCGCAAGTGCGCGGCGCCGACCGGGCGGGTCGTGACTCCCGTCCCCGGCCGAGGGACGTCAGGCGCGGGGCTTTCGCCCCGCATCCTCGCATCACAAAATGAACCGGCTCAAATCCCGGTTCTTGGCCAGATCGCCGATGTGCTTCTCGACAAACTCCCCGTCGATCGCAATCTTCTCGCCGGCGCGGTCCGAGGCCGAGAAGCTGATGTCGTCGAGCACCCGCTCCATGACCGTTTGCAGGCGGCGGGCGCCGATGTTCTCGACCGAGGTGTTGACCGCGACGGCGACCTTGGCGATGGCGTCGATGGCGGAGGGCGAAAATTCCAGCGTCACCCCTTCCGTGCCCATGAGCGCCACATATTGCTTGGTCAGGCAGGCTTCCGTCTCGGTGAGGATGCGGCGGAAATCCTCCTCGTTGAGCGAGGCGAGCTCCACGCGGATCGGCAGGCGGCCCTGAAGTTCGGGAAGCAGGTCCGACGGCTTGGCGACATGGAAGGCGCCCGAGGCGATGAAGAGCACATGGTCGGTCTTGACCGGGCCGTGTTTCGTCGCGACGGTCGTGCCCTCGATCAGCGGCAGCAGGTCGCGCTGCACGCCCTCGCGCGAGACATCGGCGCCGCCGCGGCCCTCGCGGGCGCAGATCTTGTCCATTTCGTCGATGAACACGATGCCATTGTTCTCGACCTCGTGGATCGCTTCGCGGACGCTCGCCTCCTGGTCGATGAGCTTGTCGCTCTCTTCGGCGAGCAGCGGCCCGCGCGCCTCCTGCACCGTGAGCTTGCGCGGCTTGCCGCGCTGCATCGCCTTGCCGAAGAGATCGCCGAGCGAAAAGGCCGAGACGCTACCGCCGCCCGGCGTGTTCGGCAATTCGAACATCGGCATGCCGCCGCCGCTCTGCTGCAACTCGACTTCGATTTCCTTGTCGTCGATCTCGCCGTCGCGCAGCCTCTTGCGGAAAGTCTCGCGCGTCGCGGGCGAGGAGGCGGGGCCGACGAGCGCGTCGAGGATGCGTTCTTCGGTCGCCTTTTCGGCGCGCGCCTGCACTTCCTTGCGGCGGCGCTCCTTCACCATGACGATCGCGACCTCCATCAGGTCGCGCACGATCTGCTCCACGTCGCGGCCGACATAGCCGACTTCCGTGAATTTCGTCGCTTCGACCTTGAGAAAGGGCGCATTGGCGAGGCGGGCGAGGCGGCGCGCGATCTCTGTCTTGCCGCAACCCGTCGGGCCGATCATGAGAATGTTCTTGGGCATCACCTCTTCGCGCATCTGCCCTTGCAGTTGCAGGCGGCGCCAGCGATTGCGCAGGGCGATGGCGACGGCGCGCTTGGCGTCGCTCTGGCCCACGATATAGCGATCGAGCTCGGAGACGATCTCGCGCGGCGAGAAATCGGCCATTTAGATTTTCTCCACCACGATATTGTGATTTGTGTAGACGCAAATGTCGGCGGCGATGTTCATCGCGCGCCGCGCTATGGCCTCTGCGTCGGCCTCCGTGTCGATCAGCGCGCGGCCGGCGGCCAGCGCATAATTGCCGCCCGAGCCGATCGCCGCGACGGCGCCGCCCTCCGACGTCTCGGGCTCCAGCACATCGCCCGAGCCCGTGAGAACGAGCCCCACATTCCTGTCGGCGACCAGCATCATGGCCTCGAGCCGGCGCAGATAGCGGTCCATGCGCCAGTCCTTGGCGAGCTCCACGCAGGCGCGCATCAATTGGCCGGGATATTGTTCGAGCTTGGTCTCGAGCCGTTCGAAGAGGGTGAAGGCGTCGGCGGTCGCGCCGGCGAAGCCCGCGATCACGTCGCCCTTGCCGAGCCGGCGAACCTTGCGGGCGTTGCCTTTCATGATGGTCTGGCCGAGGCTCACCTGGCCATCGCCGGCGATGACCGTCTCGCCCTTTTTCTTCACCAATATGATCGTCGTCGCATGCATCGATCGCGACTTCTCTTGTTCGCTTTCCATTCCCGAGCCATCCCGCGCAACATGTTAGGCGCATGTAGGGGCTTCTCACGGCCCGAGCAAGGGCGCGGCCGCTCCCCATCGGCAAGAGGGTTAAGGCGCGGAGAGGTTTTTTTTAAAGGTAACGGACAAGCTTGTCGCGCCCGCCCGCGGGCCAGATGGATTCGGGCGTTCACGGGTGGCGGAAAGGCGATGAAATTGCTACAAGCTGGCCGCTCGCGGCCGGCGGCTCTTTCGGCGGCGGCTTTCCGGAAGGGCCTATTCTCAGATGCGCAGCGCCACCATCGAGCGCAAAACCAAGGAAACGACGATTACCGTCGCCGTCGATCTCGACGGCGCGGGCAAATCCGACATTTCGACGGGAATCGGCTTTTTCGACCATATGCTCGACCAGATCGCCCGCCATGCGCCGCTCGATCTGACGGTGCTCGCCAAGGGCGACCTGCATATCGACGGCCATCATACCGTCGAGGACGTGGGCCTGGCGCTGGGGCAGGCGGTGGACCGCGCTCTCGGCGACCGCAAGGGAATCGCCCGCTATGGGGACGCCCATGTTCCACTCGACGAGGCGCTGACCCGCGTGGTGGTGGATGTCTCCGGGCGGCCCTTTCTCGTCTATGACGTTGCCTTTCCGGCCGAGCGCATCGGCGCTTTCGACACGGAGCTGATGCGGGAGTTCTTCCAGGCTTTCGCCGTGCAGGCCCGCATCGGGCTCCACATCGACAGCCTGAAGGGCGTCAACAGCCACCATATTGCC
Source organism: Methylocystis sp. IM3 (assembly GCF_038070105.1). Taxonomy (NCBI): domain Bacteria; kingdom Pseudomonadati; phylum Pseudomonadota; class Alphaproteobacteria; order Hyphomicrobiales; family Methylocystaceae; genus Methylocystis; species Methylocystis sp. IM3. The sequence goes on along the minus strand of NZ_JBBPBZ010000002.1, from coordinate 2,491,637 downwards.
GAAAGCGCCTTCAAGGGTTTCGCCCGCGCCTTCGGCAAGGCGGTGGCGATGGATCCGCGGCGGACGCAGGGCGAGGCGCCTTCCACCAAGGGCACGCTGACCGCCTGAGCGGCGGCCGGCGACAGGTCCCTTGAGGAGGAGGGAGGGCCAATGACTTCTTTTACCGTTCATGTCCCGCCGGAGCGGCCGGGCGAGGGGCTGGCCCCGGAGAAGATCGTTTTCCTGCGCGACGGCTTCTCGACATCGGCCTTCGTCTTCGGGCCCTTCTGGTTTCTGTGGAAGCGCGCCTGGCTGCCGGCCTTCCTGTGGGCGGGGCTGCTCGCGCTCGTCGCCGGGGCGGGGGCGCTCGCGCGCATTCCCGCCGACGCCATGAGCCTCGCGGGCCTCGCCGTCTCGCTGTTTCTCGGATTCGAAGCCGGCCGCATCCTCGCATGGTCCCTGGCGCGGCGCGGCTATGTCGAAAGCGACGTCGTGATCGGGGAGAATGAGGAGGAGGCCGAGGCGGTCTATTTCGAGCGGCTGCGGGCGCGCGGCGCGCAACCCGCCCCCGCCGTGGAGACAGGCGCGTGACGACGGCGATCATCGATTATGGCTCGGGCAATCTGCATTCCGCGCAGAAAGCCTTCGAACGCGCGGCGCGCGAGTCGGGCGCTTCCTGCGCCATCAGCGTGACGAACGACCCCGAGACGGTTCGGAGGGCGGCGCGCGTAGTGCTGCCGGGCGTCGGCGCCTTCGCCGATTGCCGCCAGGGGCTTCTCGCGCTCCCCGGCCTCTATGACGCCGTTCACGAAGCGGTGATCGCGCGCGGCGCGCCTTTCCTGGGCATTTGCGTCGGCATGCAGCTCATGGCGGCGCGCGGCCTCGAACATGGCGAGACGCCCGGCCTCGACTGGGTCGGCGGCGACGTCGTCGCCATCGAGCCCGGCGATCCGTCGCTCAAGATTCCGCACATGGGCTGGAACACGCTCGCGCTGACCCGCGCGCATCCGGTCTTTTCCGGCATACCGACGGGCGAGACGGGGCTGCACGCCTATTTTGTCCATTCCTATCATCTGACGCCGGCCGACCCGCGGCATGTGCTCGCGACGACGGATTACGGCGTCCCGCTCACCGCCGCCGTCGCGCGCGACAATCTCGTCGGCGTCCAGTTCCATCCCGAAAAGAGCCAGAGGCTCGGCCTCGCGCTCATCGCCAATTTCCTGAGGTGGCGCCCGTGATTCTGTTTCCGGCAATCGATCTGAAGGAGGGCCAGTGCGTCCGCCTCGCGCAGGGCGACATGGATCGCGCCACCGTCTTCAACGACGATCCGGCCGAGCAGGCGCGGGCCTTCGAGGCGCAGGGCTTCGAATATCTGCATGTCGTCGATCTCGACGGCGCCTTCGCGGGCGCGCCGCGCAACGCCGCAGCCGTCGAGGCGATCCTCTCCGCGCTGACGATTCCGGTCCAGCTCGGCGGCGGCATTCGCGACATGCGCACGCTCGCGGGCTGGCTCGACAAGGGCGTGACGCGCATCATTATCGGCACGGCGGCGGTGAAGGACCCCTCCTTCGTGCGCGAGGCGGCGCGGGTCTATCCGGGCCGCGTGGCGGTCGGCATCGACGCCAAGGACGGCATGGTCGCGGTCGAAGGCTGGGCGCGCACGACGCGCATGTCGGCGCTCGACCTTGCAAGAAGCTTCGAGGACGCGGGCGTCTCCGCCATCATCTACACCGACATTGCGCGCGACGGCATTCTAACGGGCCTCAACATCGAGCAGACGCTGGCGCTCGCCAATGCGCTGACGATTCCGGTGATCGCCTCGGGCGGCCTCGCCTCGCTCGCCGATATCGAGCGCCTCTTGCAGCCCGATTGCGCCCGGCTCGCCGGCGCCATCACCGGCCGCGCGCTCTATGACGGGCGTCTCGATCCGGCAGAGGCGCTGGCGCTGATCAGGCAGGCGAGGGCGTCATGACGCTCGACGCCCGTCGATGCTGCTCGCGAGTCCATATCTCCCCGCAAGGGGGAGGTATGGCGGCCCGTGACGCAGGGTCGAACTCTCTCGCTGGGGGCCTGACATGCTGAAAGCCCGCGTCATTCCCTGCCTCGACGTGAAGGAAGGCCGCGTCGTCAAAGGCGTCAATTTCGTCGATCTGCGCGACGCCGGCGATCCGGTCGAATGCGCCATCGCCTATGACGCCGCCGGCGCGGACGAGCTCTGCTTTCTCGACATCACCGCGAGCCACGAAAACCGCGGCATTCTTCTCGATGTCGTGCAGCGCACGGCGGAAGCCTGTTTCATGCCCCTGACGGTCGGCGGCGGCGTGCGCACGCTCGACGACATTCGCAAGCTGCTGCTCGCGGGCGCGGACAAGGCGTCGATCAACACCGCCGCCGTCGCGAACCGCCAGTTCGTGCGCGAGGCGGCGGAAAAGTTCGGGTCGCAATGCATCGTCGTCGCCATCGACGCCAAGCAGGTCGGCCCGGAAAGATGGGAAATCTTCACCCACGGCGGGCGCCGCCCCACGGGCATAGACGCCGTCGATTTTGCGCGCGAGGTGACGGCGCTCGGCGCGGGCGAAATTCTCCTGACCTCCATGGATCGCGACGGCGCCAAGATCGGCTTCGACATCGCCCTGACCCGCGCCGTGGCCGACGCGGTTTCCGTTCCCGTCATCGCCTCGGGAGGCGTCGGCAATCTGGATCATCTGGTCGCCGGGATTCGTGAAGGCCATGCGACGGCGGTGCTCGCCGCCTCGATCTTCCACTTCGGCGAGTATACGATCCCTCAGGCCAAGCGGCACATGGCCGCGGCGGGCCTGCCGATGCGGCTCGACGGTTTGGAGGCGTGACAATGAGCGAGGCTTTCGCGGCAGCCTTCCTTCTATCGGGAACAGCGGCGGCAATGACGGGGCGGGAGAACCGGCGATGAGCTTCACCCTCGACGATCTCGCAGCGCTCATCAGATCGCGCCGCGCCGACGACGCCTCGACCTCCTACACCAAGAGCCTTTTCGACGCCGGTCCGCCGCGCATCGCCAAGAAGTTCGGGGAAGAAGCGGTGGAGGCGGTCATCGCCGCCATGGAGGGCGACCGCAAGGCGCTGACGAGCGAAGCCGCCGACGTGCTTTATCATCTTCTCGTGCTGCTCGAGGCGCGCGACATTCCGCTCGGCGACGTGCTCGCGGAGCTGGGGCGGCGGACGGCGCAGTCGGGCCTTGCCGAAAAAGCGTCGCGCGGAGCCGGAAAGTGACTCCGCCCAGCGCGCTCGAAAATGACGGGGCGATCTCGCCCTATCGCCATTTTTTGCGCGCCGAATGGGCGTCGCTTCGCGCCGATACGCCGCTGACGCTGACCCTCGACGACCTCACCCGGCTGAAATCGGTCGGCGATCCGATCTCTCTCGAGGAGGTCATCGAGATTTACCTGCCGCTGTCGCGTCTGCTTGCGCTCTATGTCGCGGCGACCCAGGGGCTCTTCAAGGCGACGCAGCGGTTTCTCGGCGCCGAGGACGGCAAGGTTCCCTATATCATCGGCGTCGCCGGCTCGGTCGCCGTGGGAAAATCAACGACCGCGCGAATCCTGCGGGCGCTGCTCTCCCGCTGGCCGAATACGCCGAAGGTCGAACTGATCACGACAGACGGTTTTCTCCTGCCCAACGCCCTGCTCGAGCGCGAAGGGCTGATGGAGAAAAAGGGCTTTCCGGAAAGCTACGACAACAAGACGCTGCTGCGCTTCCTCTCCGCTGTGAAGGCCGGCCAGCGCCATGTCTGCGCGCCGGTCTATTCGCATCTCGTCTATGACGTGGTGCCGGGCGAGACGACCTGCGTCGATGGTCCCGACATTCTCATCGTCGAAGGCGTCAATGTGCTGGCGGCGCGCACCTCCCGGCAGGCGAAGGAAATTCCCTTCGTCTCGGACTTCTTCGATTTCTCTGTCTATCTGGACGCGGGCGAGGATCTGCTGGAGCGCTGGTATGTGGATCGCTTCCTGAGCCTGCGTGAAACCGCGTTCCGTGATCCGCGCTCCTACTTTCGCAAATACGCCGATCTTTCCGACGAGGAGACGGTGCGCGTCGCAAAAGACATCTGGACGCGCATCAATCTCGAAAACCTGCGCCAGAACATCGCCCCCACGCGCCCGCGCGCGAGCCTCATCCTGACGAAAGGCGCCGATCACAAGATCGAGGAAGTCGCGCTGCGGAAGTTGTGACGCGCTGGTTGGGCGCGCATCCCTCCCCGAAAGGGGGAGGGATGCGAGCGGATAGGTTCGGCGGTCACGAGAAAACGCTTACGCGCTTCCCACCGTCCGCAATACCGGCCGCGCCGGGCCATGCGTCGGCGTGCCGTCGATGGTCAGCGACGGACCGTCGGCGGAGATCTCCACCGTCGCGCCGTCGACGATCTCGCCGGCGAGCAGCCGCTCGGCCAAAGCGTCCTGCAACTCCTTCTGGATGACGCGCTTCAGGGGACGCGCGCCATAGGCCGGGTCGTAGCCCTTGTTCGCGAGCCACTCGCGCGCCTTGGCGTCGAGATGCAGCGTGATCTTGCGATCCTCCAGCAATTTCTGAAGCCGCTTGACCTGGATGTCGACGATCGCGCCCATGTCCTCGCGCCGCAGGCGATGGAACAGGATGATTTCATCCACGCGGTTCAGGAACTCCGGCCGGAAGTGCGCGCGCACCACCTGCATCACTTCGTCGTGCACGGCGGACGAGTCCTCGCCCTCGTTCTGCATCACCAGGAATTCCGAGCCGAGATTCGACGTCATGATAATGAGCGTGTTCTTGAAGTCGACCGTGCGGCCCTGGCCGTCCGTCAGACGCCCGTCGTCGAGCACCTGCAACAGCACGTTGAACACGTCCGGATGCGCCTTCTCGATCTCGTCGAAGAGCACGACCTGATAGGGCCGGCGACGAACGGCTTCGGTCAGCGCGCCGCCTTCCTCATAGCCGACATAGCCGGGCGGCGCGCCGATCAGACGGGCGACCGAGTGCTTCTCCATATATTCCGACATGTCGAGCCGGACCATCGCCGTCTCGTCGTCGAAGAGGAAGCTTGCGAGCGCCTTGGTCAGCTCCGTCTTGCCGACGCCCGTGGGGCCGAGGAAGATGAAGCTGCCGATCGGCCGGTTCGGGTCCTGCAGGCCGGCGCGGGCGCGGCGCACGGCGGTCGAGACCGCCTCCACCGCCTCGCGCTGCCCGACGACGCGCTTGGCGAGCTCCTCCTCCATGTGGAGAAGTTTCTCACGCTCGCCTTCGAGCATCTTGTCGACCGGGACGCCGGTCCAGCGCGACACCACCTGCGCAATGTCGTTCGCCGTCACGGCCTCCTCGATCAGCGCGCCCTTCGCCTCGGCGCCCTCCGTGTCGGCGAGCTTCTTTTCGAGGTCGGGGATCAGGCCATAGGCGAGCTCGCCCGCGCGCTGATATTCGCCGCGACGCTGGGCCTGGGCGAGTTCGTTGCGCGCCGCCTCGAGCTGTTCCTTCAGCTTCTGGGCGCTGCCGAGCTTGTCCTTCTCGGCCTTCCAGCGCGCGGTCAGCGCGGCCGACTTCTCTTCGAGATCGGCGAGCTCGCCTTCGAGCTTGGCGAGCCGGTCCTTTGACGCCGCGTCGGTCTCCTTCTTCAGCGCCTCCTGCTCGATCTTGAGCTGGATGATGCGGCGGTCGAGTTCGTCGAGCTCCTCGGGCTTGGAGTCGATCTGCATGCGCAGACGCGACGAAGCTTCGTCGACGAGGTCGATCGCCTTGTCGGGCAGGAAGCGGTCGGCGATGTAGCGGTTCGACAGGGTCGCCGCGGCGACGATCGCCGAGTCGGTGATGCGCACGCCGTGGTGCAGCTCGTATTTTTCCTTGAGACCGCGCAGAATTGAGATCGTGTCCTCGACCGTCGGCTCGTCGACGAAGACCGGCTGGAAACGACGCGCGAGCGCCGCGTCCTTCTCGACGTGCTTGCGATATTCGTCGAGCGTGGTCGCGCCGACGCAATGCAGCTCGCCGCGCGCCAGCGCGGGCTTCAGCAGATTGGACGCGTCCATCGCGCCATCCGCCTTGCCGGCCCCGACCAGCGTGTGCATCTCGTCGATGAAAAGGATGATCTTGCCTTCCGCCGCGGTGATTTCGTTGAGCACCGCCTTGAGGCGCTCCTCGAATTCGCCGCGATATTTCGCGCCGGCGATCAGCGCGCCCATGTCGAGCGCGAGGAGCTTCTTGTCTTCGAGCGATTCGGGAACGTCGCCATTGACGATGCGCAGCGCCAGCCCCTCGACGATCGCCGTCTTGCCGACGCCGGGCTCGCCGATCAGCACGGGATTATTCTTCGTGCGGCGCGACAGCACCTGCACCGTGCGGCGAATTTCTTCGTCACGGCCGATCACCGGATCGAGCTTGCCCTCGCGGGCCGCCTCGGTGAGATCGCGGGCGTATTTCTTGAGGGCGTCATACTGGTTTTCGGCCGACGCCGTGTCGGCGGTGCGGCCCTTGCGCAAATCCTCGATCGCCGCGTTGAGTGTCTGCGGCGTCACGCCGGCGTCGCGCAGGATCTTCGCGGCCTCGCTGTCCTTCTCCAAGGCCAGCGCCAGCAGCAGGCGCTCGACGGTGACGTAGGAATCGCCAGCCTTTTGCGCAATCTGCTCGGCGTTGGCGAAGAGCCGCGCCGTCGCGGGCGCGAGATAAAGCTGCCCCGCGCCGGAGCCGGCGACCTTGGGAAGCTTGGCGAGCGCGGCTTCGGTCTTGGCCAGCGCCTCACGCGAATTGCCGCCCGCGCGGTCGATGAGACCGGCGGAAAGTCCCTGCTCGTCATCGAGCAGAACCTTCAGAACATGCTCGGGCGTGAACTGCTGATGCCCCTCGCGGGTGGCGAGAGACTGCGCGCTCTGCACGAATCCGCGCGCGCGTTCGGTGTATTTTTCGAAATTCATCTTGTTCCCTCTCGACCTCGAGGCGAGCCCTCACAGCAGCGCGCCTCTGTCTTGGATCGTTGGCCCCTTTCGGCGGCCATCGGGTCCGATATGGGGAGGGTTTACGGGGGTTAAAGAGGGGCAGACGCGAAAGCTCAGCTGGAGCGGCCCGCCGCGACAAAGGGGCGCGGCTTCGGGGAAGGCGTGCTTGACAAAGGCGGCCTTCTACCGGTCATCAGGCCCATCCGCCGCCAGCCCGGAGCCGCCATGCGCCTCGCCCGTCTCTATCGCTATCCGGTCAAGGGCCTCTCGCCCGAGCCGCTTTCCTTCGCCGATCTTTCCGCCGGCGGCTATTTCCCGTGCGATCGGCTTTTCGCCCTGGAGCACGGCCCCTCGGGCTTCGATCCCGCAGCCCCGACGCACCAGCCCAAGATCAAATTTCTCATGCTCATGAAACAGGGTGCGCTGGCGGGGCTCGCGACCCGCTATGACGAAGCCTCGGGAGTCCTGACCATTACGCGGGACGGACGTGAGGCCGTGCGGGGCGATGTCCGGCGCCCGGAGGGCCGTGCGGCCATCGAAGCGTTTCTGGTCGACTATCTGGGGGAAGAAATTCGGGGTCCCGTCAGGCTCCTCGAGGCGCCCGCCGGCTTTCGCTTCACCGATTCGGCGTCTGGATTCGTTTCCTTGATCAATCTCGCGAGCGTCGCCGCCGTCGAGGCGGCGCAGGAGGCGCCCGTCGATCCGCTGCGCTTTCGCGGCAATCTGTATATCGAGGGGGTGGAGCCCTGGGCGGAGGCGCAGTGGCCCGGCCGCAGTCTGAAGATCGGCGGCGTCACGCTCGCCGTGCTGAAGATGACCGATCGCTGCGCGGCGACCGGCGTCGAGCCGGGGACGGGTCGGCGCGACATGGATCTCGTCCAGACGATGCGCAAGAGCTTCGGCCACATCGATTGCGGCGTTTACGCCCGGATCGAGAGCAGCGGCCGCATCGCCCAAGGCGACGCGCTCACGCTGCTGTGAATTCGAAAGAGCCGCCTCGAGGGGCGGCTCTTATCATCGGATTTCTATCAGAAGCGGTCCGGCTCGAAAGGAACCTCGGTTGCTTGCGGCGCTTCCTCGCGGACCTCGCCGGCGGCTTCTTCTACCGCCGCGCGCGGGCGGCGGCGGCGGCGGGAGCTCAGGTGGAAATTCACGCCGCCTTCGTGCTCACGGGGCTGCCCGCGCTCGGCGGGCGCGAAGCCGACTTCGACCGTCTCCGTCTCGCCGGGCCCTGCCGGGTTGCGCGCCGGAGGCGCGGTGATGAAGGAGGGCAGCGTCGGCGCCGGTTCGTCGGAAGGCTCCGGCCGTTGAAAACGCCGCTCGCGAAAGCCGCGGCGCGGTTGCTGGTCGCCCTCGGATCCGCGCTCGCGGAAAGGCGGACGGTCCGGCCGCGGCGGGCGTTCGCCACGCTCCATCCGCTCGGGGCGCTCCATACGTTCAGGTCGCTCCATGCGCTCAGGGCGCTCGGCGCGCATCTCGCCCATTGGCCGCTCCTCGAAGGGCTGCGGCTGCGGCTGGGGCTGGGGCTGCGCGAAATGCGGCTGGGGCTGCGGCTGATTATACGGCTGCGCCTGATAGACCGGCTGCGGGAGGCGCTCTGAGAGCGGCGCGAAGCGGTCGGGCAGGGCGGCGAAATCATCGTCCTCGTCGACGTCGATCTCCGCTTCCATGGGCGGGCGGCCATAGCCATTGGCTTGTTGCTGGACCTGCTGGGCCGCAGCGATCAGCCGGAAATAGTGCTCGGCGTGCTGAAGCAGGCTTTCCGCCATGATCGTGTCGCCCGAGGACTGGGCGTCGCGCGCTAGCTGGAGATATTTCTCGGCGATATGTTGCGCCGTGCCGCGAATCTTAACGTCGGGACCATTCGACTCATAAGAACGGGTCAGCGGGTTCGGGCCCTTGCGGCCGCTGCGCCCCCGCATGCGCTTGTTCTGTCCTGGTCTCATCCACTCCCCCGAAAGCTTCGCGCGCTGCGGCGCAAATAACGCTATGACCGCGTCCGCGACGCGCCGTTCCTTCCCGCCGAAGGATAATCATCCGGCCTGCGGCTCAAGCGGCGCGCGCGGACGGATCGCCTACAAGGGCGCCTGGCCGCGCCCGTTTGATCTGCCGTCTTTCGCTGCGCGCATTGGGGCGACGTCGTGGCCGCATCGCCATCGTTCGATCGTTCCAATGCGAGCCGGCGGATTTCATCTGCCGCGCATCTTCAAGGAATGCGCGTGGCGACTCTGGCCGTCGCCCCAATCCACCGGGATCATGCAGCTTACACGCCAGCCCTTGCCGGCCTTGCCGGGGTGTCCGCTTGCGAGGCGGCCCCGCGAATAATCGAGATCCTCATCTCGAATGTCGGTCAGCTGTATTTGCAAAGACTATAGTGGCTTGACCCCCCTGCGCCAAGTGCGGCGGCGCGTCGACGCGGAGAAAAACCGACCGGTGTAGCGAATATGTCACGACCTTGGCCGCACCGGTCGAGCGGCCACGACGCGATCGCGCCCGGCGGCGTCGCGCGCGATACGCTCAACGATGAACCCATGGGCGCCAAGCAGCGCCGCGACGCTCGCCGCCTGGTCGAAGCCGACCTCGAAGGCTGCAAGGCCGCCCGGCGCCAGCAGGCGGCCCAAATCGGCGATGATGTCGCGATAGCAGACGAGCCCATCGGCGCCGCCATCGAGCGCGAGCGCCGGGTCGTGGAGACTCACCTCCGGATCGAGCGCGACGAGGTCGCCTGCCCGCACATAAGGCGGATTTGAAACGACGACGTCGAAAGGCCCTTTCAGCGACGCGCCCCACCGCCCGCGCACGACTTGAGCGCGCCCACTGAGGCCGCAGCGGCGGAGGTTTTCGCGTGTGGCGGCGCAGGCGTCCGGCGAGAGATCGACGGCGAGACCGCGCGCCAGCGGCAATTCGCTCAGCAGGGCGCAGAGGATTGCGCCCGAGCCTGAGCCGAGATCGACAATCGAGAGCGGCGCGTTTCGATCTCCGACCAGCGCAAGCGTCGTCTCGACAAGAGTCTCCGTGTCCGCCCGCGGATCGAGCACATTGGGCATGACGGCGAGATCGAGCGTCCAGAATCCGCGCGCGCCGAGGATGCGCGACACCGGCTCTCGCGCCGCGCGCCGCGCCGCGAAAGCTGATAGCCGGAGCGCCTGTTCCTCCGTCAGGAGCGCATCGGGCGCCATGGCGAGCTCGAGCCGCGTCAGCCCGGCCGCGGCGCGCAGGAGCAGGCGCGCGTCGTCCCGCGCCTGCTCCGGCTCGACGCCGCTGTCGACGAGACAGGCGACGACGCGCGCCACGGCTTCGCCGCGCGAGGGCGCCTGTGACGCCGCCGGAGAGGACGCAAGGTCGCCGCGCACTGTCCCTTACGCGTTTCTGGCGATGAGGGCGCTCAGCCGACGCGCGAAGGCCGCGGGGTCGACGGGCGAGTCGCCATCGGCGATACGCGCCTGATCGAGCAGAAGATGCATAGCATCCGCAGCGCCGTCGCGACCGCTGCCGCGCAAGACGGCGGCAATCGAGACGATGGCCGGATGCTTGGCGTTGATCTCGAGAATGGGCTTGCCGAGCAACCCCTTCTGTCCGCTCTCGGCGAGAAGGCGCGCCAGCTGCCGGTCGAGGCCCTTTTCGGAGGCGACGAGACAGGCGGCGCTCTCGGTGAGGCGCGTCGAGACGCGCACATCCTCCACCTCTTCGCCGAGCGTGTCCTTGAGGGCCGCGACCAGCTCGCCGACGTTCTCAGCTTCGGGCGGGGCTTCTTTGGCCGCGTCTTCGACGAGCGGAACGAGGTCGATGTCGGCCTGTCCCTGGGTCACCGACTTGAAGGGCTTGCCCTCGAAGCCGAGCGCGCTCGTGACCCAGAAGGCGTCCACCGCATCGTCGAGCAGCAGCACTTCCACGCCTCTCGCCCGGAACCCCTCGAGCTGCGGACTCGTCGCGAGCCGTTTCGCATCGTCGCCGGTGATGTAATAGATCGCCGTCTGATTCTCGCGCAGATCGGCGACATAGTCCTTGAGCGTGCGGGTCTTGCCTTCGGACGTCGTCGAGGCGAATCGGGCGATCGCGAAGATGCCGTCGCGGCGGCTCGGATCTTCGTGCAGGCCCTCCTTGATGACGGCGCCGAAATTCTCCCAGACCGTGGCGAATTTCTCAGGCTCGTTCTCGGCGAGCTTGCCGAGCTCCTGCAAAAGCCGGGTCGCAACCGCCTTGCCGATCGCGGCGAGGACAGGGCTCTTTTGCGCCATCTCGCGCGAGACGTTGAGCGGAAGGTCGGCGCTGTCCACCACGAGCCGCACGAAACGCAGCCACGCCGGCAGCAGTTCGACGTCACGCGAGATCAGCACGCGGCGCACATAGAGCTTGGACTTGCTCTTGCGGCTCGGCTCGAAGAGATCGAAGGGGCGCGCGCCCGGGACGAAAGCAAGGACCGTATATTCGGTGCGTCCCTCCGCGCGCCAATGCGCGACCAGCGCCGGCTCGTCGAAGGCCCCCGACAGTTGCCGGTAGAAGTCCGTATATTGCTCGGGCGTAATCTCGGATTTGGGCTTGGTCCACAGCGCCACGCCGTCGGCGATGCGTCGGGGCTCCTTGCCCGGCTCCTCGATGAGGTCGATCGGCGTCGAGACCGCGCCGGAATGCTCGCGCACGATGTTCTCGATTCGCCAGGGCTCGAGGAACTCGTCGCTCTCGGCGTTGAGATGCAGCGTGACGCGGGCGCCGACCTGCGGCGCGTCCGCGAGCGCGAGCGGCGCGATCGAATAGGTTCCCTTGCCCTGGGACGACCAGAGCCAGGCCTCGCTCTCGCCGGCCCGGCGGGTGGCCACCTCGACGAGGTCCGCCACCATGAAGACGGAATAGAAGCCGACGCCGAATCGCCCGATCAGCGACGAGCCCTCGGCGGCAGTTTCCTTGCCGAGTTTTTCGAGAAAGGCGCGGGTGCCGGAGTTGGCGATGGCGCCCAGCGCGCTGATGAGCTCCTCGCGCGACATGCCGACGCCATTGTCCGCGACAATGATCTGGCGCTTCGCCTTGTCCAGCGTGACGGTGATCAGCGGCGCGCCCGCTTCAGCCGCGAGCTTCTCGTCGGAAAGCGACTCGTAGCGCAGCTTTTCGCAGGCGTCGGCCGCGTTCGAGATCAGCTCGCGCAAAAATACCTCGCGCTCCGAATAGACGGAGTGCGTCATCAATTCGAGGAGCTGCGCGACATCCGCTTCAAAGCCATACTGGGCGGCTTGCGGCGCTTCGGTAGCAGCGTCGTTCGTCATGGGGTCTCCAAAATCGCGAATCGGCTCCGTGCGAGAGCCCTCTGGCAAGAACACGAACGCGGCCGCCTCGGGCCGCGCAATTTCAAATTCGTCATTCGGGGCGGAAATACAAGGCGTCGGCCCGAAAAGACAGGGTCGGCGCGGGATTGCTCCCGGCCGACCCGTCCATCGCCACGACGTTTGATGACTTGCGGCCGCACGATCCCGGGGGGCTGGGGGGCTGACGAAAACCGGAAAAGCGCGTCCAAGCCTGTCGCGGCAATGAGAGGAGATATTGTCCAAGTGGTTTGACATGCAAGGGGCTCAATGCAGGCGGAATTGTGAAATTTCTTTTTTACGGATAAGCTTAAGATGATGGTTTGTCGCCCTTGCGACAGTGTTGCGACAAGAGGGCTTGCCCTGAGGTCGTCATCGCGCAAACATGACAGAAGACAGCGGGAGAAGTTCGCATGGCGGAGTCGGAGACGACGGAGCCGAGCCGTTCTCGCCCAGCCTTGGTTGTCGTGGCTGGGTCCGGCCACGCGGGGCGGGGCGATCAATCGGGACCATCGGCTCGGGCGCCCGCCCAGGTGTGTTTCGACCGACGCGAGTTGAACCTGCTCTTCAATCTTTACGGCGCGAAGGTCGCGGCCGGCGAGTGGCGGGACTACGCGCTGGACTTCACCCCCGCCAAAGCCGTCTTTTCCATTTTCCGCCGTTCGAGCGAGGCGCCGCTCTACCGGATCGAGAAAAATCCAGAGCTTGCCCGCAAGCAGGGAGCCTATGCCGTCATCGCGGCCTCCGGCCTGGTGATGCGCCGGGGACACGATCTATCCCGCGTGTTGCGCGCGCTCGACCGCGGCCTGCGACTGGTCGGCGCGGAATAGCCAATAAAAAAGCCCCGCGCTTGGGCGGGGCTTTCGGTTTCGTCTGACGTCACTCCGTCAGTCGTTGCGCTGGCCGAAGAGGAACAGCAGCGACTGGAACATGTTGATGAAGTCGAGGTAGAGCGACAACGCGCCGAAGACGCTCTTCTTCTGGGCCACCTCGTAGCCGTCGCCCTCGTAATACATGTCCTTGATGTTCTGCGTATCCCAGGCGGTGAGGCCCGAGAAGATCAGAACGGACAGGATCGAAAGGGCAAACTGAAGGCCGCTCGACTGGAGGAACAGATTGACCAGTCCCGCGATGACGAGACCCCAGACGCCCATCACCAGGAAGGAGCCGAAGGCCGACAGATCGCGCTTCGTCATGTAGCCGTAGATGCTCAAACCGCCGAAGGCCGCCGCCGTGATGAAGAACACGCGGGCGACGGATGCGCCGGTGAAGACCAGCAGCAGCGAGGACATGGACAGGCCCATGACCGCGGAAAAGGCCAGAAACAGGTTCCTCGCCGTGGCGGCCGACATGACGTTGGCGCGCGCGCCCATGATGAAGACGAAGGCGAGCGGCGACAGAATCACGACCCAGCGCAGCGGCGTCGTGAAGAGCATCTGGCCGAAGGGCGACAGCGCCACCAGCTTGCCGCCGACGAACTGCGGGTTCGCCAGCATGAACGTGCCGAGGGCGACGAGGCCCGTCACGGCGAGGCCAAGCGTCATGTAATTATAGACGCCGAGCATATAAGCCCGCAGGCCCTCGTCGATCTCGGCCGTGGTCGACCGGGCGACCCCGCGGCCGTAGCCGAAGCTCGAGTTGCGGTCGTAGTGAGACATAGCGATCCTCTCGATCTCCGAGGCCCAACGGGCGTGCGGATTTTCGCCCTCGCCCGTGGCCTCAACCATTATGGCTTCCAGCAATATGGCTTGGCCCGAATTGGGTGGCAAGGCGGGTGCGGATGAACTCTTGTTAAGGTGGCGCCTTGCTTAACGGCTGGAGTGGCCGGCCCTCGGGCGAATTTGCGCCGCGTTTCGAAAGGCCGCGTCATATCGCTGAGTTCGCACGTGCGAAGGGCCGCTCGCTTGCTCCCGAGACGCTCTGCGGCCCGGCCGGGTCATATGGCGCGCGCCGTCCCATGGGCCGAGGTCAGGGCCCGAGATCCCGACTGCGCGGCATGTTGCAAAGCCGCATAGACGACCGATTGTCGCACCCTTGCTGTACGGGTGGAATACGCTAACATCGAGGAAATGGCGTCGCCCGGTCTCGCCAGGGCGGGGAATTGCGCGGCGCGTGAACCTTTAATCCTGAGAGTCGCGTGTCTTTGTCACACGAAGGCCAGGAGGAGAACATGAGTGGCGACGCTTCCAGTTCGTTTCACATCTACATGAGGCCGTTTGCGCGCCTGGCAATCGCCGCGGCGCTCGCCGCCGCGGCAGGCTTCTCGGCCGCTCCCGCGCAGGCGCATGGGAGGCTCGGGGCCGCCGAGGGGCGTTGCCGTCTGTTCATCGGCCCGGATATCATGCACTTCACCGGCTATCTGCCGGAAGCGTCGAAGAACGAGTTCTGCGAGGACATCCCCTCGACCGGCCCCATGATCATGGTGCTCGACGCGGAGCAGGACGAGCTTCGCGACATGAAGATCGAGCTGCGAATCATCAAGGATGTCGGCGGCGAGGATAGGGAGAACGATAATCTCGACGCGGTGACGGTGGCCTACCAGCCGCCCAAGGTCTATCCGACCGGCACCGTGAATTTCGAGCACACCTTCAACGAGGGCGGCTATTTCGTCGGAATCGTGACTGTCACCGGCGATCATGGCGAGCGCTGGGTGTCGCGCTTCCCCTTCTCTGTCGACCGCACCTTCATGCGTGACCTGCCGGTCTATCTGACGCTCGGCCTCGGCGTCGTCGCGGCCTTCGCAATCTATCTCATCCATCGTCGCCGCAATCCGCCCCCGCAGATTTCTACCGCTGCCGCAGCCTTTAGGCCGCCGGAACGGACTTTCGACCTGCCGGAGGAAACGGATGCGGCGGGTGGCGCGCCGGAGGGGCAAGGATCGTCGGGCGAGGCGAAAAATGAACCGGCCGCGGACAAGCGCGACGACGATCACGACGACTCGGACAATTACAAAACTGCGGCGGAGTAGGCGGGCGCTCTCTCCGCGTCCCCATGAATTTGGAGGCGGCCGGCGCGGCCGCCTCTTTATCTTTTACTCATCGCCGCCGTCGATCTGGCGCCCGATAATGGCGATGGCGCGCTGATAGACAGAAGCCGCGTTCCAAGCCTGAATCGCGCCAAAATTGGGTTCGCCCGGTTGATACCCGGCGCCAGCGCGCCAGCCATGGGCGTGCAGGAAATTCGCCGTCGCCATCAGCGCGGCCGCCGCATTGTCGAGATTGCCGCCCCCGCCATAATTCAGAATGTTTTTCGGCAGGAACTGCGTCTGGCCGATTTCACCGTGCATGGAGCCTCTCGCGCTGGGCGAGAGCGTTCCGTTGTCGATCAACTTGAGCGCGGCGTAGAGCTGGTCTGTAAAATAGTCGGAACGGCGGCAATCATAGGCGAGAGTGGCGACTGCCGAGAGCGCGTGCTGATTCCCGTGCACCGCGCCGAAGCCGGTCTCCATGCCCCAAATGGCGATGAGCGGTCCAGGCGGCACGCCGTAACGCTGCTGAATGGAGGCGAAGAGCGCCGCCTGCGAGCGTTTGAGCTGCCGGCCCCGCGCGACAATGATTGACGCGCCGCGCTTCGCCATGAACTGGTCGAGCGATAGGCGGAAACTTTTCTGACCCCGATCGGCGGAAATGGTGGCCGCATTGTAATGCGTGTTCATCAGCGCGGCGATGCCGGCCTGACCCACGCGCTCCTGCGCCTCTTCCGCGAAATTCTGCTTCCAGTTCTCGAAGCCGCCCGGCCCGTTGCCGCATTGGGCGGCCCCTGCAGGAACCGCGCCCGTCAGGCCCGCTGCAAAAGTGAGCGCCGCCGCGCTCAGGCAAATCTTCCTCATCGGGCCTCCTCCTCGGGCTCGGCGGGCCGAGCCGCGCCAATCTCGCGAGCCTATCTAATTTTGTCTTCGCGGCAACCGTTTGGCGTCGGGTCTTTCATGTTCGCATATTGTTCTTGCGAGAGCGGGCGAGGCCCGTTATTGTCAAGTTACAGGTTTGATTTTGGGAGCGTCGCGGGATGGCGGTCAGGGTGGCGACGGTCGCTTTCGAGGGCGTCGAGGCGCGGCCCGTCGACGTGCAGGTTCAGATTTCTCCAGGCACGGTCGTTTTCAATGTCGTGGGACTCGGCGACAAGGCGGTCGCCGAGTCGCGCGAGCGCGTGAGGGCCGCGCTCATCGCGTCGGGCCTGGCGCTGCCCGCCAAGCGCATCACCGTCAATCTGGCGCCTGCGGACATGCCTAAGGAGGGCAGTCACTACGATCTGCCCATTGCGCTCGGCGTCATGGCTGCGATCGGCGCGATTCCCTCTGATTCGCTGGAAGGCTTCGTCGTTCTCGGCGAGCTTGCGCTCGACGGCGCGCTCACCCCCGTCGCGGGCGTGTTGCCTGCCGCCGTGGCGGCGAATGCGCGGGGGCAGGGACTTATCTGTCCGAAAGAATGTGGTCCGGAGGCGGCCTGGGCCTCGCGAGACATGGACGTCCTCGCCCCGCGCTCGCTCATCCAACTCGTCAACCACATCAAGGGCGCCCAAGCCCTGGCGCGCCCGGAGCCCGCCATTCGAGCCCGAGCCGTCGAAATGCCCGACCTCGTCGACATCAAGGGCCAGGAGAGCGCCAAGCGCGCTTTGGAGATTGCGGCTGCTGGCGGACATAATCTCTTGATGAGCGGCCCGCCGGGGGCGGGCAAATCCATGCTGGCGGCGCGGCTTCCCTCGATCCTGCCGCCACTCACGCCCCGCGAGCTGCTGGAAGTCTCCATGATCCATTCGGTTGCGGGGCAGATCGCGGGCGGCGAACTGACGGACCGTCGGCCGTTCCGCGCGCCGCACCATTCGGCGTCCATGGCGGCGCTCGTCGGCGGCGGGACCCACGCCCGGCCCGGCGAAATTTCGCTCGCGCATCACGGCGTTCTGTTCCTCGACGAATTGCCCGAGTTCCAGCCGCAAGTTCTCGACAGCTTGCGCCAGCCGCTCGAGACAGGGGAAGTGGCCATCTCGCGCGTCAATCATCGGGCCGTCTATCCCGCCCGCTTCCAGCTCGTCGCGGCGATGAATCCCTGCCGATGCGGTCATGCGCGCGATCCCGGCCACGCCTGCCGCCGACAGCCGAACGAACGCTGCGTCGCGCAGTATCAGGCGCGCCTCTCCGGTCCGCTCCTCGACCGCTTCGATCTTCAGATCGAAGTGCCGGCCGTTACCGCCGCCGACCTTGTTCTTCCTCCTCCCGCCGAGGGATCGCGCGAGGTGGCCGGCCGTGTCGCCGACGCGCGCGCAATCCAGCGCGACCGCTATGAGGCGCTGGGCCTTTCGGGCGTCACGGCCAACGCGGCCGCGCCGGCGGCGGTCATTGAGCGCGCCGCCATGCTCGACGCGCCAGGCACGGCGCTCATTCGAGAAGCCTCCGAGCGTTTCGCGCTCAGTGCGCGCGGCTTCCATCGAGTTCTGAAACTGGCGCGCACAATCGCCGATCTCGACGGCGCCAAGGAGGTGTCGCGCCCCCACCTCGCCGAGGCGCTCGCCTATCGCGCCGGCCTCTCGGCGGGACGCATCGCAGCGTGACCACGATGGACGCCGTCCCCCTCCTGTCCCTGGGAGCCGCGCTGGCGGTCGCATTGCTCATCCTCTCTCGCGCGCAGAAGCAGGTCGCGGCTCTCCGGCGGGATGTCGCTGAAATGCGCGCCACGGCCGCGGCCCGCGAAAAGACGGAAGCGGCGACTCGGGCCAGGTCACGCTTTCTCGCTGTCGTGAGCCATGAAATTCGCACGCCGCTCAACGGCGTCATGGGGCTTGCGCAGCTCTTGGGGACGACCCGGCTGGACCCGGAGCAATCGAGCTATATTGCGGCGATCTGCGACTCATGCCGCGCCCTGGGCCAGCTCATCGACGACATCCTCGATTTTTCGAAAATCGAGGCCGACAAGCTGGAATTGCGCTGCGAGAGCTTTGCTCCCGCGGCTTTGGTCGAGAGCGTCATCGAATTGCTCGCGCCGCGCGCGCAGGCGAAGGGGCTCGAAATCGCATGTTTCGTGGCGCCCGATTGCCCGCGCGAGATCCTGGGCGACGCGGCGAGGCTGAGGCAAGTTCTGATCAATCTGGTGGGCAACGCAGTGAATTTCACCGAGCGCGGCGGCGTCGGCCTGCGGCTCTGGCGCGAGGGAGAAACCCTTCGCATCGACGTGCGCGATACGGGCGCCGGTGTGCCGGAGCAAGCGCGGGAAGCCATCTTCGAGGATTTCACGCAGGTTGACGCCTCGGCGACGCGCCGGCAGGGGGGAACGGGCCTCGGGCTCGCCATCTCGCGGCGGCTGGTGCGGCTCATGGGCGGCGCGCTTGTCCTTGCGCAGACTTCCGCCGAGGGATCGACCTTCTCTCTCGCCTTGCCGGCGACGCTCTCCCATGTTCAGAGGCCGGCGTCGCGCCCCCTCGATGGGCGGCGCGTGATGATCGTGGGGGAGAGTGTGATGGAGGCGCCCTATCTCGCTCAGACCCTCGAGGCGGCGGGGGCCTCGGTCGTCGTTGCGCCGGCCAGGGATGCGCCGGCGCGCCTATCAGATGAAGAAGCTTTCGACACCGTCATCCTCGACTGCGCGCTCGGCGCGGAACCGGTCGCAAATCTGGCAAGCCGGGCAAGGTCCGCGCAAGCAGGACGGCTGTTTCTCCTTTTCTCGCCGCTGGAGCGGCGTGCTTTCGGCGAAACGGCCCTGCGCGATTTTGACGGCTGGCTGGTGAAGCCCGTCCGCAGCGCCTCGCTCGTGGCGTTGCTGGCGCGCGCGCCTCTCGACGCCCATGCGTCCTCATTCGCCGCCAGGCCTGTTCCTGCTCTGGAGGATATCGACGTCCTGGTCGCGGAGGATAATGACATCAACGCGCTGATCCTGATGCGTTGGTTCGGCAAGCTCGGCGCGCGAGTCGCGCGCGCCCATAATGGCGCGCAAGCTCTCGACATGGCCGGCCGCGCGAGGGAATGCGGCGCGGCTTACGATTTGATCGTCATGGATCTGTTCATGCCCGAGATGGACGGCCGAGAGGCCGTGCGCCGCATTCGGGACGGCGAGTTCCGAGCCGGCGCGCGCCGGACGCCGGTTATCATGCTCACAGCGAGCGGTGGAGAAGGAGATTTGCGCGAAGCGAGCGACGCGGGAATCGACGCCTTTCTCAGAAAGCCTGTGGAACTCGCCGTCTTGTCGGCGACGATCGAGTCGTTGCCGCTCGTTCGGCGCCTGCACGGCTGCGACGCGCATGCCGTCGGTCATGCACCGGTTGGCTTTATCGTTCCGAACTCGCCCGAACGATAATCCTCGACCGCCTGCCGAAGTTCTTCCTTCGTATTCATCACAAAGGGGCCTTGCTGCTCAACAGCTTCGTCGATCGGCTCGCCGCTGAGCAGGAGCGCCTTGCAATCCGCCTGCGCCGAAAGGATGATATCGCCTCCGTAGCGTTCGAAGACGACCGTCTCGCCCGAGCGCGCGTGGCCTTCGCCGTTGATGACGACCGGACCATCGAAGACGGCGAGGACGAGATTGTGTCCTTCTGGCAGGGAGAAGGCGGCTGTCTTTCCCTCATCGAGTCGTACGTCCCAGATATTGATTGGCGTCGACGTTTGCGCCGGTCCTCTGGCGCCTTCAAACTCTCCGGCGATCACGCGCAGCAGCCCGCTGTCGTTGCGCAAATCGATGCGGGGGATATCTGCGTCGAGAAGAGTCTGGTAGCGGGGCGCGACCATTTTCAACCGGGCCGGCAGATTGACCCACAGCTGCGCGATTTCCAGGCGCCCGCCCTGACGCGAAAAAACCTCCGAGTGATATTCCTCGTGGAGGACGCCAGAGCCCGCCGTCATCCACTGCACATCGCCTGGACCGATGAGGCCGCCAGCGCCGGTGGAATCGCGATGCGCCAGCTCTCCGTCGAAGACGATGGTCACGGTTTCGAAACCGCGGTGCGGGTGCTGGCCGACGCCTCTGCGGTGATCCGAGGGCGGGAAATCCATAGGCCCGGCGTAATCCAGGAGAAGGAAAGGGCTGACGCGCTCGCCATGTTCCGCATGCGAGAACAGCTGGCGCACGGGGAAGCCATCCCCAACCCAGCGCATCGTTTCCGGCGGTGGATAAACGCCAATGATTTTTCTCATGTCGGACAATTCCTCCTGGGTTCTATTTCGGTTCCCTCAGGCGCGAAATCAAACGCTGCGTCTGCGTCCGACGCCGGCGAGCCTTGACGGCGGGCGCAGGAACACGAACAAGGCCTTAGAGCGACATCATCGGGATTTTCAAAATGGCCTGGGTCATTCTTCTCATTGGCAGCCTGTGCGAGGTCGGCTGGCTCGTCGGCATGAAATATGCCGAAGGCTTCACGCGGGTATGGCCGACCGTCATCATGCTGTTCTTCATGATCGCCAGCGTGGGCTGTCTGGGCGTCGCGGTGAAATATATTCCCGCCGGCACGGCCTATGCCGTCTGGACCGGCGGCAGCGTCGCCGCCGTGACCGTCGTGGGCGTCTATCTTTTCAACGAGCCGGCCACGCCGATGCGTCTGGCGTCGATCGCCTTGATCATCATCGGTATGGTCGGCCTCCGCTTGAGCGGCGTGAACTAGAAATAGCTTTCGAGAGTTCCCCGGCGGCGAACGTCGAGCGTCGCGCAATGGAAGGCGCCGCCGAAGGCGGCGTAATGCAGGAAGGGCACGGGGATCGGCTCGAAGCCCCACTTCTCGACCTGCCGCATCATGTTGGCGTGATGCGGATCGACGATCATGCGCTTCTCGTCGATCATCAGAATGTTCATGCTCAGCCATTTGCCGCACATGGACGTGATCTTGAGGATGCGATCCTCGATGGGGTCGGGCTCGGGCGCGACGAGAATGTCCCATTTCTTGAGAATGTCGGGAAGCTCGTCGGGATTGATGTATTCGGGGTTGATCAGGATCTTGCCGGGTCCGAGCGGCAGGATGGTCGTATCGATATGCATTGGGTTGGGGCAACGGCTCTTGATCTCATGGATGCGATAGCCTTCGCCCAGATGGCGCCGAAGCCAGTCGATCCCCATGGCGTTCGTCACGTTGGAGCGCGTGACGAAAATGTCCCGCCCGCAGCGAAAGAAGTCGGCGGCGTCGAAGACCGGCTCGAATTCCGTAAGGATGTAACGGATGGGCTCGCCTTTTTCTGGCAATTTGAAATTGGGGTCGAAAAGCTCGTCCGTGAGCTGCGGCTTGGGAGCCGAGGTCCAGCGCGCGCCGCGGCGGAAATAGTCCTTGAGAACCGGTCGATAGGAATGGGTTTCGAAATAGCGGCAGGGCCAGGCCATGGGCGTTTCGAGAATCTCCTGGCCGATCACGAGCATCGAATCGCGCGGGCAGGAATTGCAAAAGCCCCGCGACGACCAATCGGGCGTGGAAAACTTGGCCTTGTGATTGAAGGGCTCGGGCCGGGTGACCGTCACGCCCAGCGATTCGAGAACCTCGATGAAATTGTCGAGCTCCTCTTGCGCCGGCTCGATCATGAATTTCGGGAAGCGGAATCCGGCCGCCAGCGCCTGCGCGCGCGCCGCCATGCCGGGGATATTGCAGGTCACGACGGGATGATCGGAGGGGATCGTGGAGCCTTCGAGCCGGCCGACGATGATCTCCTCGAGCGGGTCCCATTCATTGTGGGAGTTGACCGGACATTCGTCCGTGACGGAATCATGCAATGGCGCGTGAACATTCATGCAAAAGCCCTCGGTCGTGCCCCTTTTTGCCCAGCTCAAGGCTGCCGGACAGCGTTGAATATGGCTCGTGAACGGCGTATGTCCACCGCCTCTTGCAATTCCTTCGGCTTTCACTCTATATGCGGCACTCCTGAACCGCCCGGCAAGTAGATGGGCTGCCGTGGCGGTTCTTTTCGCTCGCGCGAAACGCGCCAACAAGGTCCAGGACGGGCTCGGCGCGCCAGAAACAACGGGGCCAGTGGCCCAGGAGAGCAAAATGCCCAAGCTGAAGACGAAATCCGGCGCCAAGAAGCGCTTCAAGATCACCGGGACGGGTAAGGTGGTCTATGCCCATCAGGGCAAGCGCCATGGCATGATCAAGCGCACCAACAAGCAGATCAGGAATCTGCGCGGGACGAATGTTCTGTTCAAGACGGATGGCGACAACGTCAAGAAATACTTCCTGCCGAACGGCTGACCGTCCCTTTAACGCAGAATTCTTCCCAGGAGTTTCGTCATGGCTCGCGTGAAACGGGGCGTCACGTCCCACGCCAAGCACAAGAAAACGCTGAAGGCCGCCAAGGGCTTCTATGGCCGCCGCAAGAATACGATTCGCACCGCCAAGGCTGCGGTCGATCGGTCGATGCAATACGCCACGCGCGACCGCAAGGCCAAGAAGCGCACCTTCCGCGCATTGTGGATTCAGCGCCTGAACGCCGCCGTGCGCGAACATGGCCTGACCTATTCGCGCTTCATCGACGGCCTCGCCAAGGCGGGGGTCGGCGTCGACCGCAAGGTTTTGTCCCAGCTCGCCATCGAGCAGCCCGAGGCCTTCGCGGCGATCGTGGCTCAGGCGAAGGCGGCTTTGCCGGCTGCTGCGTAACCGTCTGAAAAGACTGGTTTTTGAAAGGCGTCCACCGGTCTCCGGCGGGCGCTTTTTTGATTTATTCCAATTTTTCGCGGATCAAAAGAAGCGGCTCGATTGTTGCACCTGTCAGAGGAGGTAGACAGGAGTAACGCTCATGAAAGGCAAACAGAAGAGCGGCATTGTCGCCGCTGCGCTCGGCAAGGTGCTCGACGCCGTGCGCGCTCTCCCCGGACCCGCCCCGGTTTTGAGGCCGGTTCCGATTCCGGTGCGGCGGCCGACCGCTCCACGCCGGTATTAGGATATGTGCATTTCTTCGCAGCCCTCGCGCCTGCGCCGGACATAACTGTCTTCACACGCATTGCGGAGACCAACCGACGCAGGCGCCTCCGCGCCTTTTCTCCTCCCCAGCGGGCCTGCCGCGCCGTCTCGACGCGAGGACCGCGCGCGGCTAACACTGTCGAACATGGCGGCGCAGGAGGAGGCGGGCATCGATGAGCCAATATGACGTGATGGTCATCGGCGGCGGACCCGGCGGATATGTGGCCGCGATTCGGGCCGCGCAGCTCGGCCTGAAAACCGCGGTGGCCGAGCGCGAACATCTTGGCGGCATCTGCCTCAACTGGGGCTGCATCCCGACAAAGGCGCTCCTGCGGTCCGCGGAAATTTACAGGCTCGCAAATGAAGCCGCACAGTTCGGCGTGACGGGCGCGAGAGCGGGGTACGATGCGTCGCGCATTGTAGCGCGCTCGCGCGAGGCGGCGGCTCGTCTCAACGCCGGGGTCGGCTTTCTGCTGAAAAAGAACAAGGTCGATGTGATCTGGGGCGAGGCGCGGCTCTCCGGCAAAGGCGAGGTCAAAATCGGCGCGCCGACCAAGCCTCCCGTGACGCCGCAGCTTCCCGCCCCGAAGACCATCCTGGGGGAGGGCGACTATCGGGCCAGTCACATCATTATCGCGACCGGCGCGCGGCCGCGCGTTCTGCCAGGCCTCGAGCCCGACGGGCGGTTGGTCTGGACCTATTTCGAGGCGCTGAAGCCGGAGCGCTTCCCCAAGTCCCTGCTCGTCGTCGGCGCCGGCGCGATCGGCGTCGAATTTGCATCATTTTTCCGCACATTCGGCGTCGAGGTCACCCTCGTCGAGGCGCTGCCGCACATCCTGCCCGCCGAGGACGCCGAGATAGCCGCCTTTGCGCGTAAGAGCTTCGAGAAGCAAGGCATTGTCATCCGCACGGCGACAACGGTCGCGGGGCTGGAAAAAAAGGCGGACAGCGTCGTTGCGAGGCTGAAAGGCGCGGACGGCGCCGCCGATACGCTCGAGGTCGAGCGTGTGCTGTCGGCGGCGGGCGTCGTGGCCAATGTGGAAAATCTGGGCCTCGAGGCGCTCGGCGTCGCGCTGGAGAAGGGCGTCATCAAGACGGACGGGCTCGGCCGGACGAGTGCGCCGGGCATTTACGCCATTGGCGATGTCGCTGGCGGACCGATGCTCGCCCACAAGGCGGAGCATGAGGGCGTCTCCTGCGTCGAGGCGATCGCCGGCCTGCCAGCGCATCCGCTCGACAAGACGCTTGTCCCCGGCTGCACCTATTGCCATCCGCAGGTGGCGTCGGTGGGGCTGACGGAGGAGCGGGCGAAGGCGGAAGGCTTCGAGATCAGGGTGGGGCGTTTTCCCTATCTCGCCAATGGCAAGGCAATTGCCCTCGGCGAGCCGGAGGGGCTGGTCAAGACGATCTTCGACAGGAAGACGGGGCGCCTGCTTGGCGCGCATCTCGTCGGCGCCGAGGCGACGGAGCTCGTTCAGGGTTTCGTGATCGCCATGAATCTGGAGACGACGGAGGAGGAGCTGATGAAAACCATCTTCCCCCACCCGACGCTCTCCGAGACGATGCACGAGAGCGTGCTCGACGCCTATGGCCGGGCGGTTCATGTCTGACTGCTGCGCCTTCTGATCCTGTTGAGCAGACACGGCAGGACATCCACTCAGGCACGCGGCGCGCCGGAGATGAAGCGCATGCTGTCCGCGCGCCGCGCGGCGCCGGCGGGCGAAGTCGCCTGACCGGGCCGCCGCAGGGCGGGCAGGGCGCCGGCGCGTGTCTCTCCGGCGCTTTCGTACAAGTGGCCAAAAACGGTTATGTTTTCTAATCGAACCGCTTTTCGGCGATTCGCGCCGCGCCGACGCTTTTTCGCCGTCGGCGCCCGTGAAAGCCGCATGAATGGGTGAGCGCCGTGACGACCGAATTTCAGGGAATATTCCTCATCCTGGGCATTGCGGTTCTGGCGCCCCTCGCCAGCCGTCTTCCGCTTTTCGCAACCGTTCCGGTCGTCGCGATCGAATTGATGCTCGGCGTTCTCGCCGGCCCGAGCGTCACGGGCCTCGTCGTCAACGACGCCGCGATCGAGTTTCTCGGCAGGTTCGGCCTAGTCTTCCTCTTTTTTCAGGCCGGCTTCGAATTCAAGATGAAGGAGCTGGGGCCGGGGCCGTTGCGGATCGGTCTCCTCGCCTGGCTCGTCTCCATGCTCGTCTCCGCGCTGTTCGTGGCCGCGCTCTATCTTGTGGGGCTCGTGCGCGCGCCGGCGCTCGTCGCCATCATTCTGCCGACGACGGCCTTCGGCATTCTTCTGCCCATTCTGCGGCAGGCGGGCGAGCTGACCACGGATTTCGGCCGCTATGTCATGGGCGCCGCGGCGATCGGCGAGCTCGGCCCGCTTCTCCTCGCCTCCATCGCGCTGGCGCAGGAGAAGCACCACTTCCACCAGACGCTTTTGAGTCTGCTCTTTCTGCTCATCGCCGTCGTGAGCGTCTTTCTGCTGGCGACGCTGCGCTCTGACCGTCTCTCGGCGATCATCCTGCGATGGCTCGGCGACAGCGAGCTTCTCCCCGTGCGCGTCTCGCTGCTCGTCCTTCTGGGCTTCGTGTCGCTTGCCGGCGTCATGGGCATGGAAGCGGTTGTCGGCGCCTATGCGGCCGGAATGGCCGTGGCCACGCTCGTCGACGGCACCAGAGCGCAGGCGCTCGAAGGCCGGCTGAAGACGATCGGGGCGGGTTTTTTCGTTCCGGTTTTTTTCATCGCCAGCGGGATCGAATTCGACCTTTCCGCACTGTTCGCCAGCCCGGCCAGCATCGCCCGCCTGGTCCTGTTCTCCTTCGCCTTTGCTTTCGTTCGCATGGCGCCGCTCGCGCTGTATCGCCGCGTGCTCGGGCCGAGGGACATGCCGGCGCTTGCGCTGCTTTCTGCAACGACCTTGCCCCTCGTCGTCGCAATCAGCTATCTCGGCGCGCGCTCGGGGCAAATATCGGGTGAAAACGCCTCCGCGCTTATCGGCGCAGCCGTCGTCACGGTGACGGTTTTCCCCACTCTCGCCCTGTCGTTTCGCAGTGCGAGCAAGGCGTCGAGGCCCGCAGGCCCAATCGAGGCCGCCGCCACTCGGCTCGCGGGCTGGATGTCCGCCGAGGGCGAGAAGCTCTTCGAGCTCGTGGCGCAGAACTGGGCGCGCTTCAACGAGCGCCGCCCGTGGAGCGGCTGAACAGCTCCACTCCGGGGAGACGAAGAAACGCCCTCGATCCCCTTCGGCGCGCGGGAGAGCGGAACGGTGACTTGAACGCCGCCGTGAATCCTCTACCTCCACTTTGAGAAATGAAAAAGGGTTCTTCCATGCGCCTCGGCATCGCTGCGTCAATCGCTTTCCTGATCTCCGCCACAGCCGCGTTCGCCGCGCTGAAACCGGGCGATCCCGCGCCGGACTTCGCGGTGCTGGCGGCGCAGGGCGGGAAGGAGTTCACTTTCTCGTTGAAGGAGGCGCTGAAGAACGGTCCGGTGGTCGTCTATTTCTATCCGAAGTCCTTCACCAGCGTCTGCACCGAGGAGGCGCATGAGTTCGCCGAAGCGATGGATCAGTTCGCAGCGATGAAGGCGTCCGTCATCGGCATATCGGGCGACGGGATCGAGACGCAGCGCGAGTTCTCGACCAAGGAATGCCGCGACAAGTTTCCTGTGGGCGCGGACCCGCAGTTCAACGTCATCAAGGCCTATGACGCTTCGTTCAGCCTGCCTGTCGCGGGGCCGGTCTTCGCCAATCGCATTTCCTATGTGATTTCGCCCGAGGGGAAAATCCTGTCAGCCGTTTCCGACTCGGGCGCGACGAAGCATATCGAGAATGCGCTGGAGACGGTGAAAAAGTGGACGGGCGCTCAAAAATAGGCCGGGAGTCGCTTTTCGCCCTCGTGGCCGGGACAAGCCGGGCCACGAGGGCTGAGTGAGGGTTTTTTACGCGCTCTTCTCCGGCAGGTTCAGCCGGATATGCAGCTCGCGCAGCTGCTTCATCGTCGCTTCCGAGGGTGCGCCCATCAGCAGGTCCTCGGCACGCTGGTTCATCGGGAAGAGCGTGACCTCGCGAAGATTCTCTTCCTCCGCCAGCAGCATCACGATGCGGTCGACGCCCGGCGCGATGCCCCCATGCGGCGGCGCGCCATATTGGAAGGCGCGATACATGCCGCCGAATTTTTCGATCAGCACCTCTTCGCCATAGCCGGCGATTTCGAAGGCCTTCTTCATGATTTCGGGGCGATGGTTGCGGATCGCGCCCGAAGAGAGCTCCACGCCGTTGCAGACGATGTCATATTGATAGGCGAGGATGTCGAGCGGGTCTTTCGTCTCGAGCGCCTCCATGCCGCCCTGCGGCATCGAGAACGGATTGTGCGAGAAGTCGATCTTCTTGTCCTCCTCGTTCCACTCGTACATCGGGAAATCGACGATCCAGCAGAATTCGAAGACGTTGGTCCTGGAGAGGCCGAGTTCATTGCCGACGCGAATCCGCGCCATGCCCGCGAGCTTGGCGGCGGCCAGCTCCTCCCCGGCCGAGAAGAAGACGGCGTCGCCGGCCTTCACGCCCGCCTTGGCGGCGATGGTCGCCTGCACGTCGGCGGGGATGAATTTGGCGATCGGCCCCTTGCCGACGAGCGCGCCATTCTCCTCCTCGAAGATGATGTAGCCCAATCCCGGCGCGCCTTCGGAGCGCGCCCAGTCGTTGAGCTTGTCGAAGAAGCTTCTCGGCTGGCTCGCGGCGCCCGGCGCCGGAATCGCGCGCACGGTCTTGCCGCGGAACGCCTTGAACGAGACGCTCTCGCTCTCGAACTCCGCCGAGAGATCGACGATGACGAGCGGGTTGCGCAAATCCGGCTTGTCCGAGCCATATTTCAGCATGGCCTCGCGATAGGGGATGCGCGGGAACTTCTGCGTCACCGGCTTGCCGTTCGAGAATTCCTCGAATACGCCGCGCAGCACCGGCTCCATCGCCTCGAATACGTCTTCCTGCGTGACGAAGCTCATCTCCACGTCGAGCTGGTAGAACTCGCCGGGCGAACGGTCGGCGCGGGCGTCCTCGTCGCGGAAGCAGGGCGCGATCTGGAAATAGCGGTCGAAGCCCGCGACCATGAGCAATTGCTTGAACTGCTGGGGCGCCTGCGGCAACGCGTAGAACTTGCCGGGATGCAGACGCGAGGGCACCAGAAAGTCGCGCGCGCCTTCAGGGCTGGAGGCGGTGAGGATCGGCGTCTGAAATTCGAAGAAGCCGCCCTGCTTCATGCGCGTGCGAATCGAGTCGATGATCCGCCCGCGCAGCATGATGTTCTCGTGCAGCTTCTCGCGGCGGAGATCGAGGAAGCGATATTTGAGGCGCGTGTCCTCGGGATAGTTCTGATCGCCGAAGACGGGCAGGGGCAATTCGCCCGCAGGCCCGAGCACCTCGATCTCGGCCACGTAAATCTCGACCTGGCCCGTGGGCATGTCGGGATTCTCCGTGCCGGCCGGGCGGCGGCGTACCTCGCCGTCGAGGCGGACGACCCATTCGGAGCGCAGCTTCTCGGCCTGGGCGAAGGCCGGCGAATCGGGGTCCACGACGCATTGGGTCAGGCCGTAATGGTCGCGCAGGTCGATGAACAGCACGCCGCCATGGTCACGGATGCGGTGGCACCAGCCGGAGAGGCGGATTTTCTGACCCGCGAGCGCCTCATTGGGCTCTCCGCAGTTATGCGAACGGTAGCGATGCATGGGCCGCTTTCGGTTTGGAAAAATCGAGGAATTGCCGGGAGGGCCGGCGGCTGGGCGCCAAGAAGCGCAATGGCCTCGCCGCTGTCAAGCCGAGCGGGCGGGCGGGGGGAGCGCAGGCGGGGCCGCTCACTTCCTGAAAAACGCCTCTGCGGCGGCGGTCGCGGCGCGTTTGGCCTGCGCGGCTTCTTCCAGCCGGGCGACTTCCGCTTTCAGCGCGGCTATCCGCTCGTCGAGCTCGCCGAGCGAGAGAAGGTCGAGCGGCTGGCCCATCTCATGGGCAGGGCGGGGGCGGGGCGCTTCGTCTTCCATCATCATCCGCCTTCAGATGGTCGGTCGGGGCGTCCAGTCTAGCTTGGCTTGGCGGAATTGCGAGCGGATCGGGGCGCGGGCGGGCAGGCAGACGCCTGAAAAAAGAGCCCTCGCCGCCACAATTCATCCGCCTATCTGCTATTGTGCGCCCGCGAACCCGAACCGGGTTCGGCCGGAGAGGGCTCACCCGGCGTGGCGGGAAGACAAAAGCAATGACGAAATGGGTTTATCGTTTCAGCGCCGGCCAGTCCGAAGGGTCGGCCGCCATGCGGGATCTTCTCGGCGGCAAGGGCGCCAATCTTGCTGAGATGGCCGCGCTGGGCCTTCCCGTGCCGCCGGGCTTCACCATCACCACCGAGGTTTGCGCCTATTTCTACGCCAACGGCCACGCCTTTCCGGCGGACCTCGAAGGCCAGGTCGAGGCCGCGATGGCGGAGGTCGGCCAGGTGGCGGGCCACGCTTTCGGCGACTCGAAATGGCCGCTTCTCGTCTCCGTCCGCTCCGGCGCCCGCGCCTCCATGCCCGGCATGATGGACACCGTGCTCAATCTCGGCCTCAACGACGAGACGGTCGAAGCGCTTGCGAGCTATTGCGGGGACGCCCGCTTCGCCTGGGACTGCTACCGCCGCTTCATCGAAATGTATTCGTCGGTGGTGCTCGGCGTGGAGCATCACATCTTCGAGGACGCGCTCGAGGAGATGAAGGACGCCAAGGGCTTCACGCTCGACACGCAGCTTTCCGCCGCCGACTGGCGCGAGGCGGTCGCGCGGTTCAAGGCCATCGTCGAGGCCAATGCCGGCGTGACCTTCCCGCAGGACCCACATGCGCAGCTCTGGGGCGCGATCCGCGCCGTCTTCGCCTCATGGATGAACCACCGCGCCATCGTCTACCGGCATCTGCACAATATCCCCGAGAGCTGGGGCACGGCGGTCAATGTGCAGGCGATGGTCTTCGGCAATATGGACGCCAATTCCGCGACCGGCGTCGCCTTCACCCGCAATCCCTCGACCGGCGTGAAGGAGCTTTACGGCGAATATCTCATCAACGCGCAGGGCGAGGACGTGGTCGCCGGCCTGCGCACGCCGCAGCCTTTGACCGAAGTCGCGAGCCGCGCCTCGCCCGGCGAGAAGATTTCGCTCGAAGCCGCCATGCCGAAGATTTTCGCGGAATTCACGAAGGTCGCCGACAGGCTCGAGCGCCATTACCGCGACATGCAGGACATGGAGTTCACGGTCGAACGCGGCAAATTGTGGATGCTCCAGACCCGCAACGGCAAGCGCACGGCCCGCGCGGCGCTGAAGCTTGCCGTCGACATGGCGAATGAGGGGCTCATCACGCGCGAGGAGGCGATCCTGCGCGTCGAGCCGACCTCGCTCGATCAACTGCTGCACCCGACCATCGACCCGGCGGCGCGGCGCGACATTCTGGCCACGGGCCTGCCGGCGTCGCCCGGCGCGGCCTTCGGCGAGATCGTCTTCAGTCCGGAAGAGGCGGAGACGCTCGCGGCGTCGGGGCGCAAGGTCATTCTCGTGCGCACCGAGACGAGCCCCGAGGACATTCACGGCATGCACGCCGCGGAAGGCATCCTCACGGCGCGCGGCGGCATGACCTCTCATGCGGCAGTCGTCGCGCGCGGCATGGGCAAGCCCTGCGTCACCGGCGCCGGCGCGCTGCGCATCGACTACGAGGACCAGAGCTTCACCGTCGCCGGCAAGCGTTTCGTGAAGGGCGACAAGCTGACGATCGACGGCTCGGCGGGCCATGTGATCGCCGGCGAAGTGAAGATGCAGCGCCCCGAGCTCACGGGCGAGTTCGCCGTGCTGATGGGGTGGGCGGACGAGATCAGGCGGCTCAAGGTGCGCGCCAACGCCGAGACGCCCTCCGACGCGCGCGCCGCGCGCCGCTTCGGCGCCGAGGGCATCGGGCTCGCGCGCACGGAGCATATGTTCTTCGAGGGCGAGCGCATCGTCGCCGTGCGCGAGATGATTCTCGCCGACGACGCCGAAGGGCGCCGGACGGCGCTCGCCAAGCTGCTGCCCATCCAGCGCGAGGATTTCAAGCACCTCTTCGAGATCATGGCGGGCCTGCCGGTGACGATCCGCCTGCTCGATCCGCCGCTGCACGAATTCCTGCCCCATACCGATACGGAGCTCGCCACGGTCGCCCGCGCCATGGGCGCCGATCCGGTGAAGCTTCGCCGCCGCGCGCTGCAACTCTCCGAATTCAACCCCATGCTCGGTTTTCGCGGCGTGCGCCTCGCGGTGGTCTTTCCCGAAATCGTCGACATGCAGGCGCGCGCCATCTTCGAGGCGGCGATCGAGGCCAGCATTGCGACGGGCGAACCCGCCCGCATCGAGATCATGGCCCCGCTCGTCTTCACGCGCGCCGAACTCGATCTCGTGAAGGCGCGCGTCGAGGCGATGGCGTCGCTCGTCGAGAAGGAGACAGGCATTCGGCCGGGCTATGAGATCGGCACGATGATCGAATTGCCGCGCGCCGCGCTCCGCGCCGGCGAGATTGCGCCGTCGGCCGATTTCTTCTCTTTCGGCACCAACGACTTGACCCAGACGACGCTCGGCATCTCGCGCGACGACTCGGCCTCCTTCCTCAACGCCTATGTCGAAAAGGGGCTCTTGCCGCACGATCCTTTCGTCTCGATCGATCAGGAGGGCGTGGGCGAACTCGTCGCGCTCGGCTGCCAGCGCGCCCGCGCCGCGCGCCCGGACATTGCGCTCGGGGTCTGCGGCGAACATGGCGGCGATCCGGCGTCGGTGGCTTTCTTCGAAAAAATCGGAATCGACTACGTCTCCTGTTCGCCTTTCCGCGTTCCGATTGCGCGCCTCGCGGCGGCGCAGGCGGCGCTGGGGCGCAAGGCCGAGGGAACGGCCTGAGCCGCCCCCTTACGCGCTCTCCAGCTCTTCTCCAAGATGATTGGATTCGAAGCGCCGAACCATCAGGCGGACGAGGTAGAGGCCGAATTCCGGGTTCTGGAAATAGAGCTGCTCGAACTGCTCATAGGTGATGGCGAGGAGCGTGGCGTCGGTGAGGCACTTCGCCGAGGCCGTGCGTTTGCCGGTCCTGGTGAACAGCGCCATCTCGCCAAAGATCGCACCCGGCTCGAGGATGACGCCGCGCTCCGAGATTTCGATCTTTCCCTCGACCACGAGAAAGGCCTGCGTGGCAAGCGCCCCTTTCTCGAAGACGTAATCGGTCGCGCGGAAGCTTTCTGGATGCATGAAGGGCTTCAGCCATTCGAGATTGAGGTCGGTGGCGCTCGCCTGGCGCACGCTGGCGATGAGCCGGCGCATTTCCCGCAGGCGCGTGAAATTGAGGGGGAAATTGATCGCGTGCTTGGTGATCGTCGGCAGGTTGCCGGTCGCCAGGCCGAGGGTCACGCCGAGCACATTGGCGATCATCGCCGCGGCGCGCAGCGGGATCATGCGCTTGAAATAGGTGGAGCCGACAATGGCCGCGGCCTCAGACCAGGCCAGCATGGTCAGGGCAGTTACCCCCACATATTTGCCGGTTTCAGACGCGGCCCAGCTCGTTACGGCGTCGATCAGGCTCTCGGTCATTATCCCTCCGCATTCTCGAAAAAGTCCGGCTCTCCCTTAATACGGGAGCCGGCGTTTTTATAAGGCCTATCGGGGCTCGACATTCATGTGCGCCTGCGCACATCTGAACCCATGCGACAGGCGACCCGAATCATCAGGATCGAGACCAGCGGGCGCGGTTTCTACGAGGTCACCGCCACGCTCGCCGACTTCCTGCGCGGCGCCCGCATGGGCGAGGGTCTGCTCACGGCGTTCTGCCGGCATACCTCGGCTTCGCTGCTCATCCAGGAGAACGCCGATCCGAGCGTCCTGCGCGATCTCGAAGCCGTATTTTCGCGCCTTGCCCCGGAAGGCGCCGCCTATTCGCATGACACGGAAGGCCCGGACGACATGCCGGCGCACATCCGCGCCGCGCTGACGCAGACTCAGTTGTCCATTCCCGTCATCGGCGGCGCCCTGGCGCTCGGGACGTGGCAGGGCGTCTATATTGTCGAACATCGCCGCCGCCCGCATCGCCGCGAGATTGCGCTGCATCTCATCGGAGAGTGAGGCGAGGCGGCGAGGGGGCGGCGCCTCATTCTGACACGCAGGCTTGGCCTGAGCCGAAACGCTTCTGCAAGCATAACGGGTTGATAATCACGATCGGGAAAAGTGATTGCGTGTGCGTCGGCGGCCACGCCGCCGTCTTTCAGCGCAGTTGGATGTTGGGCCAGCTTATGCGTCGACAGTCGAAAGGGCGTCGGAGTGCGGACGTCAGGACCCCCTGGGCGCTCGGCGTCATGGCGCCCTGGGCGCTGGGCGTCGGGGTCCTCGTCTCCTTCACCGCAAGCGCCGGGCAGGACGCGGCCGGCGACTGGAATGTCGCGCCGCTCACCGCCCGCGCCCGCGCCGCCGCCAAACCGGCAACCTTTCAGCTCGCTTCCTTCGGCGAGGCGGCGTCGGGCGAATTGGGGCTTTCCGGCCAGAGCCGCGCGCTGGTGCAGAGCGCCCGGCTGATGGTCGGCGCGCCGGACGATCTGCGCGCCATTCCCGACGAGAGCGAACCGCACGTCGATTTGAAGCCGGATGTGAAGAATTTCCCCGAGGTCGACCGCACGCACAAGGGCGACCCCATCATCGCCATGCGGCCCGGCTTCGAGACGCGCGTCATCGATCCTGCCGCGCTGGGCCTCGCCGAGCCGGCGCGTCTGACCTTCCGTATCGAGGGGAAGCGCGCCGCGCGCACGAGCCTCGCGCTTGCGCCGCGCGGGCCCGTGCCCGGCGACGATGCGCTCTACGAGGCGGAAGCCGCGCGCGCCGAGGCGCTGACGACGACGCAGACGCAGAAATCCACCGCCGCCGCCTCGCCGGCGCAGACCGCCTCGACCGCCACCCCGCCGGCCCTCTCGAACGACGGCGCCGCATCGCCACCAGAGGGAGCCAAGCCGGTTGCGAAAGCCGCCGTCGAGGCGCCGCGCGACACAGGCTCCAAGGATATCGCCGAGCGCGTCCTGCATGGCGCGACGCCCGCCGTTGCGCGCGCCGTGGCGCTCGGCTCGTCAACGCCGGCCCAGCCTGACGCACTGCCGATCGAAGTCTCTTCCTTCCCGCGCGCGACGCTGGCGCTCGGGGCTCCCGGCAAGGCGCGTCCCGATTACGCGTCGCTCGTCGACCGCGACAACATGGACCGCGAAAGACGCTGCCTCGCGGAGGCGGTCTATTTCGAGTCGCGCAGCGAGCCGGAGGCGGGGCAGGCCGCGGTGGCGCAGGTCGTTCTGAACCGCGTGCAGAGCGGGCTTTATCCCGCGAGCATCTGCGGCGTCGTGTATCAGAACCGCAATCACTACAAGGCGTGCCAGTTCTCCTTCGCCTGCGAAGGAAAGTCGCTGCGCATCACCGAACAGGAGTCCTGGGCGACGGCGGTTCGCATCGCCAATGAGGTGATGGACGGCCGCACCTACATCACCGACGTCGGCCGCTCGACGCATTACCACGCCACTTACGTCAAACCGCGCTGGGCGCGGGCGCTGACGCGCATGGACATGATCGGGCGTCATATCTTTTACCGGCTCAAGCCCGGCCAGACGTAATGCCGGCGCCAGCTTGTCGTGCGACGAGATCAGCCGCATGAAACGGCTTCTCCTGATCGCCCTCTGTCTCGCGCTCTCGACGCCCGCGCTCGCGGGGCGCTGCCGCCTGGAGCGGCAGGCCTATGCGCCGGCCGAGGATCTCGAGGCGATCGATGTCGAGCTGATCGGCCAGGCGAAAAAGCGCATTGACTTCGCCGCCTATGTGCTGACGGACCTGCGCATCGTGAAGGCGCTGGACGACGCCGCCGCGCGCGGGGTTCGCATCCGCCTCTATCGCGACGGCGCGGACGTGCACATGCCGAAGGCGCTCGCGGAGGTCTATGACAGTCTGGCCGCGCGGCCGAATGTCGAGATCAGATACAAAAGCGAGCCCGCGCCGCTGATGCATCTGAAAGCCTATTCCGTCGACGGCAAATTCGTGCGCGACGGGGCGGGGAATTTTTCGCACTCGGGCCTGACGCGGCAGGACAATTCGCTCATCGTCCTGCGCTGCCGCGCGGCGGTAAAGCGATTCAAGCGCGCGTTCGAAGATATGTGGCGGCGGTAGCGCGCCGGTCTCACTCGATCAGCCGCGCGCGCACGAGCCCGCGCACCGAATTGCCGAGAAAGAAATCGCGCGGCAAGTCGGGGAGATGCAGAACAGCCTCCTTCGCCCGGCCGCTGGCGATGAGATTGGCGCGCAGGGTTCCGGGCAACAATCCACAGGAAAGCGGCGGCGTCAGCAGCAGACCGCTCTGCGGCGCGAAGAGATTGCAGCGCGCGCTCTCGCAAAGTTCGTCCCGCTCGTTGAGGAAGAGAACCTCGTCCGCGCCCCGGTCCTTCATGGCTTGGGCGAGTTCGTCCTCGTAAAGGGCGCGGCGCGTCGTCTTGTGACGGAGCAACGGATCATCGGAGGAAAAGCGGCGCTGCGCGACGACGACGCGCCAGACGGTTTCAGGCGGGATGGGCTCGACGGGCGTCGCGCTGGTTTCGATGGAGCCGCCGCGGGAGAGGACGAGCCGCACCCGCAGCCGTTCGGGCGGAGGCGCGTTCTGCTCCTTCTCCCGTGCAGAGCGGGGCTGGGGAGGCGGCGCGACAGCGGCGTCGAGCGCCGCCCGGACTTTCCCCTCGTCATAGGCGAAGCCGAGCGCGGCGCTCGATGCGGCGAGGCGCGCGAGATGTTCGGGCAGCAGATCGAAACCGCCCGCGCGCGTCCACAGCAGCGTCTCGATCAGCCCGAAGTCGTCGGCGCGCCGGTCAGGAACCGGGCCTTGATCAGACATTCCTCATACTCTTCGCGGGCGCGCGAGTCGGCGACGACCGCCGAGCCGACATTGCAGACGAGTTCATGGTCGGTGAAAATGGTGAGCGTGCGGATCGCGACATTGAAGCGGATGTCGCCGTTGGGCGCGATGACGCCGAGCGAGCCGCAATAGACGCCGCGCGGCGCGCATTCGAGGTCGCGGATGATCTCCATGGCGCGAATCTTGGGCGCGCCGGTGACGGAGCCGCAGGGGAAAAGACCCGTGAAAAGCTCGGCGAGCGAAATGTCGTCGCGCAGCCGCGCCTCGATCCCCGAGGTCATCTGATGCAGCGTCGGATAGGTCTCGATGGTGAAGAGGTCCGTGACCTTGACCGAGCCGACTTCCGAAAGACGCGAAAGATCGTTGCGCAGAAGATCGACGATCATGAGATTTTCGGCGCGCGACTTCTCGTCCTCGACGAGATATTGGGCGCGCGCCATGTCCTCGGTCGGCATGACGCCGCGCTGCGCGGTGCCCTTCATCGGCCGGGCGCGGATGGCGCGGCCCTGCGCCTCGAAGAAGACCTCGGGCGACAGAGAGACGACCGTCTCCTCGCCGAGCGCCACGACGCCCCCATAGGCGACAGGCTGGCGCTTGCGCAGGGCGCCGTAGAGCGCCAGCGGGTCGCCGTCGAAACGGCCATAGAGCGGGAAGGTGAGGTTGATCTGATAGACGTCGCCGGCGAAGATGAAATCCCGGCAGGCGCGGAAACGCTCGGCGTAGTCGCTCTCGCTCCAGGCCGGCGTCAGAGCCACGCGCGGGGCGGGGCCTTCGGCGGGCGGCAGCGTCCAGGGCCGGGGCGCGCGGAAGGCGCCGAAGAGCAGCAGCGGGGTGCGCGAGCGCGGCGTCGTCTGGGTCGAAAACTTCGGCTCGAGCGCATAGCCGAGTTCATAGCTGGCGTAACCCGCGAGATAGAGGCCCCTTTTCGCGGCGGCCTCCATGCGGGCGAAGGCGTCCTGGACCTCGGCGGCCTCGCGGGCGACGATGATCTCCTCGGGCGCGTCGAAGAGCTGCGCCCGGCCGCCGTCGCGTCCGTCCTCGAAGACGATGTAAGGCCGCGCCGGCGCGTCGGTCTGCGTCGGGGCGTCGGTGCGGGCGGCGGCGTCAGGCATCTGGGGCGAAGCTCGTTTCACTCTGAATGTTACAACGATCGCCCTCACCTATGAAAGGCGGGGCGTTTGCGCAATCTCGATTTCCGGCGGGCCCGACACAGGTTTTGATCTTGGGGGCGGCGCGGGCTATGGAGAACCATGTCAACCGCCTCGCAACCCGCGCAGCCGCTGCGCCTCCTTTTCATCGGCGACGTGCTCGGCCGCTCCGGCCGCGCGGCGGTGACCCGCTACGTTCCGCGCCTGCGCGAGAAGTGGGCGCTCGATTTCGTGGTGTGCAACGGCGAGAACGCGGCCGGGGGCTTCGGCATCACCGAGGCCATTTGCGAGGAAATGCTCGCCGCCGGAGTCGATTGCGTCACGCTCGGCAATCACGCCTTCGACCAGCGGGAGACGCTGGTTTTCATCGAGCGCCAGCCGCGCCTTTTGCGGCCCATCAATTATCCGCCCGGCACGCCGGGCCGGGGCGCCAATCTCTTCGCCGCCGCGCGCGGCCAGCAGGTCCTGGTGATTAATCCCATGGGCCGCGTGTTCATGGACGCGATCGACGACCCTTTTGCCGCTATGGAGCGCGAGCTCGGCGCCTGCCCACTTGGGGTGGGCTGCGACGCCATCGTGGTCGACATGCACGCCGAGACCTCGAGCGAAAAGATGGCCATGGGCCATTTCGTCGATGGAAGGGCGTCGCTCGTCGTCGGCACCCATACGCATGTGCCGACCGCGGACGCACAGATCCTGCCCGGCGGCACAGCCTATCTCACCGACGCCGGCATGACCGGCGACTATGATTCCGTCATTGGCATGGACAAGGAGGAGCCGCTGCGCCGCTTCATCCGCAAGACGCCGGGCGCGCGCTACGAGCCGGCCAATGGCGAGGCGACGCTCTGCGGCGTGGCGATCGAGGTGGGGCGGGACGGGCTCGCGGGCATGATTTCGCCCGTGCGGCTCGGCGGCCGGCTGCGAGCCGAATGGCCGCAGGAATGGGGCGCGCCCTGATTTCCGGCCTGTTCAGCCGCGCTTGCGTCCATTAAATTATCGGGCCGGATGACGGCGCGGCGGAGCCAGCAAGATGAAGTGGGAAGATCTCCAGACCTCCGAAAATATCGAGGACCGCCGGGGCGAGGGCGGTGGCATGTTCGGCGGCCCGTCAGGGGGCGGCGGCGGCATCGGGCTCGGCACCATCGTCATTCTCGGCATCCTCGGCTGGGCGCTCGGCATCAATCCTTCGCTCCTGATCGGCGGGGCCGACATGCTGAGCCGCATGGGCGGCGGCCACCGCGTGGAGCGGGAGGACCGCACCCGCGAGGCGTCGCAGCCGGCCGATCAGATGGGGCAATTCGTCTCCAAGGTCGTGGGCTCCAATGAGCAGGTCTGGTCGCAAATCCTGCCGCAGCAGGAGGGCGTTGCGTTCCGCGCGCCCCGGCTCGTGCTCTTCGACGGCGCGACCAGTTCGCGATGCGGGACTGCGCAATCGGCGATGGGTCCGTTCTACTGCCCCCTCGACCAGCGCATCTATCTCGACACCTCCTTCTTCCGCGACATGAAGCAGCGCTTCGGCGGGGGCGGCGATTTCGCCTATGCCTATGTCATTTCTCACGAGATGGGGCACCACATCCAGAATCTGCTCGGCATTCTGCCCAAGGTGCAGCGCGCCCAGGCGCGCGCCGGCAGCCGCGGCGAGGCCAACGCCCTCTCGGTTCGCGTCGAGCTGATGGCGGATTGCCTCGCGGGCGTGTGGGCCAACAATGGCAATGCGCGCCAGCACTTCCTGGAGGAGGGCGACATCGAGAAGGCCGTCGCCTCGGCCCAGGCCATCGGCGACGATCGTCTCCAGCGCGCGCAGCGCGGCTATGTGGTGCCCGACAGCTTCACCCACGGCTCTTCGGCGCAGCGTACCGAATGGCTGCTGCGCGGCCTGAAGAGCGGCCGGATCGACGACTGCAACACCTTCAATCGGTGAGAGCTAATAGGTTCGGCGCGCGCGGCAGGAAAGTTCCGCGCAGCCGAGCTTTCTGGCGAGCCTCCCGAGATCGGCGGAGGCTGCGGCGCGCAGCGCGCTTTTCGGGGCGATGACGCCCACCGGCTCGGACAGGCGCGGCGCGAGACGCGTCAGCAAGGAATGCGGCGCGAGACGCAGCACCAGGACAGTGTCCGGCGCGCCATGGACGAAAACATCGTCGATCTCGTCAATGAAGCCGCGCTCAACGGCATTGCCGGCGCAAAGCAGAAGAATGCGGTCGCGGCGCGCGGCGTCCAGGCCGCGCGCGAGACCTTCTTCGGCCGTGGCGGTTTCGACGAGCGCGCAGCCGGCTTCGTCGGCAATGGCCTCGAGTCCGCGCTCGGGCGCGCCGACCAGCACGGCGTCCGCCACGAGGCCCTGCACGCATGATTCGACGAGAGAGGCGAGGCTGCGCGCAATGGCGTCGCGGCGCAGCGGGGCGGCGGGCTTTCCATGGGCGAGGATAACGGCGGTCAGCATCGCCTTTTCCATAGCTGAAAGCGCGGCACGGCGAAATGTGGCGCCAAATATTGAGGCGCAAGCGTCACGGATTGGGCGCCGCCCATTGCGCGGACCGCCGCCATCGGTCACCATCCGCGCATCATGCCGCTCAGTCCCTTCCCACTCGAACTTCTGACGACCCAGCAAATGGCCCGCGCCGATCGCCTCACGATCGACAGCGGCGTGCCGAGCATGGATCTGATGGAGAACGCCGCCGTCGCGATTGCGCGCGTCGCGAGCCGCATTCTCCAGCGCACCAGCGGGCGCCGCGTGCTGGTGCTGTGCGGGCCGGGAAACAATGGCGGCGACGGCTATGTCGCGGCGCGGCTGCTGCGCGCGCAACGCTACAAGGTGCGCGTCGCGTCGCTCGTGCCGCCCGATCAGCTTCGCGGCGATGCGGCGCGGGCGGCGGCGGGATGGACGGGCACGCTGCTTCCGGCGCAGGAATGCGATTTTCACGGCGTCGATCTCGTCATCGACGCGCTGTTTGGAACCGGCCTGGCGCGCGATCTCGATCCGGCCGCGCAGGCTCTGGTGAATCGCCTCAATCAATGGCGGCGCGAAACGAAGCAGAACGTCATCAGCGTCGATATTCCCAGCGGCGTCGATGGCACAACGGGCGCGATTCGTGGCGCGGCGGTCGAGGCCGACGAGACGGTCACCTTCTTTCGCGTCAAGACCGGCCATCTGCTGCTGCCGGGGCGCTCCCGCTGCGGCCGGCTGACCTGCGCCCATATCGGCATCCGGTCGAGCACGCTCGAATCGATGGAGGTGAAGACCTTCGTCAACGCCCCGGCGCTGTGGCTGTCCGCGCTGCCGAGGCCCAAGGTGGACGGCCACAAATATACGCGCGGCCATGCGCTGGTCGTTTCCGGCGGCGCGTCCTTCACCGGCGCGGCGCGGCTCTCGGCGGCGGCGGCGCTGCGCTCGGGCGCCGGCCTCGTCACGCTTGCAAGTCCGAGCGACGCGCTGCTCGTCAACGCCAGCGCGCTCACTTCGGTGATGGTGCGGCCCGCGGACGGCGCCAGGGGCCTCGCCGCCGTGCTCGCCGACGAGCGCAAGAACGCCGTGGCGCTCGGTCCGGGCCTCGGGGTGAGCGAGGCGAGCTGCGAGCAGGTCGAGGCGGCGCTGACGCCGCAGGCCTACCGCCGGGCCGCCGTGCTCGACGCCGATGCGCTGACGAGTTTCGAGAGCGACCCCTTCCGGCTGTGGCGGGCGACCCGCGCCGCGCCGGGGCCAGTCGTGATGACGCCGCACGCGGGCGAATTCGTACGGCTCTTCGCCGAATGCGACAATGATCGCGCCAACCGCTCAAAGCTGGACAAGGCGCGCGACGCGGCGCGGGTGAGCGGCGCCGTCGTGCTTTACAAAGGCCCGGACACGGTCGTCGCGGCGCCGGACGGCC